>JAEUIV010000036.1 GCA_016795005.1 Phycisphaerae bacterium
TTGTGCCAGTGTCGAGATGGTGTCGCGCGGTCACGATGCCGACATGGGACACGCTATACGCATCCGTCCAACGTACGTATACGCCGGAGCGATCAGCCTCCCAGAGTTCATCAAAGCCGACCGAACGGCGTTGAAGGCCGCGCACCGCGAGAAATCTCGAATCCGTCGGCGCCGCCCCACATGTGATACCCAAAGTAGTTGTCGCGACACCAAGCATTGCAATCACCGAAGTGACGCCGACAAGAACTCGCGGCTGATGCACTCTCCTTGCGAAGGCGAACCGCCGGCCCCGGCGCGTCGCTGCGTCTTACCCCAGCACATTGCGGTAGTGCTTCTCCTGGATCGGCACGATGCGCTCCAGGATGTGCTGGAGCACGCTCGCGGGACTCCCGAGGGCATCAACGTTCTTGATGATGCTGGGGCTGTAGTGCGCAAGGACGGGCTTGGTCTCGTCCATGTATACCTTCCACCGGCGGCGGATGACCTCCTCGCGCGCATCGTCCACGCGGTTCTCTTTCAGGGCGCGCTTGCGGAGGCGGCTGAACATCTCTTCCTCGTTCGAGCAGATGAGGTGGACCACTTCGAGCACGTTGATGTACTCGTCCATGATCTTCGCCTGGTTCACGTTGCGCGGGATGCCGTCGAGGATCAGGAGGTCGTCGTCAGGCTTGTACAGGCTGAGAATCTCCTGGGCCTTGATGTTTTCGCGCCACATTCGGATCGTCACGTCGTCGGGCACAAGCAGCCCCTTCGACGAGTATTCGACGAAGATCCTGCCCAGTTCGGACTTCGTGTTGAGCGTGCGGAAGACATCGCCGCAGGACTGGTGATAGAAGCCGGGGATCTGGCCGAGGATTTTTCCCTGCGTCCCCTTGCCCGAGCCGGGGGCGCCGAAGAGCAGAATCGTGTTGTAACGCTTGTCGGCCATGGCGGAGTTCCAAAAAGTTCAGACACCCTTCGACGAAAGCCCCCGTTCCGTGGGGACCACCATCCAGAATCGGCGGCTCCGCCTGCCGACTTGGGAGAACCACCCGACTGGGGGGCCTCCTCCGCCGGAAGAGTACCGAACTCCCGCGTGACCCGGAAGAGGCGCCAGCACCAAGGGAATTCACCCGGCGGCTACCCTGCATCCATATGCGAGGCATGACGCACCGCTGGAGAATGCCGGAAGAGCCGCCGGGATCGTCGTGGACGCCCGGCGCTGGTCTTGAGCCGCTCGTGGCCCGGCTGCTGTGGCACCGCGGGTTCCGGGACGATGCGGCCCTGCTGGCGTTTCAGGACGTGCGGATGACCGGCCTGCACGATCCCGGCCTGCTCCGGGACTGCGACCGGGCGGCGGAACGCCTGCTCAGGGCGGCCGTCGAGCGCGAATGCATCGTGATCTACGGGGATTACGACGTGGACGGCGTCAGCGCCTCGGCGATCCTCTTCCACGTCCTGAGGGCGGTGGCACCGGCGTGCGACGTGCGCACGTATGTGCCCCATCGGCTCGACGAGGGCTATGGGTTGCACGTGGAAGCCATCCGACAGCTGGCGGCCGACGGCGCGCGGGTGGTGGTGTCGGTCGATTGCGGGGTGACGGCGTTCGAGCCGGCGATGGCGGCGCGTGAGGCCGGGATCGACCTGATCATCACCGATCACCACACGATTTCCGGGGCGCGCCTGCCCGACGCCTACGCGCTGATCCACCCCCGGGACCCGCGCGGCTCGTACCCATTCGGCGATCTCTGCGGGGCGGGCGTTGCGTTCAAACTCGCGTGGCGGATCGCGACACTCGCGGAAGGGGCCGCGCGGCTGCGGGATTCGACGCGCGCGGTCCTGCTTGATGCGATGGCGCTCGCGGCGCTGGGAACGATCGCGGACATCGTGCCGCTCGTGGGCGAGAATCGCATCATCGCGCGGCACGGGCTGCGCCGGATCAAGTCCACCAGCCTGGTCGGGCTGCAGGCGCTCATCGAGGCGTCGGACCTTGCGGGCGAAAACGTGACGGCGGAGAAGGTCGGCTTCATCCTTGGGCCGAGGCTGAACGCGTGCGGTCGGATGGGGCATGCGCGTGATGCGGTCGAGATGCTGACGGTCGCGGGTCCGGCGCGGGCCGCCGAGATCGCGCGGAGCCTGACCCGGCTCAATGAAGAGCGACGAAAGACGGAACGTGTGATCTTCGAGGAGGCGTGCGAGGCGGCGGAGCGGGCGGGGATGACGGGCGATGACCGACGCGCGATCGTTTTGGCGGGCGAATCGTGGCATGCGGGAGTGGTGGGGATCGTCTGCTCGCGGCTCGTCGAACGGTTCCAGCGTCCGACGATTCTCCTGCAACGGCAGGACGGGCACCTTCACGGCTCGGGGCGGAGCATCGACGGGTTCAACCTGCACGACGGGCTTGCGGCGTGCGCGGGGATGCTCACGAAGTTCGGCGGGCACGAGATGGCGGCGGGTCTGGCGCTGGAGGCGTCGCAACTCGGCGCGTTCGCGGAGGCGTTCACGGCGCACGCCAACGATCGGATCGGCGTCGACCAGTTGACGCCCGCGCTGCGTATTGATTGTGAGGCGCGCCTCGATGAGATCACCCCGGCGGCGGCCGGACAGATCGAGGACATCGGCCCGTTCGGCCGGGGAAATCCGACCGCGAGCGTCGTCGTGCGGAACGTGGAGATCCCACGCTCGCCCGAGTCGATGGGGGCCAGGGGAGATCACCTGCGGTTTTTCATCCGCGACGGACGGCGCGAGATGCGCGTGGTGGCGTTCGGATGGGGAGAGCGCGGACGTGAGTTGCGCGGCGGGATGCGCGTGGACGTGGTGATCGAGCCGAAGATCAACCGTTGGAACGGCTCGGAGCGCGTGGAGGCGGAGTTGCGCGATCTTCGCGCGGTGTGACGCCGGACCACCCGCGCGTGGAGGGGATGGGTCTCCGTGATCCTTGCACAGACACAAAGGCCCATGCTGCTCAGCGCGGCAGGCATGCCACGCGATCAGGGAGCAAGCACACTGCCCGTCGAGAACTCTTCCGTGCGGCGCTCGTGATCGCTCCGTGCGACCAGCGTCCGACGCGCATGGAAACATGTTCGCACGCACGATGGCCCCTTGGCTCGAACTCAAAGTTCCCCGATCATCGAGGGGCCTCACGCCTGCGCAAGACCCTCGCGGATTGCAAACCGCATCGGGTCGGCCCGCGCGGGGATCCCGAGCTTCTTCATCATCCGGTCCTGGTGCCCATCGATCGTCTTCACGCTTCGGCAGAGTTGCTCGGCAATCTGCACGCGGGAAAGTCCGTTGCCGATCAGGCGCAGGATCTCCACCTCGCGTGAGGTGAGCGATTCCAGCAGAGTCATCGGCCCGCCGAGACGCATCGCTGACGGGTGGTTGCGCCCCTGCCGACCCGATCGCTCCACATCGACGGGGCGGCAGCGTTCAAGCACCTTCGGCCCGAGGACGAACGCCCCCGAACCGTCCTCGATCACCTTGTGGATGCCGCGGACAATATCGTCCTGTTCGTCCGACTTGGCGAAGTATGCGCTGATCCCCGAGGCGAATGACGCGGAAATGAACGCATCCCGGATGTGCGCGCTCAGCACGATCACCCGCAACTCGGGGTGCTCTCTCACCAGACGGTCGGCCGCCTCGAACGCGTCGGGCCCCGGCATCTCGATATCGAGCAGCACCACGTCCGGGCGCAGCCGCTCGACTTCCTCCAGAAGCCGCGCGGCGGTCGCCAGGCGCCCGACGACCTCGAGCGTGCCTTCGATCGCGAACTGCGCCTTGAGACCCTCGACCAGCAGCGCGTGATCGTCGACGCACAGCACCCGGATCACGCCCGAAGCGGACCGACGGTTCACGGGTTCGGTGACGAACGTGTTTGAGACTGCTCTTTGTCGGCTCATCTGCTTACCCCTTCATTGAGTCGTGCCAGGCTGAATCGCCTGGCCCAAGGTGATGCGCATGGCGCCGAAATCATCATCCGAGCGGATCACTGCGGCACCAAGGGCGGTCCAACGCTCCAGAGAGGGCCTCGGCGGCTCTCCAAGCAGAACAACTGTTCGTTTGGGATGGCTTTTCCGCCAGCGCGTCGCGGCGTTCAGCGCCCTGGCGCTCGGCTCCGTCACCCAGAGGTCCGCTCCGGCCGGACCGGCGTTCTTGCCGGCAGTTACGCGAACACCGGCGGCGATCAGAATCTGAGTGATGAGCGCGGCCGTCCGATGATTCCTTACGGTGACGGCCGCCGAACGGCTCCCCGCCTCGGATCGGCCGGACGCTTTCTCGTCCGCGCGCGCGATCGGCAGAACCAGCACAACCGTCGTGCCCTTCCCCGGCACGGATCTGATCTCAATCTCACCGCCCGCCCGGACAGCGACCTTCCTCGCCAGCGGGAGGCCAAGCCCCGTGCCCATGCTCCGCGGCTTGGTGGTAAAGAACATGTCGAACGCGCGGCGCTGGATGCCCGACGACATGCCGCGCCCATTGTCGGTGACGCCCAGCTTGACATGAGTGTGGTCATCCGCCAGTCGCGCCCAGACCCGGATCAACGGCTTTCGCCGGTTGCCCGGCATTGCCTCGCCCGCGTTGATGATCAGGTTGAGCATCGCTTGCGTAAGCCAGTGCGGCGCGATGTTTACCCGAGGAGTCCCGGCGGGGATGCTGGCGCGCAGGCCGACGCCGCGCGCCACCGCTTTCCGCAGCAGCGTGCCGACCTGGCGCCACCACTCGGAGAGTTGGGTGCTGGCGGCGCTCTCCTTGCCGATCCCCGGGCCGTCGGGGTCGAGCGCCAGAAAATGCAGGCCGTCGCTCAGGTGCTGGAGGTATGCGATCGACCGCCGAACTGCGGTGATGTGCCCGAGGGCCACTTTGGTGATCCCGGCACGCTCGATCGCGTTGAGCCGCGCCCGAACGGGCAGCAGCACATTGTTCATGTCGTGCCCCAACCCCGCGGCCAGCGTGCCGAGGGACGCGAGCCGGTCGCTCGGTTGGAGCCGGAGATTGGCGGTGGCCAGGGCGCGCGTCTGCTCCGAGATCAGTTCATGCATCCGCGTTCGCTCGGCCACGGAATCGCCGCCCACGTCGATCTCGTGGCTGACATCCCGGATGATCCCGATGAAGAACGGCGCCGCATTGGAGGGAAGTTCGGCGCGCGACATCGACAACTCGATCTGTATTCCCGTCCCATCCTTACGCACGGCGTCGAAGCGTCGCGTCCGTTCAAGGGTCTCGGGCCGGTCCGATCTGCGGTAGCGATCGAGGTACCGGTCGAGCGCTGAGCGTCGCGGCTCGGGGATGAGGATCTTCACGTTCTTTCCAAACAGCTCGGCGGACGTCCAACCAAAGACCCTTTCCACCGATTCACTGGCCGATTGGATGATGCCCACCGCGTTCAGCGTGATGATCGGATCGAGAGTGATCGATCGGCGCGTGCCGTTCGGCATGACCCGAATCGTTGCGAGCGCCGCGGCGGGGCGCTTTCGGGAGCGGGGACGGCTGGGCATGATGGAAAGTCTAGGGGGTGATTGTGACGTGACGAACCATTTCCGCCCAGAATCGGGGCGGATAGAGGAAGTTTGCCTAGTAAACGCGAACGGCAGAGAGACGCCGATGCTCAGGCCGCATTTCAGCGGCGGGAATGGCGATCATGTCGCTTTCATATTGAGGAGAAGCCCTCGGAAGTCTTCTGAAATACTTGCGATTGCACGCTGTTCGAACACCCCGGGCACGTTCAAGGGCACTTCCACATCAAGCGGGGTGCTCGCTCGGGCGATGAAACGAACGCGGATGTTGCTGGCATTTGTGCGTGCCGCTCCCCCCGCGGCAGGAGCCAAAGCGATGAATCACGGCACAGGATCGAGCGTCAATCCGCTTCCCGGCCCGCCTCCCTCATCCCGTGGCGTCCGAGAGCGATCGGCAAGGATTGAACGAGTCCGACACGAGATCGCCGAGGGGTTGTACGAGACCGACGCCAAACTGGAACTGGTGCTGAGCCGGCTGATAGAAGACCTGAAACTGTATGCGCCAGGCGCGCCCCGTGAGCGCGTAGCGCACTCGTTGGGGTGGACCGCGCCGCTTCCTCCAGGTCCGACGTGCCAAGTTGCCGCCCGTGAGCGCCATTGCTCATCGCCGTCCACAACTCCGGACTTGTTCGGTGCATCATGCGCTTCCTGATTGACAGGTGATGCGCCAATGAAAAAGCCGCCCGTCCTGCAGGACGAGCGGCCAAAGCGTTTCGGGCGGCGTTCTAACAAACTCCCGAAAGGCCAAGTGGGGCCGCTGCGTTAGTTGCGACGGCGGCGGAGGCCGAGGGCGGCCAGGCCGACGAGCGCGACGGACGACGGCGCGGGAACAATCGTCAGGGTGCGCATCTCGAGGCCGCCGGCGACTTCGCCGAGTGAGGTCAGGGCACCGGTCGCCAGGTTGACGCGGAAGAGCTCGGAAGTCGAGCTGTTCGACGGCAGAGCGGCGAGGTACGCAAAGCCGGAGGTGCCCGAGATATCAAACCCGCCGAGCGGGCCGATGTCCACGCCGAGCAGACCGATGGTGGTCAACTGACCGTCGTTCGGATTCTGGAAGAACGAGAGGGTGTCGTTGTCAGCGTCGATGGCGTAGAGGGTGGTGCTGAGTGCGCCGGCGAAGTTGTTGGAGTAGGCGCTGAAGGAGACGTCCTGGTCGGCGCCGGCGTTCGGGTCGCCGGGGGCGTAAACGATGACGCCGTCCACGATCGCGGAGTTCGGTACGACGAAGGGGTTCACGCGGAGGTTCTGGTCCACATCGCTCTGGATGCGGATACGGTCGGCGACCGGGTTGAAGTCGAAGCCGAAGGCCGAACCGTTGAGAACGGCGCCGGTGATCTGTCCGAGCGACGCCGCAGCGCCGTTGGCCGGATTCAGGATGTACATGTTCCCCTGGGATCCCAGGGCGTACAACTGACCAGTCGACGGGCGAAGGTCAAGGCCGATGATCTCTTCGTTCTGCGCGAGACCCGTGACGGAGAAGCCCGACAGGGTATTTCCCGGGCTGAGGCTGTCGAAACTGACGAGGAAGTTGCTCGCCGTCGTGCCGTACATCAGTTCGGCGTTCGCGGGGCCCGCGACGAGGGCAAGGCCCCCAGCGGCAATAAAACCAAGTGAAATCCTGTTCATCTTAGAAACTCCTTCCAGAGTTGGTGTGGCCGCCATGGCCGTGACTCACTTCAATCCCTCCACGCTTCCGGCGTGGGGGCTGTGCACGTTCACTGTAGCCCACAATCATCTCGACACAAGCACAGTTGGAGTGCAAGACGCGAAAAAGCGATGAATGAGGAATTATGCTTGCGAAATTAGAGATCCTAACCGCCTGGCACGGCGAGCAGCCTCTCTATCGGCACGTGTTGCCAACAAGCACGCCACCCGCCTCACCGGCACCGCCGACAATTGAACGTCGCTTCGCTGACCGGCAAGGACGGCCGGAACTGAGCGACGCTCTATCCTGCCGCCGCCATCGCGTCGGCCTCGCGCGGCCTTGTCACCCTCTGTTCCGGTGTATGCCTCGTCCGTTTCATCGAGAGCCTCCTCGAACCAACCGGGGTCCTTCGGGACTCTCTGAGAACATGGTTCAGGATTCTGGGGGGCAGGTGCGCAGGACCTTGGCACTCGTCGGAACATATTTTTCGGCCGTGTCACCCGGCATGCTTGATGTATTCAGAGGGGGTAGACCGTCTCGCCGGCGACGACGGTGCGAAGGACGCGGGTGTGCGGGATTGCGGCGTCGTCGCAGTTCATGATGTCGCGGTCGATGATGATGAAGTCCGCTTGCTTGCCCGGGGCGAGCGAGCCGATGGTTCCTTCCATGAACGCGGCGTAGGCGGCGCTCAGGGTGAACATTCGGAGAGCCTCTTCGCGGGTGACTCGTTGTTCCGGACGCCATCCGCCGTCCGGCTGACCTTCGAGATTCCGGCGAGTGACGGCGGCGTAGAGACCCAGGAACGGATTGTGCGATTCGACGGGGAAGTCGCTTCCTCCGGCGATGATCGCGCCCGATCGGAGAAGCGAGGCCCATGCGTAGGCGCCCCTGGCTCGCTCGGCGCCCACGCGGTCATCGACCCATCGCATGTCGGAGGTGCAGTGAGTGGGCTGCATCGAGGCGATGACGCCCAGCGCGGCGAAGCGCGGCACGTCCGACGGACTGAGAAGTTGCGCGTGCTCGATGCGGAAGCGGCTTGAGCCGAGCGTCGCCGACGTATCACGGGTTGATTCGGCGGCGGCGCGCTCGAAGGCGTCGAGCACCTCGCGGTTGGCACGATCGCCTATGGCGTGGACGCAGACCTGGTATCCCCTGTGCAGAGCGTGGGCGGCGAGGTCTCCGATGAAGGCCGGCTCAGAGACGGCCAGTCCCGTGTAGGGCTTGCCGGCGTCGTCCGTCGGGCGGTCGGAATAGGGTTCGAGCATCCATGCGCCGCGCGATCCCATCGCGCCGTCCATGTAGGCCTTGGCGGCCCGCACGGTGAGGCGTTCGCCCTGGTAGAGGCCGTTTTCCTCGAAATAGCGCATCGCGTAGAACGATGGGACGAGCGCGTAGACGCGGAGTTTGAGTTTTCCTTCCGCTTCGAGTTGCCTGTAGACCGCGACCTCTCGCGGCGAGACGCCCATGTCGTGAACGCTCGTCAGGCCGACGGAGAAGCACATCTCCTGGGCCTTCAACAACTGGTCCGCGGTTGCATCAGAGAGGTCGGGGAGCGCCTTGTCGAGCAATCCCATGGCGTTATCGACCAGGACGCCGGTGGGTTCGCCCGCGTGGTCGCGGATGATCTCACCGCCCGCGGGGGCGGGGGTGGTTCGGGTGATCCCCGCGAGTTTCATCGCAGCGGCATTGGCGATGCCGGCGTGGCCGTCGACGCGGCGGAGCCAGACGGGGTTGTCGGGCGAGATCGACGAGATCGCGGCGTGTGTCGGGAGGTTTTTCTCCGGCCAGGATTCGTGGTCCCATCGCCCGCCGAGGATCCATTCGCCCGGCTTCGCCCGCGCGACGCGATCCCGCACCGCGCCGACGACATCGGAAAAAGATCGTGCGGCGGAGAGGTCGAGACGGCCGATGCCGAACGCGCCGAGTCCTTGCAAGTGGCCGTGGGCGTCGATCAGGCCGGGGAGAACGGTGCGTCCCATGAGGTCGATGCGTTCGAGGCCGTCCGCCTTGAGCGCCGGGTCATCGGGGTCCGGGTTGATCGCGGCGATGCGTCCGTCGCGCACGAGCAAGGACTGCCCGCGGGGCCTGGACGGGTCCATCGTGTGGATGTTGGCGTTGACGTACAGCGCGTCGCCGGCGTGAAGGTTCGCGGCGGCGCAGAGCAGCCCGATGAGCGGAATGATGTGGCGCATCACAGCACGATATCGCATGATTGCGCCGCCGACTGTTGAGCCGGATTACCGTCCGGCGCCGCCCTCGGCACCGTTCAGTTGGCTGGAGGCCGCGGCGTGCTCGGTTGCAAATCGCAGCAGCATGCCTTCCTGGTGCGGCTCGACGTGATCGAACGCCAGCCCGAGCACGTGATGTCGATCCGCGTCCGGGCGCGACCAGACGCAGCGCGCCTCGATGGTCATGCTGTGCGGCCCGTCGGTCAGCGTCAGCAGCCGGGTGTGCCCCTCGTGCCAGGGCTTCTCGGCGAGCACCCGGATGCCGCGGGGCGAGAGGTCGATGACCCCGCCCGCATCGCAGACCAGGTGTGCGACGCCTGTCCGCTCGGTGCGACGACGCTCGGTGCGCGAGGATTCCTGGGAACGCGGATCGAGCACTGGGGATGACGTGTTCCTCGGCGACATGGTTCCACGGTATCGGCGATGGACCGAGGCCCTTGCATGGTTCGGCGCCGGGAACGGAGTCACGGATGCCGCCTCCGACGGGTGGGGCGATGGGTCAGGATTTGAGGGTGGTTATCACAACCGGCGATGAATCGGCGTTCTCGGGGGTGGGGCTGGCGTGGCATGATCGGGGTGAATAATGTTGAGTAGCGGCGAGTTGTGCCGCGTTGGAGCGTTTGATGTCACACCCGTCTCCGTTCCGGATTGTTCCGCTGTTCGTGCTGCTTCTCGGGCTGCTGGTGCTCGCGTGGGCGGCGTTCGCCGGCGGCGGAAAGGCGTCGACTCCCCGGATGTTCGAGGAAGGGTTGACGTTCGAGCAGGCGTCTGAGCGTTCGTTCAACGAGGGGAAGCCGGTGTTCGCGGTGTTCAGCGCCACGTGGTGCGGGCCTTGCCAGGCGTTCAAGAAGGGCGCGCTGTCCGACTCTCGCGTCGAGAAGTTCGTCAAGGACAACTTCATACCGGCCTACGTCGACGTGGACGAGCAGAAGTCCGCGGCTCGAATGTTCAAGGTGTCGTCCATCCCCGCGATCGCGGTGATCAAGGGGACCGAGCGCGTGCGCGGCGCGATCGGGCTGATGAACGCGGATGAGTTGATCCGGTTCCTTGAAGAGGCGCAGAAGGACGCGAAGGCCAAGAAGCCGGGGGCGTGACGCGCCCGATCGGCCGAGATGAAAAACCCCCCGCGAAGGCCCTCGTTTCGCGGGGGGAGAGCGGTACGTGCTGACGGCGAGGCGTGAGTCGGATCATCGGCGTCGGCGGGGCATCAAGGCCATGCCGAGGAAGATGGGAACGACGGCCGCGGGCGCGGGGATCAGGCCGGCGGAGTTGAGCGCGGTGGTCGGCACCTCGCTCGGGTAGCCATCGACGTAGGTGAAATCGGCGCGGATGGCCCAGCCGGCGACCGGGATGACGTTGGGGGTCCAGTCCGTTTCCCACATCAAGTTTCCGCCGTTGAAGTCACCCGAACCGACCGATTGCCACGGCGCGCCGTCGAACGATCCCGCGAGGTACAGGTCGTTGAGGTCGATGACGCGGAACTGGACCGAAGCGACGGCTTCCGGATCGGTGTAGACCATCAGTTCATCGTTCCACACGCTCGCGGAGAGGGTGACGGTGTCTCCCGGTGTGTAGAGGATGGTCTCGGTGCCGGCGGCGTAACCGTTGGCGGTGTTGAAGCGTGCGGCCTTGCGCTGGCCGTTGAGGGCGCAGTCGGTGAGGTAGGCCCCCGTGCATCCGGCGGCCCATGCCGCGACGCCCGGGGGCCAGAAGGCGACGAGCGCGCAGAGCGCCATGCAGTCGCGCCATGCTTCCTTGTCGCCGGCGTAGGCGGGGGTGACCGTCCCGGCCGAGGCGAGCGCGGCGAGACAAACGGCCGAACGAAGTTTCATTCGATTCATGATCCCGACTCCTTCTTCCGTGTGCGTGCGAACGATCCGAACCACAGCAACGCGCCGACCGGCGCGTCGCCAACACATTCGATCTGGTAAGCCCGGGCGAACAGACATCGCTCGGCATGAGCACGAAGCGAACGACCGCGTCACGGACAAAGGTTGTCGATGCGATCCGGCCTCGTGATCCCGTGCAACCTACTCATACACCAGAAATGCGTGATTACAAGTGGGAAACTGCCCAAATTCACGATTCCAGCCGTTCGCATGGCGCGCGGGTGCTCAGGGTTCGACATCGCCGACGCGCGCGATCCACAGCTGGCTTGAGGGCCGCTGCTCGTGCTCGAGTTTCGGGCCGCGCTGGCTGGTCCACATCATGTACTCGCCTTGCGGGGAGAAGACGGGCAGCCCATCGAAACCCGGGGCGAATGTGAGGCGCTTCTTCTTGAGGTCGGCCGGGAGGACATCGGAAGAAAGCCCGATCGGCGGCTGGATCGCGTAGACCTCGTAGTTCTGGTGTCCCTGCTCGCTGGTGGCGTAGATCAGGAACTCGCCCGAGGGATGCCAGAAGGGGGCCCAGTTGACGTGCTCGTTGTCGGTGACGGGCTTCTCGCGCTTGACGCCGATGATCGAGCCGTCGTCGGCGAAGGCCAGTTCGGCGATGTAGACCTGGAGCAGGTCGTTGCCCTTGCGATCCGAGCGATAGCAGATCATCGAGCCGTCCGGGGAGAAGAAGGGGCCGCCGTCGTAGCCGCGCGTGACGATCAGCGGCTTGTGTTCGTGCTTCTGAGTGTCGTAGACGAAGAGGTCGGGGTCGTTGGTGTCTGGATTGACCTGCGTGTGGACGATGTAGCGTCCGCTGGGTGAGTAGGCGCACTCGGCGTCATATCCCGGTCGGGTCCAAACGGGGGTGGGGATGAGCGATTCCTCGGGCCAGTCGATGTCTTCGGTGACTTTCGGCCGGCCGTCGTAGACGATCGAGGGGACGATCATCGTGACGACCTCCATTTCCGACGGGAACTGCCATGCGTAACTCGATGTGCCGCGCTGGTATCCCGCTGGGGCTTTCTCTGCCGGGGGGACCAGGGTTGAGCCGAAGATGATCCGGCCGCGCTCCGAGGGGTGGAAGAAGCCGCAGGTGTTGGCTGACCCCGGGGGCGAGACGAGGATCGGCTCTTCGATTCCGACGATCGCGTCGATCTGCGTGTCGCGCTTCAGCCTGGCGACGTACATCGCGTAGATCGATGACGGCTCTTCGCCCTCGTCGGGGACGGCGATCGCCTGGAAGATGATCCATCTTGAATCCGGCGAGAAGTAGGCCTCCCCCGCGCGGGTGAACCGATCGGGGAAGGTCAGTTGCACGTGCCCGGTGAGGCCCGGTGCCTCGGCTGATCGCCAATCGGCGGTCGTCTCGGCCGCGGGCTGGGCGAGCGCGGAACTCGCGATGAGCGCCGGCACGATCAATGAGAGTCTGGTCATGGTCGGTGCATGGTAAACGGAAGAGGCTCACCCGTGCGGAGAGCCGGGGCTTTACCGCTTTCCCGCTTCGGTCTACGCTGCGCTCGTGCATTCCGCCGCCGCCATCCTGTCGATCGGGGACGAACTGGCTTTCGGCCAGAAACTGGATACGAACTCCCAATGGCTCGCGGACCGGCTGACCTCGCTGGGGATCAGCGTACGTGAGCATGTGACGGTGGCGGATGACCTGTCGCGGCATGTCGAGACTCTTGAACGACTGGCGGCATGCTTCCCGCTGGTCATCTCCACCGGCGGACTCGGGCCGACAGCGGACGACCTGACTCGGACGGCGCTGTCGCGCCTGATGCGCGAGGAGTTGGTCGAGGACCGCGACGCACTCGAGCACATCCGCGCGATGATGGAGCAGCGCGGCCGCGCGATGACCGATCTTCAGCGGTCGCAGGCGCTCCGGCCTCGGTCGGCGGTGGTTCTCAACAATCCGAACGGGACCGCCCCGGGGATGTGGGGGAGTGTGAGCGTGACCGGCGGGCCGCATGAGCGGTGCGATGTCTTCTGCCTGCCCGGCCCCCCCGGTGAGATGAAACCCATGTTCGAGCGGCTCGTGATCCCCCGGCTCCGGCCCGTCGCGGGGCGCGTGGTGCGGACGCGGGCGCTGCATTGCCTGGGCATCGGCGAGGGCGACCTGGCGAAACGGCTCGGCGCGCTGATGAGCCGGGAGCGGAATCCATTGGTCGGCACAACGGCGAGCGGCGGCGTCGTCACCATCCGTATCCGTTACGAAGGGCGGTCGGAACCCGCTGAACAGGCGATGGGCGAGACGATCGCCCTCGCGCGTCGGGCCGGCGATCCATTTGTTTTCGGCGAGGAAGACGAGACGATCGAATCGTCGGTGCTCGGGCTGCTCCGCGCGCGACGGGAGCGCCTGGTCGTGGCGGAATCCTGCACCGGCGGCGGGCTTGGAGAACTGTTTTCCCGCACGCCCGGCTCGTCGGAGGTGCTGGTCGGCGGGTGGATCACGTATTCGAACGAGATGAAGTCGGCGCAACTCGGCGTGCCGGAGGAGTTGATCCGACGCCACGGCGCGGTGAGCGAAGAGGTGGCGACGGCGATGGCGCGGGGCGCGCTCCGCGCCGCGGAGTCGGCGGGCGGCGCGCACCACGCGCTCGCGGTCACCGGCATCGCCGGGCCCGGGGGCGGATCGGACGCGAAGCCGACGGGGACCGTCTTCATCGCGCGGGCGAGCGCGGGCGACGGCGCGGCCGGGGGTTCGGTCGAGGTGCGCCGGTTTCTCATCAGCGGCTCGCGGGCGGACGTCCGCGACCGCTCGACCAAGCTGGCGCTGATGATGCTGCGGTTCCACCTGCTGGGCCTCGATGTGCCGCGTGTTCTGTGGCAGATGGAACTGGATGGGCGCCCGTTTCCGGTTGTGTGACGCGGTTCCCGATGGTGCGGCGACTGGGATGAGCCGGTACGATGGTGGCGTGATCCAGCACCTCAATCGTCTCCGGCCCCCGCAGCGCCTCCTGATCCTGACGAGCCTGTCCATCCTGACGATGTGGCTCGGGCAGGGATGCGGCGCGGTGAATCGTGACAGCCGGGTGACGATCGGCGGCGAGGTGGTGCCCGCGCTGACCCTGAATGATGATCACATGTCGCCCGCGGGGCCTTCGCTTGTCGCGGGAGCGAGGGACCACTGGGAGGCCGGGACGATAGTCGTACCGATCGACGGAACGGAGCATCATCCGCACTACACGTCGCTGAGTCCCGATTACTCGCATACGAGGCGGTCGGACGGCGTGTTCCCCTCGGCTGAGTCGGCGTTGATCCTCTCGTCGCCGGCCGGGCCTCAGGTGTGCGAGGCGATCGCGGCGCCGTTCCATTGCGCCGCGGATATCGTGATGTTCATTCCGCGAGCGGTGATGACGCCGCCGATGCGCGTGGTCATCAGCCCGAGCGAGCCGTTCGAGCGGTACCGCGAGCGGCCGGAACTTCCGACTCCCCCGCTGTCGCCGGAGCCGGCGCCGATTGATCCGCCTTCGGAGTGAGGGCGGGTCAGGGCTTTGCGGTGGGCAGTTGCACCTTCATCAGGACGCGCGGTCGGTCGGTCGGCCGCGTCAGCGGCGCGCCGGATTCGGTCTGTGATCGGTCGAAGACGATCAGCCATCGCGATTCGTGGACCGGCTGGAAGTTTGCGAGCGCCGAATCCATGATGGAAATGGGCGCGTACTCGCTGATCGGGCCTGCGCCGACGCGGATCTGCTCGACGGCCTGCGGGTCGTAGCCGCGCAGGACGAACCAGGCGATGAAGACATCGCTGCGAGTGGTGGCGATGTTGCTGACGGCGCGGTAGAGCGCGAGCCGCTCTTCGGGATCGTCGATCGGCTTGACCTCCGCGGTGCCGCCGTAGCCGGAGGACTCCGCAACGTATTCGCGCAGTTGGAGGGGGGAGAAGTCGTTGGCGGCGCCGTCCGCGCCGAGTTCGAGGAACGAGCCGACCTGCGGCGCGGCGGGGTTCCCCGTCAGCCCTCCGGGCCCGGATTCCCAGCTGCCGAGGACCGCGAGTTCAGCGGGAGTGGCGAACCCATCCATGTCCGGCTTGCCCATGGTTCCGGTGCGCATCCCGGGGGGCGCTTCCGCCGCGACGCGCAAGTCTTCGCGGCGGTGCGACAGGATCAGGTCCGCCCGTCCGGTGCTCGCGACGAGTCCGGCCGCGGGGCCGGGGATCGCGTAGGGCGGCGCGATCATCGGCAGTGATTCGATGACCTCTCTCGGCGCGGTGTTGAGGTTGACACGGCCCTGGACGAGTTGGGTTCCCACGGCGCACACCTCGAAGCAGTCCGGGACGCGCAGCGCCAGCGGGACCCGCATGGTGCTGGGGAGGGTCGGGAATCCGTCCAGGTCATTCTCGAGGATGAAGCGGGTCGGATCGAGCACGCCGAGGTAGGGATTGGGGACATTGCCCAAGCTTGTGTCGGCGTTGTCGATTTCGAGCGTGGCGCCGAGCTTTTCGCTGACGGTGCGCCAGTTCTGAAGATCGTTCGCGGCGGCCACGTCTCCGCAATCCCGGCAGGTGTGGGCGAAGATGCCGATGCGGAGCACGTCGCTCAGGGCGACCAGCGGATGATTGGGGACGAACAGCTGGAAGACCGGGAGCAGCGGGTTCGGCGGGTCATAGGGCGTGTTCGCGTCCGCGAAGGTCGGCGCGCCCGCGGTGATGGCGCGGACGTGGTCGCCCGGGAACGTGATCCCCGTGACGCCGAAGAGGGAGAGGACGATGGACCTGGGATCATCACGCAGTACCAGTTCATTGTGACCGGAGGCGCCGGTGTAGAACCAGGCGAGCGCGTCCTGACGCGTGGTGACGTTGTTCTTGGCGGGGGCCTCGATGACGACGGCGGGCATGCCGCCGTTGCGCTGGACCGTCGGCCTGGAGAGGCAGGTCGAGTGGAGCACGCGGCCGGTGAACTGGGGCGCCACGCCGTTGTTCCATCGCGGGTCGGCGGCGAGTTCGGCGGCGTCCCAACCCAGGCCGATGAGGTAGGAGCTGTCCGAGAAGCCGGGGGGGAAGTTGTCCGGGTTGTTCGGCGCTGTGGGCGTGCTCGCGAAGTCGAACTGGGTGGACTTGAACTCGGGGAAGTTGCCCGAGCCGGGGCGCATGCGGTCGATGACGAGTTCGGGGAGAACGCCCGCGGGATCGGTGTAGGTGAGGAGCACGCCGCGCGGCCCGGGAGTGGCCACAAGATGAGCGAAGGGAACGGCGGAGGCGACGGCCGGGTCCGGTGAGATCACGCCGATGGATGTCAGCCCCATGAAGTCGGTCTTCTGGAGGATTTCATCGTGGATAGCGTCCCACGAGTTGCCGGTGTGCGGGAGGATCCAGAGGAAGCCCTTTGATTCGCCGGGAAGGATGGTGGTTGCGGGGAGAGTCAGCCGAAGCGGTGAGAGAGGAGCGGGCGTGTTCGGATCGTCGATCAGGTTTGCGGTCTCCGGTACGACGACCTGGAACTGCGGCCCGATGTCGATGGGGGTCGGCCACGGGTTGGTGATCGCGATGCGGACGGCGGAGCCGAGCGCCTCGGCGGGAGTCGCCGGGCCGGTCCGGCCGTCGTCGTTGCCGATGCCGTCGGTGGATGCGTCGGAGTAGACGGCGATGAGGGTGATGTCACGGAGGAAGGGCTGGCGCTCAAGCCCGACGATCAGGTAGGGATTGCTGGCGCTCACCCACGGGATCGAGGTGTCAGCGATGTCGCCCTGGGCGAATCGGCGGCCGAGCGAGATCGAACTGAACGCGCCCGTCGCGGGGGGTGAATCGCTGTTGTAGAGGGTGACGACGGTCGGCTTGTACTGCGGGGTCATGCCGGGCGGCGCGTCGGTGTCGATGGCGTCGACCAGGTTGGTCGCCATGGAGGCCGCGGTGATGACGGCGAACGAGGCGAGCGGGTCCGCAATGCCGAAGGCCCCGGGTGGGTAGAGCGTGCGGGCGATCGAACGGAAGTTCGGCGCTGTTTCGGTGCCGTTGAACCCGCCGTAGTGCGCGTTCTCGCGGTCGACATTGAACGCGCCGGCGAGCCTTGCCTCCGCGTTCAAAGGCTGATCCGTCGCGAGCGGGGCGAGCGCCCAGACGAGGGATTGATACGAGTTGCGGAGCAGGTCGCGCTTGCCGGGGTTGAAGGGTGGTTCGACGGCGTTGTTGACGGGTGCATCGCCGATTCGGACCTTCTTCAACGAGTGGAGCCCCTGGAACTCGGGGACATCGTTCAGCACGGGGACGGGGCTTTGAAGCCCCACGCCGCTGACGGGGGTGAGCAGCCGGCGGACGCTGTCGTGGATCTGCTGCGACGTTGGCTTCGCGTCGGGGTTGAAGGTTTCGGTGTCGAGGATGAGGTGGCGGATCGAGGGTGCCCCCGCGACACCCTGGACCCCTTCCTTCGATCGCAGCGGGCCGTAGGTCGGATCGGAGTTGTTGGGCAGGTATCCGTTGAGTTCCGTGCCGTCCATCGCGAGTTCGATGCGCGAGACGACGCCGGGGTTGTTTGTTCCCCAGAACCCGGCGAGGTCGGCGAGGTCTCTGACGGAATAGCCCCCGCCGCGCTTCCCGCGCTGGCTGGGGAAGAGCGGGTTCTGTCCGAAGAGATTCCAATATTCAGTGCGTTGTCCCGGCGTCGAAGGCCAGTTTGTGAACGTGGTGATCCCGCTGGGTGGCCCCTGTCCGTTGAGAGTTGAATCTTCAGTGACGAAGCCCATTCCCAGGCCGTCGAGCAGGTGCTTTTCGTAGGCGTTCGCGCCGCCGAACAACCGATCGGCCGCGATCGGCAACGAATAGGGTGTTCCGGCCGATCGCTGCATGTTCTCGAGGAGGCGAGGCAGGTCGATATCCGCGGGGGTTCGGCCGTCGCCGAGCATGTCGGCGGCGGGGTAGGCGCCGACTCCGCCGAACTCGATGGCGGCGTTCAGGTTGACCATCGACGAAGCGTCGATGATGCGTGCGGCGACGACCCACTTCAATCCGCCGACGGTGTTCATGCCGTCGATGACGGTCCACCGCGCGTCGGGGCGGAGGTCGCCGTCGGTATCGACCCACTGGCGCTCGTCGCTGGGACGGATGGACCCGAGGGTCGTGACCGAACCCATCGACATGTCGTTCATCTGCCGGTTGAAGACGTTCTGATCCACCCCCTCTGTCGGGCCGATCCGGCCCAGGGCCGGGATGCGCGACCAATCGAGCAGGTCGAGCGACGGGTCGGCGTACTCGCCGTTCGGGACCATGAACCACATCGCCAGGTCGATGAATCGCCCATCGCCCCGGACCCACTTGCCCTCGCCTTCGCTGTAGGTGTACGCGCTTCGGAGATTGGTGATCTGCGGCCAACGGAAGGTGGCGTCGAGCGGCATCTGCCAATCCGGCTCCGTGGAGGCGAGGAAGGCGTCGTCCGCGACGGCGGGATGGGGCGAGTTCCGGTCGAGCAGCGCGTTCGCTGATGGAGCGTTGGCGGGATTGGCCGTGGTGTTGAACGAGTTGAGATCAATCGTGGGGACATCGCGCGAATCCCCGTCCTCGAACATGGAGGGGCCGTTGCGATAGAGGGCGGCCTTGGCGACGTCGTTCGGCCTGACGATCTTGTTTCCGAAGAGGTCCGCGGCGAGGAGGTCGAGGATGTGATCGACGACCTGGTCTGATTGAGCGTTGTAGTTTCCGCCGCGGACCGCGACGGCGACATTGGAACGTTCGAGCCGGACAACCGTGACGTACGACAGGGCGGCGATCGAGAGGATGGCCAGCACCCCGAGCGCGAGGATGAGCACGGTGCCCCGTCGGCCCGAGCGGCGGGCGCGCCTGATCTGTCGAACATATGTGTGGAGCAAACTCATGAACAACCTCCAACCTGCGGATGTCTTCCCGCGGCGACTCGGCCGCGGACCCGCTTCACTTCAGATCAATCGGGAACTCGAACTCGTACTCACGTCCTCCTGGGAGTCTGAACTGCGCGTCGTACACCGTCATGCGTACCCGGATTCGTGTCGGCTTGGGGTATCCGACGGTCTCGTAGCCTCCGTCGGCGCTCACCCTTCGGAACGGGAAGACGGCGAGGTACTCGCTGGCGCCGTCGGGATCGGTCGGGTCCGCCGCCCCGGTCCGGCGGAGGTCATAGCGGTTCGGGTAGGCGTTCGTGACGCGGAGCATCGCCGAGCGCTGACCGGGGAAGACTTCCGGCGTGGCGATCTGTGATTCGCCGCGAACGCCGAGCAGGCCGGCGGTGTCGGCGGCGCGGAGGTCGCGCGCCCCGCCGTCGGGATTATCGAAGCGGCTGAAGTCGATGTCGTACCAGATGACGTCGCCGCGCCGGATGTTGTCGTCGAGGCCGAGGTCGCCGTCGGCGTTGAGATCGTTCGGGTCGTCGTCGCCGTTGCGGTCGTAGCCTCGTCCGCCCGGCGGGGTGTCCTCGAGCCAGGTCTTGCCGTCGGTCCAGGCGATCTCGAAGTTGCTCACGCGGCTGGCGATGACGGCGTGCATGTCCATCACCTGCTGGAAGCGGGGTCGCGGGGCGTCGACCGCGGGCGAGCCGGCGTCCGAGGTCAGCACGTCGCGTCGTTCGACCAGCGGCGGATCGTCCTCTGCCTGGAACCGCGCGAGGCACCCGGCGATGGCGCTGATGAGGTCACGATGATTCTCGACTCGCACAACGTCGGGGGCCGCGCCCGCGATTCGCTGCCAGAGCGGCGCGTCGATCAGCGTGGAAGGATACGGATCGTTCGATGGGTCCCACCGCGTGTTCGTTCCGGCGCTGGGGTCGTCGAGCAGGCCGTTCTCGAACGCGGAGGCATCGGCCCACGGGTTGTTCGTGCTGCGCACGCCGGGGGTCAGCCCTTCGAGCCAGCGCTTCGCCTCGGCGAGGCCCTGGGCGCAGACGTCGGTGCGTCCGTGGTACAGGACGCGCGCATACGGGCCGGTCGGGGAGAGGGGCGACGTGTTGCCCCAGTCATTCATCGACCCGCCCCAGCCGTTGAACGAGCGTTCGACACATTCCAGCCCTCGGATGAAGGGGGAGTACATCCACTCCGACGGCTTGGCGCCCGAGGGAATGCTGCTCGGCGCGAACCCCGCGGCCAGCCCCCCGGCGAGAAGCAACGGCTGGCGAAGCAGGAGCCAATCGCCCGCGTATTCGTTCCGCCCCTGCGCCTGCTGGAAGATGGCGGGCGCGCCGGTGGGGTAATACTGGTTGACGCCCCCGGCGGGCACGCCGAAGTCGCCGTCGGCGAAGTAGAGCCTGGGCGGGACGTTGCCGTCACCGTTCGCGCGCGCGGGAGGTTCGAGCGGATTGAACCGGCGGTCGATCGGAGGCCGAAGGCCGTGGCCGTAGTAGAGCCGCACGTGGTCCGCATGGCCCGGAGAGAGCATGTTCGGCGGGATGCGCTGCGAGGT
Organism: Phycisphaerae bacterium; assembly: GCA_016795005.1. Classification (GTDB taxonomy): domain Bacteria; phylum Planctomycetota; class Phycisphaerae; order Phycisphaerales; family UBA1924; genus JAEUIV01. Next base: position 20,598 of record JAEUIV010000036.1, read on the forward strand.
GACGGCGTCGCCCCCCGCGGCGGCGATGAACATGATCTCGTCGAGGCGGACGGTGATCGCCCGGCTGCCGCGCGCGTACGGAGCGATGCTCTCCTTGCGGTCGAACTCCTTTGCTTCAGAGTTCAGATAGACGGCCCGCTCGCGGCCGTCGATCGAGCCGTTGCGGTTGACATCGCCGATCCGGCGATTGCGGATGACCAGGAAGGTTTCTTCCGACCGGAGTCCGCTGAGCGCGTCGAAGTCGGCCCGCATCTGCCCCTCGATGGATCGGGCGAACTGATCGGTCTCAGCCAGCGCGGTCCCCGAGCCGACCAGTCGGCCGACGCTGGAGAAGATCTGCCCGATCCCGACGGTGAGCAGCGCCACCGCCGCCACCGCGACGATGAGTTCGACGAGGGTGAAGCCGCGGTCGCGTCGCGCACACGCCGCGGTGATGGGATCGGGATGGATCGCGTGAATCTTCATGTTAGTTCGCGAGTCTCACGGCAAAGTCGCTCGCCAGGAGCGGGGTCAACTTCCACACCGACTGATCCGCGCGGCTGATGATGGTGTCCGCGATTCCAAGCACGTTGAACGGTCCGGCCTGGTTCTGCCCGGGCGGGATCGCGGCGCGGTCGAGGATCCGGGGCATGCGGTCGATGTAACCGCGCCAGCGGCTTCCCTGGGCCGCGGTCTCGCGCACCTGCCGGATGACCCGGACCGCGCGGTCCGAGCCAGGCTCGGGGGGCGAGGGGCTTGGATCGCCGGCGATGAGCAGGTACTGGCCCGGCGCGATCACCCAGAGGTCCTCCTCGTTGAGGACGCGGAAGTAGAACTGCTGGGGGTCGTCCGCGTCTCGGAAAAGATTCAGCGAGATCTGCCGGATGGGCGAGACGTTCTGGATGATGTTGGTGTGCGTTTCGGGCGGGATGAACCGCGCGGACGCCGAGGTGGCGGTCAGCTGATAGGAGAGGACCATCGCCTGCGATCCGGTGCCGGTATTCCTGAAGAGAACGGAGTAGCACTGATCGGCGAGCCGGCCGCCGGGCGCCGAGGGGTCCGATCGGGTACGGAGGCGGTCGGCGAGCGAGACGAGTTGATCATTGCGCCACTGGTACGAGAGGACTCGCACCGATTCGATGCGGGCGCTGGTGTTGAGATTCTCGGTCCCCCCGACCTTGCCGATGTCCATGGTCGTGACGCGGGCGAGCGTGGAGCCGTTGGGGCCGAGTTGCAGATCGACGTAGAGGTAGTTGCACTCCGGGACGCCGGGCGAACCGACTCCCGCCGGGTACTGGTCCTGCGCGCCGCCGAGCGGATAGACGAACTCGGTTGAAGACGGCTCGACGTAGGTCGCGCCCGTCTGACGTTCGAAGACCAGCGGCGGAATGTTGTAGTCCCGTTCGAAGGTGAAGTTCACCGTGTCCTCAACGACCTTTGAGTATGTGACCTCGAACCGGAGCGAATCGGGATCGATGCGCCGGTGGGGCAGTTCGAAGGTGGAGGTGGCGAACTCCCCGGAAGGTCCGCCGGTGAACCCGGGCGAGCGGTTCGTGCCCGGGATTTCCGGTGTTCCCGCCGGGATGGGCACGGCGGTGAACAGCGTGATCGCGTGCCCATCGACCAGGAAGTACGGGCCGCAGGCGCTCGCGCCCGGATTGACGCTCAGGAAGTGCTGATCGGGGTGCATCGCCAGCCGTTGCCAGACGCCGAGCGGGAACGGGTCATTGGCCGATCCGGCGGCGCAGTCCGGCTCCGGCGGGCGGCTGCGCAGCCCGCCGAAACCGCTCGAAAGCCCCCCCTCGGCGCTTCTCGCGGCGAAGACCGCCGCCGTCTCTTGGCTGGAAATCTGCTGCTGCTTGGCGGCTCCGGCGAAGAGCGCGAGAAGCCCGAGCACGCCCAGCGCGATGATGAAGGTCGCGAGGAGCACCTCGATGAGCGTGAACCCGCGATGAGACGTGTGTCGGCTCATTGCGAACTCCTCCGAATGACGTGGCCCGAGTAGCGGTTGAAACTGAGCACCTCGCCGTTGATGTCGATCCATCGGCTGACGGCGCGGGCGTTGGCGTCGTCGAAGTAGCGGGCGCTCATGAGGTAGGCCGGCTTGGGCGCGCGGGACTGAGTCGGACGGACCAGCCACGCCTTCGGGAGGCCCACGCCGTCCGAGAGTTTGCTCAGATCGACCACGGCGAGTTGATCCGCCGAGCGGAGCACGACTTCCGGGTTCGCGGCGCGCTGATCCTGGGGTAGCCCGTTGAAGTTCTCGGGATCGAAGCGGTACTCATCGTCGTACGGCTGCGACGCGGGCATCTGGGGATTGATCGGCGCATCGGTCAGCTCGAGGAAGGCGTCGAAATAATCCGACGAGCCGGTCCGGCGCGAGGTCGTGATCGATCCGTCGGGCGAGAAGACGACAAAGAAGCTCGTCACGTTCCGCACGGCCTCGATCGCCGCCGAGTTGGTCAGCGGTGGATTGGTCGTGATGCCCCGGAGGTGCTGCCAGGGGTCCACGCCGATGCTGCCGTTGAGTTCTCGCTCGGTGAAGATGCGCGGGTCGTTTCGCGGGAAAATCCAGAGGTACAGGTCGTCCTCGGGAAGATCGTTCCCGCCGTTGATGACGTCGCCCGCGTACCATCGCCACATGCGCTCGGGGAGGGTGACGAGCGGCTGGCCGGTCTCGCATGCTCCGGTTTCCATCGCGGACGAGAGGCCGAAGACGCCCATCCCCTTGGGCAGTTCGACGGGCGCGATGCCGACGGCGGGGACAAAGATCTCGGCGTAGCCGCCGGCGGGGGAGCGCGGGCAGGGCATCGTCACCTGGTTCGTCAGCGAGCCGCTCGACGAGCCGGACTGCTCGATGAGTTGGAGCGTCATCCGTTCCTCTTTCATGTCCCAGAGGAAGGCGACGCCGGCGCGGTGCCCTGATTTCACGGCGCGCGTCCGCGCGGCGCCGAGCGTCGCGGTGACGGCGTTGACGGCGGA
>JAEUIV010000060.1 GCA_016795005.1 Phycisphaerae bacterium
TCGCTCTGCGCCACTTCATCTCTTCGGGCAGCGGCGGTGCGGGGGTGATTGCGTGCAGCCCGACAACTGGTACGCGTATTTCAAGAAGTGCGTGCAGCCGCCGCCGTGGCCGCCACCGTCGTTCCAGTGCGTCTACAACGCGTGCGAGTTCGACGACGTGGTCCGCGTGCGGGTGACGTGCTTCACGATCGCGTCGGGTTCGTTCTTCAGCGCTGGCGACTGCGTCTTCGTGGGCGAGATCGACGAAGAAGACCTCGAATGTCTTTCTTACATCACGCCGATGACGATCGCCTCGCCGTATGAGCTGGGGCTGTGCCGGGAGGCGCCGGTGTTTATCGCGGGGTGGGGCAAGACCGTGGACGAGGATTGCAAGGAGGTCCAGGCCCGCAGCCTGCACGTCGCGGCGACGACGATCAGCGCGATCAACTGCGGCATGGCGGGGCGCAAAGGGGCGATCATGCTCGCACCCGGCTCATGTGTTGCGTATGAATCCTGCCTGCCGGAGTACCGGAAGCACGATTCCGGCGGGGCGATCGCGGTCGAGATGCAGGACGGCTCGCTGCGACTCGTGGGGGTGATCGCGGGCGGCACGGGCGGCGAGTTGCTGGCGGTGCGTCACCAGTTTTTCGAAGACCCGTCGGGAACGGAGTACCTGTGCCAGCCGTGCAGGCCCGTGCCGTGCGTGGATCTGGCGGGACCGCCGGAAGGAGGAGGGCACGGGTCGCTGACGCCGCCGGATGGGCGAATGGATGAGACTGACTACTCAGTTCTCACCGCGAACCCCCCTATTCTTTCCCAGCAGCCAGTCAACTGCTGGTGCATGCTCGATGTCGATCAAGACGGGTGTGCGCCCGACGCTCAGGACGTCCAGTTTGTGTTCAATGCGCAGCTGCTTGGAGGAGTCAATTGCGACCGTTTCCAGTGGTGCTACGGCGACGCAACCCTCGACGGGCGGGTGAATCAAGCAGACGAGGACTTTGTCGAGGCCAGGCTGAACACTGAATGCCCGTGCGCTTCGTGCCCGGTGATTACGCATTGGTGCCCGGGCGATCTCAACTGCGATGGCTTCGTTGATTCAAGTGATCTTGCAATTATCACGGCGGTCCGGGCGCTCGAGCAGGACGGCGATGTCGAGTGTCAAGACGTGGAACTTGGGTGTTCTTCACAAGACGGCTGCCCCTGACAGTGGAATCACTGCCCGAAAGCCGCGACGCAGCCGATTTCACCACCACCTCCACATGTGGCAGCTATCTCGGCCGCCTGCGAAGAATCGCGATCCCGGCAATGGCCAGCAATCCGGAGGTGCCAGTCGCAGGAACCGGCGGAATTGCAAAATGGGTTTGAAACTGCACGGTCCCACTGACCCACAAGCCGTCAATTTCCCCTGGCGCATCGTCATATGAATCATAGAATTCGAGTCGTATGTACCCATCAGCAAGCGCGACTGTATTTGGGATCCCATAGTTCGCAAGTTTCAGAATCTGCCCGTTGGTGCTGTAGTGTGTCGGCCCGCCAGGCGAGTTGTCGCCGCCTCCGGGAGTAAGGTTGATGCTTCCAACTCCACCAGCATTGGTCACACGAATCTTGATCTCGGATCGCCAAGAGGTAGGAGTGACAGTTTGAAGAACTACATCCAGGCCAACGCCGTTCACTTCATTGAACGGTCCGACCCACAGGTACCTCACGACATTGTTCGGCGAGCCGAGCGCGTCCCAACTCGGGATGCCCGTCACATCGACCGTCGCCAGCCCCGCGCCGACACGCTCATCGCTCGCGGGTTCCGTGATGGCCTGTGTCGGCAGGACCGACGCGATGCTCGCGGCCTGAACCCCCGCGCACGACCCCGCCGCCGCGAGGATCGCCGAAACACTCCGGATCGCACTCTTCATGTTCGGACCCTCCTGAGGCCTGCGTGTGGATTCAATTTAGCACAAGAAACCGCATGGAGCCAGCAGAGTTTCGCCATTTCGAGCGGGCATGACGGCATTTTTCGCGGGCTTCGACCGGGCTATCACGGCGAGTTCGGTGCGATGCGGACGCAGTACGGATCGTTCACGTGCCTCTGGAGCGCGCTGGGATGCACAGCGACCGGTACTCGTCCGTAGCATCGCAGGTCAATCGCAACGGCGCTCCGATCGACGCCGGAGGAGTAGAACGCCGCTCAGCAGGCCGAGCGCTGCGCCGGGACCAGCGGGGACCGGGATGGGCCAAAAGGTCTGCAATCTGAGGCTGCCGCTGACCCACTCGCCGTCGAGCTGACCCGGCGCATCCTCGAAGGATTCATAGAACTCAAGGCGGATCAGGCCGTCGCCGAGAGCCTGAATATTCGGCAACTGATATGGTGCAAACTTGATGATGCCGTCACTCGAATACGCCGTCGGCCCGCCGGGGCCGTCGGCCCCGCCGGGTGCGGCTCCGAGCAGATTAATCGGCGTTGCAACCGAGTCCGTGATATAAACTCGAATGTCACCTCTCCAGGATCCCGGCGCGATGGTCTGCAAAACAACGTCCCAGCCGACACCAGTAACCTGATTGAACGGCCCGACCCACAGGTACCTCACGACGTTGTTCGGCGAGCCGAGCAGGTCCATGCTCGGGATCCCCGTGACATCGAAGACTGCGATGTCCTGTCCGATCCGCTCGTCGCCGGAGGCGGTGACGACCGCAGGCTCGCTCAAGACTCCCGACAGGAGCGGTGATTCCGCTCGTACTGAGGCCAGCGCCGTCGCGCCGGCCGCCGCGAGGATGGCCGCGGTGCTCCAAGAATAGTGTCGCATGATCGGACCCTCCGAGGAAATGATCGTGAATGCAGTTTACCGCACGATTCGCCTGCGAGCGAGCAAAAAATGGCCCCTGTCATATGGACTGGGTAGGCGTTGCGTGGCGAGTTGGGCATGCTGCAGGGAATCGGTTGTCTCCGCTGCATCATGGCCATGTGAGCATCGGTCTGCTACACTCCTCCGCCCCAACCGGACCCACCGGCCGGCCTGATGTCAGGCCCGGTCGGCCCCAAGGCCGGGACCGCAGACGCGGCCACCCCCGCCGGGTCGCTGAAACAGCACCCACGGCTCACCCCGTGGTTGACGGAGATTCGCAATGGCCCGATACACCGGACCCAAGGTCAAACTCTCGCGCCGCGTCGGCGCCCCGATCGCCGACATCCCGAAGCACACCGCCAAGCGCCAACTCGTTCCCAACGGCATCCACGGCTACCGCGGCCGGCGCCTGCGCGACTACGGCGTGCGCCTGAACGAAAAGCAGAAACTCCGCTACCACTACGGCGTCCTCGAAAAGCAGTTCCGCATCACCCTCGCCGAGGCTTCGCGCCGCAAGGGCAACACGGGCGAACTGCTGCTCCAGATCCTCGAGCGGCGCCTCGACAACGTCCTCCGCCGCGCGGGCGTTGTCCGCACTATCTGGGCCGCGCGTCAGATGGTCGCCCACGGGCACGTGAAACTCAACGGCCGCAAGATCGACCGCCCGAGCGCGCAGGTGAGCGTCGGCGACGTGATCTCCTTCAAGGAAAAGGTTCACACGTTGATCCGCGACAGCATGGAGTCGATCGTGGGACACCAGGTCCCCGAGTGGATCGAGTTCACCCCGGCCGAGTTGACCGTCAAGGTCATCGCGCTCCCCTCGTCCGACCAGGTGCCGTTCGACGTCAACACCAACCTGGTCATCGAGTTCTACCGCTAAACCTCGGCTGGCGGCGGGCGGCGCTCCTCGATCGCGCCCGCCGGGCGGCCTTCCACGCGCACTCGGAGAGATTCTCCATGCTCAAGTTCCTTCGCCGTCACAACAAGATCATCCTCATGGTCGGCGGCTCCATCCTCATGGTCCTCTTCCTCCTCCCTTCGACCACGCGACAACTCGGACAGTCGGGACTCTCCAGGGCCATCGCCTATGTGGACGGTCAGAAGGTCACGATGAGCGACCTCCAGGAAGCCGTCCGAGAGCTGCAGATGCTCGAAGCGATTAACCCGGGCCTCGTCCGCGGCCTCGGGGTCGAACGCAACCCGGAACACTGGCTCCTCCTCGTCCACGAGGCACGCCGCGCCGGAATGATCGGCGGCCCGAAGGACGCACGAAAGGACCTCCCCGCAAACGTCATCGACATGCTCCGGGCCTCCGCATCCGAGTCGCGCATCGACCAGATGCTCGCGAACCTCCGCGGCGTGCTGCGCCTCATCTCGGCCTCCAGCACCGCCTCGCTCTTCTCGTCACGCGAGTCGATCGCCCTCGGGCACCGGATGCTCGACACCGCCTCGATCAATGTGGTCGTCATCCCCGCGAGCAAGATCGGTGAAAGTCTCCCCCCGCCGACCGAGGCGGACCTGGCCGCCCACTTCGAAAAGTACCGCGACACCGACCCCACGCTCCCCGAGTCGCTCGGCGTCGGCTACCGTCGGCCCGACGCCGTGCAGATCGAGTGGCTCTCGATTGATCGCTCCGTCATCGAAGCCTCGTTCACTCCCGATCCGATCGAGGTCAACAAGTACTGGAGGCAGAACCAGGCAAAGTTCACGGGCGAGTTCGCCGCGGTGAAGGCCCAGGTCGAGATCGAATACAAGAAAGCGCAGATCGACCAGGCGCTGGCCCGCGTGACCGACGTGATCAAGCGCGACCTCTTCAAGTCCACCGCCGGACTTCCCACCGATGGGGCCTACAAGACGCTCCCGCCGGACTGGACGTCGAAGATGCCACCGATGTCCGAACTTTCGGCGCTCGCCGACGCCGAACTGCGCAAGCAGTTCCCCTCGCTCTCCCAAGGCCCGACCGTCGTCGCGAACGATGGAACGTGGCGCACCGGCACGGACCTCTCGCGTCTCCCGAACATCGGATTCGCCTTCATCGAGCAGGGCAACGGCTCGCGGCTCATGTTCAGCCAACTCGCTCTCATGACACGGGAACTCGGCGGTCCCCCGCTTGCCGGGGTTCAGGACAACATCGTCTTCGGCCCGCTCAAGGACTTCCGCGGCTCGTACCACTACTTCCGCGTCCTCGCATCGCGAAAAGCAGGCCCGCCCGCCTCGCTCGATGAGGTGCGCGACGCCGTCGTCCGCGATGTCCGCGCCAGCCAGGCGTTGGAGAAACTCAAGGGCGAGATCGAGCCGTACCGCGAGCGAGTCATCGCCGACGGTTTGGACGCGCTCGCCGCTTCGTTGGGCACGGTCGTCCGATCGGGCGTGGAAGTCACCGGGCAGATGGTCCGCTCCACCGTGGGCAGCCAGGTGCCCGACGCCACGCTCGATTCGCCGGAGGTCCGCGACGCCGTGATGAACCTCGCCCGCACGCTGGACCCGACGATCGACGCGGCGACGCTCGATCCCGCGTCGCGCACGGTGGTCGTGCATTCGCCGAAGGCTCGCGGGCTGGTCGCGGCGCAGATCACCCGTTTCCGTCCGATGAGCGTCGAACTCTTCCATAACAGCGCGTCAGAGATCGCCGACTTCGCCAGCCGAGAGTTCCAGGCCGAGGGAATCGTCAAGGCCTTCTCCTTCGATCGCCTGAAGCAGCGCCACGACTACAAGGTGGTGGACGCCTCCGAGAAAAAGAAGAAAGAGAACACCGAGGCGGAAACCCCCGCACCCGCGGCCGGTTCATGAATCAAGGCCCGCCCGGCGGTTCGACGTGTGAGGCTCAGGGTCGGGAGCACTCCGCATGACCTTCATCCTCGAAACAATCCGGCTCGGGCTGACCAATCTCCGGCTGCACATCCTCCGCTCGGTCCTCACCGCGCTCGGGATCATCCTGGGCGTGACCGCGGTCATCACCATGGTGAGCATCGGCGAGGGGTCCAAGCGCGCCGCCCTCGAACAGCTGGAGCAACTGGGCGCGAAGAACATCATCATCCGCTCGATCAACCCGCCGCAGACGATCCAGCAGCAAGGCGGGCAGGGCCGATCCTGGCGCGCCCGCTACGGCCTTCGCCGCGCCGATTTCGAGACCATCCGCCATCATTTCCCCGACGCCGAAGTCATCGTCCCCTTGAAGGATGTCGGATCGCAGATCCTGAAAGATGTCTACCGTGTCCCCAGCCAGGCCTTCGGCACCACCCCCGACTTCCAGCGCGTCGCGAACCTCCGCGTCGCCCGAGGGAGATACCTGGTCCAGGCCGACCTGGACGACCGACAGAGCGTGGTCGTCCTCGGCGCCGAGATCGCAAAGAAACTCTTCCCCTTTGACGATCCGCTCATGAATACCCTGCGCATCGACGACAAGGTGTTCACCGTCGTGGGCATCCTTGAACCCATCGGGCTGGCCGGCGGCGCGGGCGCGGCCCTGGTCGGCCGAGACCTGAACCACGATGCGCACGTCCCCATCACCGCGGCCCGGGCGCAGTTCGGCGACCTCGTCATGCGCCGTGGCTCCGGTTCCTTCTCCGCCGAGGAAGTTGAACTGCGCGAGATCTACTTCGGCTCGCGGTCACGCGACGAGGTCATGCTCGACGCCGCGAGACTGAAGCGAGTCATGCAGGTCAGGCAGACCGGCATGACCGACGTACAGATGATCATTCCCTATGAACTGCTCGAAAACGCCCGCAAGACCGCCCTCACGTGGCAGATCGTCCTCGGCGCCATCGCGGGAATCTCGCTGCTCGTGGGCGGCATCGGCATCATGAACATCATGCTCGCCTCGGTCACCGAGCGCACCCGGGAGATCGGCATCCGCCGGGCGCTCGGGGCAACGCGGAAGCACATCGTCTGGCAGTTCCTCGTCGAAACCGGAGTCCTCAGCGCCCTCGGCGGACTCACGGGAGTCGTCCTGGGGATCGCGATCTCGCTCGCCCTCGGACTCGGCGCCGCCTCATTCTTTCCCGACGCCATCGTCCGCACTCAACTCACCACCTGGTCCATGCTCCTCTCATTCAGCGTCGCCACGGCCACCGGCCTCATCTTCGGCATCTATCCGGCGCTCAAGGCCGCCCAGCAGGACCCGATCGTCGCGCTGCGCCACGATTGAAACGACAGCGGAAGCCTTTCCACGCCGGAACCTCGGACTTCACGGTGCGGGGCGGTCCCCGGTCAACTACACTCCACCGGTGAACGAGCCTCGCAAGCCATTCAAGAGACAGGGATCGCCGCCGCCCGGGATGCGCCAAGGCCCGCGCCGTGCGCCAGGCCCGCCCCACGCACGCGACCGATTCCGGCCGCCCCAACAGGAGGGAGACGCCGCACGCGCCGCCGTCATGTCGGCGATCACAAGGCAGATCAACAACTATCCCGACCTGTCGCTGAACGCGCTGGACCTTTCACGGCTCGATGAGCGCGACGCCGCCTTCGCCAACGCGCTCTACGACGTCATCATCCGCCGTTGGCTCACCTTGACCTATCTCATCCAGCGGCATCTGAAGCGGCCCGATGAGCCTCCGCCGCCGAAGCCCATGGCGGCCCTCCTCGCCGGCGCGGCCCAGATCCTGCTGCTCGACAAGGTGCCGGTCCACTCCGCCGTCGATACGTCGGTCGAGTGGATCAAGCGGTCGGGCACCCTGGGCGCCTCGAAACTGGTCAACGCCGTCCTCCGAGAGGTCGCCGAACTCATCCCGGAAGCGGGAAAGGAAAGACGCCCCGCCTACGCGGACGGGCTGGATGAACTCCCGATGCCGGACGGCACGGCGCTTGTTCTTGCCGGTGCCGTTCTCCCCGCTGATCCGTTGTCAAGGCTGGCGGTCGCCACCAGCACGCCGATCGACCTGCTCCGATCGTGGGCCAAGCATCGCTCCATCCGCGAGGCGAGGCGGCTCGCGCTCCACGGCCTGGTCACCCCCCCCACCATCCTGAACACCGCGCACGCGACCGCGGCGCTTCCCCCGGAGTGCCTGCCGCACAACGCGCCGGGGCATCACGTCTGGACCGGGTCGCACGAGGCGCTCGCCGCGCTGCTGAAGGAACGCCGCGATCTCTGGGCGCAGGACCCCGCGTCGTCGCTCGCCGTGTCGATGGCGATCGACCTGAAGCCCTCGCTCATCATCGACGCCTGCGCCGGCCTGGGGACCAAGACCCGTCAACTGTGCGCGACCTTCCCGGACGCGAAGGTCATCGCCGCGGATGTCGATCTGCTCCGGGTCAAGTCGCTCCAGAAGTCGGTCAACGCCGAGCAGGTGACGGTCGTGCCCTACCAGTCGCTCAGCGATTTCGCGGGCCGGGCGGACCTCATCCTCCTCGATGTGCCCTGTTCGAACACGGGCGTGCTGGCCAGGCGCGTCGAAGCCCGTTACCGTTTCGACCGCAAGCACCTCGAAAGCCTCGCGGCGACCCAGCGGCAGATCATCGCCGACTCGATGCGCCTCCCGGGCAAGGGCGCCTCGGTCCTGTATTCCACGTGCAGCCTCGACCCCTCGGAGAACCAGGAGCAGGTCAAATGGACCAGCCGCTGGCACGGACTGAAGCCGGAGCGGGAACATGACCGACTCCCCGAGGGGTTGCCCGGCGAACCCCCGGAGCGATACAGCGACGGCTCGTACGCCGCGCTCCTCCGATAGGCCCCATACGGAGTTCGCGCAGCCGTGACCGCCTGTTACCATACCGGCCGTCCTCGACCCGGAGCACGTCGGCCTCACCGTGAGAGTGCGTTGAATGAACCTGAGCGAGATTCTGAATCCGGCGTGTGTCAAAGTTCCGCTCGCGGCAACCGACAAGAAGGCCGCGATTGATGAACTGGTGGACCTTCTGGCCGCCGCGTCAAAGATCAGCGACCCCGCGGGGCTGAAGACCGCGGTCTGGGCGCGCGAGTCCACACGCACCACCGGCATCGGGCACGCGCTCGCGATCCCGCACGGCAAGGCCTCTGGGATTCCCGGCCTCTGCATGGCGGTCGGGAAGCCGGCACAGCCGATCGACTTCAACTCGATCGACGGCAAGCCGGTCCGGCTGATTGTGCTCCTCGCCAGCCCGATCGACAAGACCAACGACCACATCCAGGCGCTCGCGAAGGTCAGCCGACTGATGGCGACGGAGGATTTCCGAAACAAGATCTACGCGGCCACGACCGCGGATCAGATCCTCGAACTCCTCCAGCAGCAAGAGACCGTCGTCATCAAAAAGTAGGGAAACCGCCTCGCCTTGCCGCGCTGAATTGCCGCATATCTTCAACAAAGAACCTCGATTAGGCGGGGATTCTGTGGCACACTGGTGTTGCGTTCGGCTCCCGGTGCCCGTGACGCGCGCCGGAGAACGTGATGCGGGGTCGCCGGGGCTGGGAGTGAGGCGTGAACC
>JAEUIV010000085.1 GCA_016795005.1 Phycisphaerae bacterium
ACTGCATGATACGAAACTCCGAGCGGGACGCCCGAGGACAGCCTCCGCGTCGATGCGGCGTTCCCGATTCGATCGGCGTCTCAGGCGACGGCGCGGACTTTGACCTGACTTCCCTCGACCGAGGTGACTCGAACGCGGGTGCCGGCCTCGATGACTCCCCCTTCGGCGAGCGCTTCGATGCGCGTGCCGTCGATCTCGATGGTGCCGATGGGGCGCATCGAGGTGAGGGCGGAGCCGACGGCGCCGAGGAGAGCCTGTTCCTGGGCCGACTGGGCCTGTTCAAGTGTCGAACGCCGGCGCTGTGACTCGGAGTCTTCGGACAGTATGAGGCGTTTCCCCATCGGCGTGTGGGGCATGAGCCTGAGCGCGAAGTTGAGGGAGATCGGCGCGAGCACGAGCATGAGGAGCATGCCCGTGATGCCCCAGCCCGGTGAGACGCGCCAGAAGACGACGATTCCCGCGATCGCGGCGACGGCGGCGGTCATGCCGATGATGCCGCCGGACGGGACGAACGCCTCGAGCACCACGAGAAGCAGCGACGCGCCGAGCAGTGCGAATCCCCAAAGTAGAAGCGTCTGTTGTTCCAACGTTTCAGGACTCCCGAGAAGGGTTCGAGGATGGGGGCGCGGGCGGCTCCCGGACCAGGTCCACTCCTACACGATAGTCGGTCACCGAGGTGACCCGCACCAGTTTTCCCGCGTCGATGAACCCAAACTCCGAGACGACATCGACCAGCCGATCGTTGATCTCCGCGGTGCCGGACGGCCGGAGCACCGTCGTGGTGCGTCCGATGGCCCCGACGGGAGGCAACGACCGCGAGGTGGGGGTCGGGTTCATCGCGGCGAGGAGAGATTCTTCGTCATCGGAGGAGACCGGTCGATCCGCGAGCACGAGGCGACCAACGATGGGGAACTTGTGCGTGTACTTCACGAAGAGGAACACGCCCGCCCCCGCGACGAACAACGAGAGCAGGACGACGCTGCCGGCGCGGGCCAGTTCGCCGACGCCGCCCGGGCCGACTCCCGGGAACAACTGGCCGGGTGAGGCGAACGACCCCACCAACCCGCCGAAGAGCATGAGAAGCCCGATGACTCCCGGCACGCCGAACCCCGGCAGGACGAATATCTCGAGGAGGATCAGGACGAGTCCGCCGACGACCATGGCTCCCATCCACCAGTTTGCGGCTCCGATGAGCATGGGAGGCACGACAAGTCCCGCGAGCGCGGCGAGGGCGATGATCCCCGGCAATCCCACTCCCGGCATGGACATCTCGATGAACATGGCCATGAGGAAGACGACGATTAGAAGCCCCTTGATGACGGTGCCGCTGATCCCCTGGGTCATGAAGGCGACGAGGTCTTCCGACCATGATTGATCGAGCCGGGTGAGGTGCGCCGCGCCGACGTAGGCCTGGAGGTCCTGATCGTTCTGGATCGTGGCGGTGGCGTCGGCGAGGCCGTAACGTCGCAGGTCTGATTCCTTCAGGGTGAGGAGGGTCTGCCCGTCGGTCGCGTATTCGATGAGTTCGTATCGGTCCCGATCCGCGGCGGAGAAGATCGGCCTGGGCGAGACGGTGCCGTCGAGTCGGAGGCGGATGTCCTTCTCGGCGTCCGAGTTGAGCGGGCCGAAAGCGGAACGGAACGCGGAGGGGTCTTCGGAGGGAGAGGCGCCGGCGTGCCGTTCATCCGCCGGCGGCGCGGCGTTCGCGTCCCGGGATGAGAAGACCCCCGATCGGATGTGCGAAGCGCCGCGGTGAGGCTCCTCGCCGAAGATGGCTCGGTACTCGGACTCCGTGACGAAGTACTGTTTTCCGGTGCTTTTTTCGCGGATGAGCCAGGTCTCGACGCCGAGGGTGATGAACGCCTGGACGAGGTTTTCGTCGTAGCCGTTGAGCCGGGCGGATTCAACCACCTCGGCGATCATCGGGGCCATGAGTTTCTGTCGTTCGGTTGCGCCGAGCGTCTGAAGTCCCAGCCCCCCGGGCGCCATGGGGTTCATGTTGATCTGGATTGGCGCGGCGTCGCCGAGGGTGGCGTGGGGAGCGAGGACGATGCTGTCGCAGGCGAGGGCGATGATGGCGGCCATCGAATAGGCCTCGGTGTTGATCCAGGCGATGGTGTTGACGGGCGCCTGCTTGACGGCGGAGCAGATCTCAAGCCCGGAGACGACGAGACCGCCCGGGCTGTGTATCTCGATGACCAGGCCGTCCGCCCCGGCGTCGATCGCCTGTTCGATGCGTCGCTTGACGCTGTGCGCGGTGACGGCGTCGATCTCGCCCCGGATGGTGATGACGGCGAGGTTCTTCGCGGCGCGGGCGGCGGGGATGGCCGAGGCGGGCGGCGCCGTCTTCGCGTCGGAGGCCGACGCCACCGGCCCCCGCGACAAGGCCCCGACGAGAAGCAAGCAGAGCACCGCGACGAGGCGCGGGATCGAAAAAAAGCCGCGAATCGGCCCGTCGTTCCAGGGTGCCAACTCTCTGCTGCCCATGTTCATGCTTTCACGGTCCTCGTCGCCTGGTGGTGCGTCCGGGTTATTCTAGGTCGGCATGCCCAGCACCTTCTCACTTCTTCTGGTCGTTGCCCTGGGTGGTTCGGCGGGAGCCTTGGCGCGTTTCGGCGTCTACCTGCTGATTCACGGGCGCGGGGGAAGGCACGGCCCGTGGGCGACACTGCTTGTCAATGTCATCGGCTGTCTGCTGCTCGGACTGATACTGGGTTGGATCGCCAGGCGAGGCGGGAGCAACGAACTCTGGCGGACCTTCTTCACGGTCGGCGTCCTCGGAGCGTTTACCACGTTCTCGACCTACGCGGGCGACGCGCTGCGCCTGATTCATGACGGGCGATTGCTGGAGGCCGGCGCGTACCTGCTTCTGAGCATGAGCATCGGACTGGCCGCGTGCGCGGGCGGATACGAACTCGGGGCGCGGCTGGCCGGCTGACGATTCGTCGTCAATCCATCGAATTCGGTCGATTTTCGGCGCGACGTTTCATGCGTGCGACAAACGCTTCGTATTGCTCCGGGGTGTCGATACCGGCCCCGAGCGGTCCGTCAGGCTCGAAGACGGCAACCGCCATGGAGAGGCCGTGCTCCAGCACCCGGAGTTGTTCGAGTTTTTCGGTTCTTTCCAGGGGCGTCTCGCGGAGTGTCGCGTAGCGGGCGAGGAATCTTCTGCGATAGACATACAGGCCCAGGTGGCGGAGCGGCTTCGCGTCGGCGCGGGCCTCGCCGTCCCGATCGAACGGGATCGGCGCGCGGGAGAAGTACATCGCGGTGCCGTCGGGGCGGCGGACGACCTTGACGAGATTGGGATTCACCGGGTCGTCGCCTGGGGCGAAGGGGACGGCGACCGTCGCGGTTTCCACTGTTGGCGGCGACCGTCGGAGCGCGTCCACGGCGGCCTCAATCAGCGCGGGGGGCATCTCCGGCTCATCCCCCTGGAGATTGACGATGATCTGATCGCCGGGAGACTCGGGCAGGGCAAGGACCCGGCAGGCCTCGGCGAGGCGGGCGGTTCCGTTCGGATGCGAGGGAGACGTGAGAACGCACTCACCCCCGAAGGCCCGCACAGTGTCGGCGACGCGCGGGTCATCCGTGGCGACGATGATCCGTGAGAGGCAGGAGGCACGCTGCGCCGTCTCGTAGACGTGCTGTATCAGGGTTTTCCCGGTCCGGTCGAGGAGCACTTTTCCGGGGAGCCGGGTGGATCCGAGGCGGGCGGGGATGATCGCGATCGCCGGCGAGTTCAACGTGCTGATCCATCACTTTCCGGCGTCCTGGCCCGTTCGATCGATCGTGCGGCTCGCGGGTCCGTCGCGTTCATGACTTGAGAGACTTCACGAGGTCCTGAAGTTGTTGCCGGCGGGCGCGGATGTCCTTGAATCCGATGCGCTGCACGGCGATTCCCGATGCCAGTTTGAATGCTTCGTCCGCGGCGGAGGCGTCGCGGGTCTCCGTCGCCTTGCGCTGGAGGATGTCCATCAGGCCGTAGCGCAGTTCAGCGGCGAGATCGTCCGTGGCGACGGGATGACTGGCGATGGCGTCGCGGTAGGAATGCTCCGCTTCATCGACCCATCCGAGCCGGCCGAAGGCGACGCCGAGGTTCATGAGGACCTGCGTGAGGATGCCCGGGGAGCCGCGCGCCTGCTGCAGCTGCTCGATGGCTTTTTCGTTCTCGCCGATGAGGAGGAGGCGCTGCCCGAGTTCGAATCGCAGTTGCATGTCCGTTGGATTGTGGAGGGTCCGCTCCTCGAACTCCTTGACCTCCATCTCGCAGAGTTGGCGCTCGACCTTCGCGGCCTGGGCTTGCTTTTCCGCGTTGGTCGGGTCCGCCTCGGCGGCGTCCTTAATCGCCTTCACCTGACGGCGGGCGACGCGCAGATTGAGGTCTCCGGCGAGCGCCTTGAACCGATAGTTCTGGGTGTCCTTGTACCCCTGGGTCAGGACGGCGTAGGCAAGTTTCTCGTCGTCCGGTGTGCCCCGTTCGAGGAGCAACCGGGCGTACTTCTGGATGGCGCTGACGTCCTTCGGGCGCGCGTCGTAGTCGGCTCGGGCGCGTTCGATCGCTCGGATCTGGACCTCTTCGGTCTTGACGATCCGCTCCTCCTCCTCGACGGCGCGCTGGCCGGAGATGTCCTTGACGTTGCGCCGGAAGGCGCCGGCCTCGACCGTCTTTCCCTCTTCGTAGCCGCTCTTCTTCATGGTGGCCTGGGCGGCGAGGTTCTTGACCTCGGCGGTCAGGCGCGCGTCGGAGGGATCGAGACGGCAGGCGATCTCACCGGCGATGACGGCCGAATCGAACGCGCTGGCCTGCTGGAACAGGTTCATCAACTGGACGAAGAGGTCCTTCTTGGCCTTGGGGTCTTCGCCGGCGATTCCCAGCACTCGCTTGCCGATCCAAGCGCCGGCGTCCTGGAGGCCGATCTTCACCCCGGACTCGAAGGCGCGCAGCCCGAGGGAGTATTCAAGCGGCTTGGTCGCCCACATGAGGAGGTTCAAGAGATAGCGGTCGACCGGGGACTTGCCTGAAAAGGCGCTGACCTGATCCTTGGTCGGCCCCTTCGGTCGCGCGGGACTGTCGAGGAACTCCGAGGCCGACTTCCAGAAACTCTCCAGCCCTTCGACGCTCGTGGGATCGTGGCGGAGCCCTTGAAGCCACAGGGTCATCGCGTATTCGTAGTTCGTCGAGTCATGGACGGCCTGGGCGCGCTCGAAGAACTTGCGCGCCTTGGCCGGCTCCGGCTGACCGGCGCTCTCGACGGATTCGTCACCCGTCGGGGCGCCCGGCCCCTCCGGCGGCTGGCCGGCGCCGTCTTTCTTTTTGAAAATTCCAAACGCCAATCGTCGCTCCAACATGCTCATGACTCACCCATTCGCCGAAAGTGACCCTCCGGGTCCATCGGGGTGAGCATCCCATGCTACGAAACCGGCCACCCATGCTTTCCACGGCCTCGGGGAATCAACCCGAGAACGAGTCGGGCACGATGGTCCGCGTCCAAACTTTACCCGCACATTCGGACGACCGCGCGGGAGAGAATCCGATTCGGCACCGAATGGTGCCCGGCGTCGGTGGTCCGGTCGTTCGCTCAGGTCGTCGCGCCACGCGGCGCACGGACCCCAAGAAAGTTGGCGAGCAGTCGAGGCCCTTCGACCGTCAGGAACGATTCGGGGTGGAACTGGACTCCGTCGAGCGGCGCGGCGTTTTTCCCCGCGATGCGGCGGAGCCCCATGACCACCTCCGCGGAGGAGCCGTCGTCGAGGGTGTCGCGTGTCCACGCGGAGACTTCCCAGCCGTCGGTCGGGACGGTGTCCCGGAGGATCACGAGGCTGTGGTAGCGGGTGGCGACGAAGGGGGACGGGACTCCACGGAAGAGGCCCCGGCCGTCGTGGTGAATCTCGCTGGTCTTGCCGTGCATGATGCGTGCGTGTCGCGTGACGGTCATGCCGTGGGCGTGCCCGATGCACTGGTGCCCGAGGCAGACGCCGAGGATCGGGATGCGACCCGCGAAGCGGGCGATGATGTCGTTCGAGACCCCTGCTTCGACCGGCGAGCACGGGCCGGGCGAGATGATGATGTGCGACGGGTTCAGGGCGCCGGCCTCGTCGGGGGTGATGCGGTCGTTGCGGACCACCTTCAGTTCAATCGACGGATCGAGTTCGCCGATGCGCTGGACGAGGTTCCAGGTGAACGAATCGTAGTTGTCGATGAGGAGGATCATGCGCGTGGGCGGCCGCTTCGACCGCCCGGCCGGGGCGGGGAATGAGCCATCATCACGATAGCGATCGTTCGGCCGAGGAGCGCGGTGTTTGGGGGGCTTACGCCGCCTTCATGTCCGTTCCCGCGACGCCGTCGCGGGTGACATAGAAGAGCCGATCGGTGATCGGGTACGGGAGGCGGAGGTAATCGTGCTCGACGCGCGCTCGCACGCGGTCCACGAAGTCGGTGGGGCTTGGTGTGAGCGCGAGGAACATGTCGCGGGACGGTGTGGCGACGAGGAAGTCGCCTCCCATCTCGGGGGCCAGTCGCTCGAAGAGCGATTCGAGGAGGAGCCTCGAGGCGTCGTACCCGTCCTGGTTGGAGAGAAGGATGGCGTGCCCGCCTTCCGCGGCGTCCATGGTGCGGATCTCGAGTTCGGGCGTATACCGGCGGAGGTTCTTGCGCGCGACGGCTTCGAGTTCATCGGGCGAGAGTCCCCAGCGGACCATCTGCTCCGTCGTCACGGAGACGGTCATGTAGGGCATGTCGATGACAAAGACGACGACCGTGTCGTTCACGTACGGCATGTGCGCGACGAGTTCCTGCGAGAGGTGCTCGAAGATGGTGACGGGCTGGATGCGCGGCATGATGCGCGTTTTGGCGAGGTCCCACGGCATCGACGCCGCGGAGAGCGACTCTTCATCGAAGAGGTGTTCGAGGTACTGCTCGACGATCTCGGTGCCCCGTTCGGGCGTGGTGGCGACGAGCCGGAGGAGGTTTTCGAGGTCGAGTCGCCGGCCGTTGACGATCATCTCCTTCGGGCCGGAGAGGGTGATCTGAAACTCCGGCTTGAGCCTTCGGAGCATGGCGGCGACCTGTTCGGCGAAGGCTTCCGGCTCTCGGGGCATAGCGGACATGTTTCACCCATTTCCCAAGCAAAGACGTGCAGTTCGACAACAGCCGACACCCTGTGCAACTCGGCCCGGCTGTATCGTCCATCCGATACGGAGGCTCTTGGGCAAAGTTCCGGCCTTTCAGCGGTTCTTCTTGGCTAACATGCTCCGATCGTCGCAGACCGCCCGGCTCCTTTGCTGAGGAATCCTCTTGAATCCACTCTCTCGGACGTGTCGGATTAGCGGACCGGATGGGCGCACGTTGGCGGTCGGTCCCGGACAGCCGCTGGTGTTGATCGCCGGGCCTTGCGTGATCGAGGAACGATCGCTGACACTCGGGATCGCGCGAACGCTGCGCGATGCGTGCGCGGCGTCGGGCGTTTCGTACATCTTCAAGGCGAGTTATGACAAGGCCAACCGGACAAGCGGGGCGTCGGCGCGCGGGCCGGGGCTTGCGGACGGGCTGTCGCTGCTGGCGGAGGTGCGCGAATCGCTCGGCGTGCCCGTGACGACGGATATTCATCTGCCCGACCAGGCGGAGGCGGCGGCGGAGGTGGTGGACCTGATCCAGATTCCCGCGTTCCTGTGCCGACAAACCGACCTGCTGCTTTCGGCGGGGCGGGCGGCGGCGAAGATGGGGCGGGCGGTGAACGTCAAGAAGGGTCAGTTCCTTGCGCCCGAGGAGATGTCCGGCCCGGTGAACAAGTTGGTGGGGTCGGGCTGCCGCGAGATCATGCTCACCGAGCGCGGGACGTTTTTCGGCTATCACCGGCTGGTGAACGACTTCATCGGGATGGGCGACCTGATGGAATCGACCTTTGACGGAGGCGTTCGCCCTCCCGTGTGCTTCGATTGCACGCACTCCGCGCAGTTGCCCGGCGCGCAGGGCCACGCGACCGGCGGGCGGCGCGATCGCGTGCCGCTGCTGGCGCGAGCGGCGGTGGCGGCGGGGGTTGACGCGGTCTTCATGGAATGCCATCCCGAGCCTGAGAAAGCCCGGAGCGACGCGAGCACGATGCTGAGGCTGGACGACGCGCCCGGGCTGATAACCATGCTGAGCCGGCTGCACGCCTCGGTGCGCGGCTAGCGCATTCCGCGGTCTGCGGGCGCGGAAGTGAGCGGCTACTATTCGGGCATGAAGCGGAAGTGCGATCGCTGCGAGAACGAGGCGACCGTTCACGAGGTCGTGATCCGTAACGGCGAGAAGGCCGAGAAGCACCTGTGCGAATCGTGCGCGCGGGAGGAAGGCTTCGCCGGGGTGGCGCACGCACCGATCTCGGACCTCATCACGAAGTTCGTGATCTCGCAGGCCAAGGGGGAGCGCTCGCCGGTCAAGGTGGGGATGTGTCCTTCGTGCGGCATGACCTTCGCGGAGTTCAAGCAGCACGGGGTGCTCGGGTGCCCCGAGTGCTACACGGCGTTCGAGGCTCAGTTGAGTTCGATGATCGAGCGGGCGCATGAGGGAGCGACGCATCATGTCGGCAAGACGCCCAAGCGGCTCGGTGGCTCGGCGGGTCGGCATGAACGGATCACGGCGCTTCGCAAGCAGTTGAACGAGGCGATCACCGCGGAGCAGTACGAGCGGGCGGCGGCGCTGCGGGACCAGTTGCTCCATGTCGAGAAACCCGAGGCCGAGTCGGAATCCGAGCCTCAGCGGCGGAGCGACGCGGGAGGGAAGACCCCGTGAACGGCGCTCGCCCGCTCACCGGCGCGGAATGGCTTCGGCCGGATTCGCCGGAGGGCGACGTGGTGCTGTCGTCTCGGATCCGGCTGGCGAGGAACTTTGCCGGGTTCCCCTTTGTGGGGCGCGCCAAGCGTGAAGACCGTCGGCAGATTCTCCAGATCGCGCGGCGCGACATCATGCAAGGGGGACTGGCGGCGGAGGTGATGTGGGTGGACCTGAACGAGGTGTCGCCGCTGGAGCGGAGCGTTCTCGTGGAGCGGCACCTGATTTCCAAGCAGCATGCGAAGGGGGACGAGCCGCGGGCGGTGGCGATCTCGACCCCGGACGAGCGGTTGTCGATCATGGTGAACGAGGAGGACCACCTGCGCATCCAGGTGATCCGGGGCGGGTTGGACCTGAGCGGGGCCTTCAAGCAGATCGATGAGATCGACGACAAGATCGAGGCGATGAGCGACTACGCCTTCTCGACTCGGTTCGGGTACCTGACGGCGTGTCCGACCAACGTGGGCACGGGCATCCGCGTCAGCGTGATGCTGCACCTGCCGGGGCTGAAACTTTCGGGAGAGCTGGAAAAGGTGAAGCGGGCGGCTTCGGGGATGAGCCTCGCGGTGCGTGGGTTTTACGGCGAGGGTTCCGAGGCCGTGGGTGATTTCTTTCAACTCTCGAACCAGACGACGCTCGGGAAGAGCGAGCGCGACCTGCTGATCGAGTTCGAGCAGCAGATCGTGCCGAAGGTTGTGGAGTACGAGCGTCTGGCGCGGCGGTCGCTTGTCGAGAAGCGGCGGGTGATCCTGGAGGACCGCGTGCAACGGGCGCTCGGCACGCTCCGGCACGCCCGGCTCCTGAAGTCGGAGGAAGCGCTCGAGATGCTCAGTTTTCTGAGGCTCGGGATCACGCTCGGCATCGTCGAAGGGGTGGAACTCTCGACGGTGAACAACCTGATCCTGCTGACGCAGCCGGCGCACCTGCAACGGCTCGCCAAGCATGACATGGAGCAGTCGGAGCGGCGGATCGAGCGCGCGACGGTGGTGCGGAAGTACCTCGGCGGCTGATCCGGCGTTTTTTTGAGATCGGACCGGCGGTGGCGGAGCCGGTTTGGCTTTATGATTGGACCGTGAAGCGGCTGTACCTCGACAACGCGGCGACCAGCAGCCCGAAGCCGGATTCGGTGTGGCGGGCGATGTCGGACTATGCCATACGTCTCGGCGGCTCGCCGGGTCGGGGCGCATACTTCGAATCGCGCGAAGCGGGACGGCTCATGGACGTTTGCCGCGAGCGGGTCCGGCAACTGATCAACGGGGAATCGTCGGAGCACGTTGTCTTCGCGCTCAACACGTCGGATGCGCTGAACCTGGCGATCAAGGGTCTGCTGCTGCCCCGGCTGGCACGGGGCGAGCGCGTCCGGGTGCTGACGACGCGGATGGAGCACAACTCGGTGCTCCGGCCGTTGCACGCGCTGGGCCAGATGTTCGGCGGGCGCATCGGCGTCACGTACGTCGAGCCGGATCCGGTGAGCACACGGATCGATCCGGGTCAGGTCCGCGAAGCATTGCGGAATGAACCGGAGACGAGCCTGGTCGCGGTGAATCACGTCAGCAACGTCACGGGGGCCGTCCAGCCGATCGAGGCGATCGGTCGGGTGTGCCGGGAGTTGGGCGTGCCGCTGCTCGTCGATGGAGCGCAGTCGCTGGGGCATGTGCCCGTGGACGTGCGGGCGGCGTGCATTGATCTGCTTGCATTCCCGGGGCACAAGGGGTTGCTCGGACCGACGGGCACGGGCGGCCTTTATCTTCGTCCGGGGATGGAGCGCGTGCTTGCGAGCGTCCGCGAAGGGGGAACGGGATCAAGGAGTGAACTCGCGGTGCAGCCCGATACGCTTCCCGACAAGTACGAGCCGGGATCGCAGAACGCGATCGGGATCATCGGGCTTTCAGAAGGGGTCCGTTTTCTCCAGGAGTTCCGGCATGCGGGGCTTGCGGGCGTCGAGGCGGTCGCGGCTCACGAGCGAGAACTGATCGACGTGTTCTTCGAAGGTGTCGGCGGGATGCTCGACGGTGAGGGAGTGCGTCTGCTTGGGCCGGTGCCTTCGGGAGACCGCATCGGAGTGTTCACGTTCTGGTTCGACGGCGCCGATCCGCACGCGGTCGCGGCGGTGCTTGAATCGGAGTTCGGCGTGCTGTCTCGTGCCGGGCTGCACTGCGCGCCGCTGGCGCACCGGATGCTTGCCTCGGACGATGGTCCGGGGGGCGGGCTGCGGCTCAGTTTCGGGCCTTTCCTGAGCGTGGAGGACGCCCGCGCCGCGGCGGCGGCGCTCGTCGAGGTGGCGGAATCGTTCAGCGCGAGCCGGAAGTGAACCGACTCCCCGGCCGACGGCGTGATCACATCGTCGGCGGCAGGCCGAGCGCTTTTCGGATGTTGGCGACCTGGCCGAAGTGAAAACCTTCGTGCCATGCGATCTTGAGCATCGCGTCGATCGGGTCCGCTGCGAACCCGCCTGTTTTCTCCTTCAGGTCCATGGCGAGGGCCGAGTCCGGGGCCGACTTCAGCCAGTTCAAGAGGGCGGCGCGCGACTCGACGAAGGCTTTCTTCACTTCCGAAGCCGGCGGGTTGCCGGTCGATGCCGGCTTGCTGCCCATGCCGAACGCTTTCTGAATGTTGTCGGGCACGTTGATCGGCGCGCCCACCACGCCGCCGATCCACGCGTCCGTGCCCGCGAGATGTCCCATGACCCAGAGGAGATGGTTGTCCGTCGGCGAAGGCTGATAGGTCAGGCGATCTTCCGGGAAATCCTTCATCAGATTGTCCGCGTACCAACGCGAGAACTCAAGGAATGAAGCGGCTTGCTGGCGCGGTGTCATACGATTTCCTGTGGTTTGGGGCGATCGGCCGGCGGCGAGCGGCACGGTTCCGGCGTCGTCGGGGCACCGATGCTAGCGAGTCGGCGGTGAGGGCAAACCCGGCCGACGAACTCGTGGTGACTGTTTACACTTTGGTGCATGTCGCCGCGGATCCTTCCAACTCGAGAGGGCTACGACCAGTGGGCCTCGGTGTACGACACCGACGGGAATCCGCTGATCGCGCTCGAAGAGCCGCGCGTCGCGGAGCTCCTGGGAGAGGTACGCGGACTGTCGATCTGCGATGTCGGGTGCGGAACGGGGCGGCACGCGATCGCGCTCGCGGGTCGGGGCGCGCGCGTGACGGCGATCGATTTTTCGGAGGGCATGCTCGCGCAGGCCCGATCGAAACCGGGGGCGGAACGGGTTAACTTTGTTCACCACGACATCGCGGCGCGGCTGCCCCTCGCCGATGCGTCGTTCGAGCGCGTGATCTGCTGCCTGGTGGTGGATCATGTGCGCGACCTTGATCACCTGTTCGCCGAGATGACCCGGGTGTGCGTGCCGGGCGGTCGGGTGATTGTCTCTTCGATGCATCCCGCGATGATGCTCCAGGGGGTGCAGGCGCGCTTCAACGATCCGGTCACGGGTGAGAAGGTCTACCCCGAGAGCGTGCCGAACCAACTGAGCGATTACGTGATGGCCGCGATTCGCGCCGGGCTGGAGATCGATCACCTCTCGGAGCACATGATCGACGAGTCCATTGTCCGGTTGTCGCCGCGCGCGGCGCCGTACGTTGGATGGCCGATGCTGCTCATGATGCGGATGAGGCCCGGGAGAGGCTGAACCGGGGCACGTGGCGGGAGGCGCGGGCCGTGCGCAACCCGCTACACTTCGGAATCCTCCGGCACTCATTTTTTTGGAGCCTTTCATGTCCTCATCCACGTCCCCCGTCATCCTCTCGGCGAAGCGCACCCCCATCGGCAAGTTCTTCGGCGGTCTGTCGAAGGTTCCGTCGCCTGTTCTCGGTTCCTACGCCATCAAGGCCGCGCTGGATGAGGTCGGCGGCGCGGCGAAGGCCGGCGCCCAGGTGGACGAGTGCATCATGGGCTGCGTGCTCCAGGCGGGCCTGGGCCAGAACCCCGCGCGTCAGGCGGGGCTGAAGGCGGGCCTGCCCGATACGCTCAGCGCCCAGACGATCAACAAGGTGTGCGGCTCGGGCTTGCAGGCGGTGATGCTGGCGGCGCAGTCCATCAAGTCGGGGGACAATCAACTTGTGGTCGCGGGCGGGTTCGAGAACATGACCGCGGCGCCGCACTTTGCCAAACTGCGCGACGGCGTGAAGTTCGGCCCCGCGACGTTCGAGGATCACATGCAGTTCGACGGCCTTCGCTGCGCGTTTGAGTGCTGGGGGATGGTCAACGGCGCGGACTACATCGCGCAGAAGCACGAAATCAGCCGGACGGAGCAGGATCGGTTCAGCGCCCAGTCCCACCAGCGCGCCGCCGCGGCGACCAAGAGCGGATTCTTCAAGAATGAGATCGTCGCGCTCACCGGCGAGCAGTGCATGGACAAGAAGTCCCCCGGTGTGAGCGCGGATGAGGGCATCCGAGCCGAGAGCACCGCGGAGGGTCTGGCGGCGCTCCGCCCGGTGAACAAGGATGGGACGGTGACGGCGGCGAACGCTTCGCAGATTTCCGACGGCGGGGCGGCGGTGATCGTGGCGTCGGCCGCGAAAGCGGAGCAACTGGGGATCAAGCCGATCGCGCGGATCGTCGCGTATCACACCAGCGGTCTGGCGCCGAAGGACATCTTCCGAGCGCCGGCGCTCGCGATCCCCGCGTTGCTCCAGAAGGCGGGGCTTTCGATCAAGGACATCGACCTGTTCGAGATCAACGAGGCGTTTGCCGCGCAGGTGCTCCAGAACATCAAGGAGATCGGAATCGGCGAGGACCGGCTGAATATCTGCGGCGGCGGCGTCGCCCTCGGCCACCCCATCGGCGCGAGCGGCGCCCGCGTGCTGACGACGCTCATCCACCAGTTGATCCGGACGGGGGGCAAGCGCGGCGTGGCGGCGCTCTGCCTGGGCGGGGGAAACTCTGTCGCGATGATCGTGGAGCGGTGAGCCGGGCCACGTGCGCGTCACACCCCCAATCCTCGCCTCAGTTCCGCGATGCGCGCCATGTGATAATCGTCGTGCTCGCAGACGAAGCAGACGGCGTCGATGAGCCGCATGGGCATTTTCAGGCGCGGGTGGACCGAGACCCGTGCGAAGTCGGATTCCGAGAGAACTTCGAGTCGGGCGCACTGCGCGAATCTCGCGGCGCGGAGATCGGCGAGCACGAGAGCGATCTCCCGGGCGTTGTAGTTCGCCTGGGTCGTCGCGAGGTTCTGCATGTCGGCGGGGCGGAGTTCGGGTTTGCCCGCGGCGAAGTCGTCGAGGCGGCCGTCGAAGAGGGATTCGAGGGCGAGCAGGTGGCCGATGTTTTCCTGGATGGACCAGCCTCGGCCGTCGGAGCGTGTGAGTTGATCGCGCGTGAGGCCGCGTGCGCGTTCCTCGATGCGCGCGGGGAGTCCCCTGAAGCGCTCGACGATGTCGGGATGCTTGGTGACCGGGAAGTCGAAGGTGAACCGGCGTTCGATCCAGGGCCACTTTGCCATGCTGTTCGGTCTCGCTTTCCGGCGTTACCGCCGGGATGGAGTGTATGAGGTCGGCGATTCGATCACGTCCGAACGGGCCTTGCGCCGTGCCGCGTCTCTCCAGGCGACCGCGGAGGGACGGCGCATGATCGGCATTCGCTATCCTGTCCGCCCCGTTTTTCTGAAAGGCAACACCCGATGGCGATCTCTTCCTCTCCGAACTTTGTGAATCTCCCCCGCCACTCGAACCAGGCGCTGGGGATCGGGCAGTACGCGATCGACTTCATTTCCGGGAAGATCGGCAAGCCGGACGTCGCGGTGCTGGAGCGCACCGAACTGTTCCACGCCGACGCGGTGATCTGCGGGCTTTCGGCGCTGGCGTGCCGGACGAACTCGCCGACGATTCTCCGGGCCGAAGCGCTGGAGTACGGCGTCGCGCGGCCGGACCAGGGGGCGTGTGTGTTCGGTTCGGCGCAGCGCGTGCAGCCGGAGAAAGCGGTGCTGGCGAACGGGGCGGCGGTGCGCGAGTGGGACTCGAACGGCACCAACTTCGGGTACAACCCGACGCTCGGGCACACGGCGGGCGAGTTCGGGCACAACGACTTCTATGGTGTGGCGGTGGCGGCGTGCCAGCAGCGCGGGCTGGATGGAAAGACGGCGGTGCGGGCGATGCTGTGCCTGGACGAGATCCGCGGGCGGCTGGCCGAGGTGTTCAGCCTGAAGACGTTCAAGATCGACCACGTGGTTCACGGCGCGATCGCATCCGCGGCGGTGTACGGCGCGCTGATGGGGGCCACGGCGGCGCAGATCGAGAGCGCGATCGGGATGGTCGTGGCGCACTACATCCCGTGGCGAGCGATCCGCGCGGGGAAGCAACTGTCGGATTCAAAGGGGGCGAGCGCGGCGATCAGCACCGAGGTGGCCGTGCTGAGCATGAAGCGGGCGCTGCGCGGGTTTGTCGGGCCGAAGGACATCTTCCGCAACCCGGAGAGCCTGTTCCGGCAGTTCATGAAGACGAACGGGGACAGCCCCTTTGACCTGGCGCTGGCGCACTCCGGCGGCGATTGGGCGGTGATGGGGATGCACTTCAAACTCGGGCTGTACGAGCATCAATCGGCGGGGGCGCTGCAGGGACTCATCAACCTGATCAACGACAATCCCGGGCTGCTCGCGGGGGGAGGATCGAAGATCAAGGGGATCAGGATCAAGGCGTACGAGCCGGCGTTCGGGATCATCGGCGATCCGGCCAAGCGCGATCCGCATACTCGGCAGTCGGCCGATCACTCGATGGTCTATATCGTGAGCACCATGCTGCGCAAGGCGGTCGAGGCGGCGGCGGCGGGATCGTTCAAGCCCGACACGATGGCGTCGCACGACGGCGTGTGGAAGCAACTGATGCTCTCGCCGTTTGATTATGACGGCAAGGCGATCGCGCACACACTGACGCGCTCACTCATGGCAAAGGTCTCCTTCGAGCACGGCGGAGCGGAATATGACGCGAAGTACCCGGACGGCATCCCGACCTCGCTGGTCATCACCGACGATGCGGGCAAGTCCTATGACAGCACGATGGTCATGTACCCCGCGGGGCATGCACGGAACACCACCGCGGACCTGAAGGGGATCCTTCAGCACAAGTTCCGGCTGCTCGGCGCGCTCGGCGTCGGGGAGGGGGCGGTGGATGGGCTGGTGGCGAAGCTGAGCGGGCTGGAGAAGAAGGGCGCGGCCGAGGTCGCGGCGCTGTACGACGTGGCGATCAAGGAGCGTGCGGACTTCGTGGATGCCGCGTGAGGATGACAAGGGGCGCGGATACCATGCGGTCATGAGCATCCACCGTCACCCCGGTTCCCGGCTTCGAGAGGCGATGTCCAATCGCTGCGTGGGTCTGCCCGGCGCGTTTAATGGGCTGGTGGCGAAGGCCGTGGCGCAGGCGGGGTTTGAGGGGTGCTATGTCTCCGGGGCGGCGGTGAGCGCGGCGTTCGGTGTGCCGGACGTCGGGATGGTGTCGCTGACGGAGTTCTGCGGCGTGATCGAGCAGGTGGCGCGGGCGAGCGGTCTGCCGGTGATTGCGGACGCGGACACGGGCTTCGGCGAGAGCGAAATGGTGATGCGGACGGTGAGCGAGTATCACCGCGCGGGAGCGGCGGGGCTGCACCTGGAGGACCAGGTGTTCCCGAAGCGGTGCGGGCACCTGGACGGAAAGAAACTGGTGCCGGTGGACCACATGGTCGAGAAGATCGCGGCGGCGGCCCGGGCACGGGACACCTGCAGCAACGGGGCGTTCATCGTGTGCGCGCGAACCGATGCGCGCGGAGTGGACGGGATGCCCGCGGCGATCGACCGGGCGAAGGCGTACATCGACGCCGGGGCGGACATGATCTTCCCGGAGGGGCTGGCGAGCGAAGCGGAGTTCGGCGAGATGGCCCGGGCCGTCAAGTCGCACGTCGCGGGGGCGTTCCTGCTCGCGAACATGACCGAGTTCGGGAAGACGCCGATCATCCCGCTGAGACGATTCGAGGAACTCGGGTATTCGTGCGTGATCTGGCCTGTCACGACGTTCCGTGCGGCGATGGGCGAGGTGCAGCGGGTCCTCGCGGACCTGAAGCGCGACGGCGACGTGAACGCGTTCATCGGGCGGGTGCAGACACGGCAAGCGCTGTACGCGCTGCTGGGGTACGAGCCGGGGAAGGAATGGGAGTGGCCCGGCGCCTGAGGCGCTCTCGCCGGCGTTGAATGCCGTCTGAAAATGATCCAAAGCGTCGTCTGTTTTCAAAACCGGCGCGCGGATCCGAGATTTCGTGAAATCAAAATTCATCGTGAATTGCAGCAAGAAATGACATTCGCGCGGCAAGTCATGGTGTCGAGCAGGTCGGCACGCGGAGCACACGACACGCGACCGCGGCACGCCTGAGCGACACGCCGGATGAACCCCCGGCGTGAGACGACTGACTCATCTCTCCTCCCAGCGCTCTCTTGCGGGGCACCGCCTCGGGCGCTTTCACCTCGGACACGCAGCGTGCGTAGCCGGGTACACACGCGGAACGATCCGCGAACGACTGAATGAAATGGAGCCTGTCATGAACCGCAGCACGAAGATCGCACTCGCCTCGATGATCGGCCTGGCCGGCCTCGCGTCGCCCGCCCTGGCCGTCAACTATTCCCTCAACTGGCTCGACCACTCGCCGGTCGCGTTCGGGAGCACGGTCCCGAACAACTCGAACTACTTCCTCCCCGGCGTTGGGAACGTGAACATCTCCTACAACATCCCCGTGACGTTCAACCAGGCGCGGTTCCAGAACCCGCTGCTCTCCAACGGGAACGTGACCTCCGGCGCGGACAACTACGCGTGGACCAGCCACGAGATGTTCGCGGCGACTTCGTTCGCTCCGACTCCGCCGCTGACGGCCTCCTGGGACATCACCTACACGTTCCCCGGCGTTCAGGCGCCCGGCACGATCATCCTCGGCGTCGCGGGGCTGGGACAGACCACTTCCTTCGGCGGCGGCGTGACCACCGCGACCGTGTTCCAGAACGGTCAATCGCTCGGCGACTGGGTCAGCGGGGGCGGGTACGGCGCCACGCAGTTCACGGGCGGGGCGGGCGTCTTCTCCATGCAGAACACGCAGAACGGGCCGGGCGGGCAGGACCCGTGGTGGAACACCGAACTGCACCTCGTGAAGATCATGGACCCGGTCTCGTCGCTCACCGTTCACTTCTCGCAGCTCTCGGGCGACGGCGTGGGGCTGAACATCGCCTCGATCGTGCCGACTCCCGGCGCGGCGGCGCTCGCCGGACTGGCCGGGCTGGTGTCACTCCGCCGGCGTCGGCGCTGAGCCGCTCGAAATCGCCTTCTGCTTCCACCGCTCCTGGGTGTGTCGCCCAGGGGCCATCGAATACCCACGGATTGAAGACTTGAAAGGACCCGAACATGAAGACTCTCTCGAACATCGTGAATCTCGCCGCGATAGTTGGAACGATTGCCTGCGCCGCCGGCGGCGCATCGGCCGCGATCGGCGGCGTGACCGGGCAAACGACCTGGCTCGGTACGCCCCCGGTCAGTTGCACCGTCACATCGCTCAACGGCCTGAACGCATACGTCTGGGATGAACAGCAGAACATCAACGTCGCCAACGTCTTTGCCGACATGGTCAACAACCCCTGCCCCGCGCCCGGCGCGGCGATCCCCGGACTGATCTCCGGCGTGGTGGACAGCCATTTCGTCCACTACGAGAACTACAGCGGCGCGCCGGGAGGCGTGGGAACCGTCTCGTTCCTTGATCCCATCGTCGGCGTCATCTTCCTGGCTTCCAATCTTGACAACACCGACGCGCTGCTCGGCGCCGGCGGAACGACCTACCCCACGTTCTTCCCCTTCCGCGACCTCACTTTCAACAGTTCCACGTTTTCCATCAGCGCGAACACCATGTCGTTCCAACTGGACACCCTGTCGCCCGTCCTGGGCGTCGTCCAGATGCGCGTGCTGACGAAGCCGGTGCCCGCGCCGGGCGCCGCGGCGGTGGCCGGACTCATGGGGCTGGCCGCTCTCCGGAGACGCCGCGCCGTGTGAAACACGCTCCGCTTTGCCCGCCTTCGGAAACAAACCGCTCAGTCGCATTGATTCAGAATCCAGTCACCTCCTGATTCACACCACCGCACACTCACAAAGGATCCATCCATGAAGACCCTTACGCTCACCCTCGCCTCGCTCTCGGCCGCGGCTCTTGTCGCGTCCAGCGCCTCCGCCTCGATCACCGCCGTCTCGGGCCAGACCATCCTGCTCGGCACCGGACCGGCATCCTGCACGCCCGGCTCGCTCGCTGGCATCAACGCCTACGCCTGGGATGAACAGCAGGGCGTCGCCCTCACGAACCAGGTCGTCAACATGGTCAACAACCCCGGCACGAGCGCTTCCCCGACTCCCGGCACGCTTACGGGGGTCTACGACAGCCACTTCCTTCACTGGGAGGCGATCCCGGGCATCATCTTCGCCTCGGGCACCGTCACTTTCTCCGCGCCGATCGACGGCGTGATCTTCCGGACGCTCGACCTCGACAACACGGACGTGCCGCTGGGCTTCCAGACGACCACCTATCCCACCGGCTTCCCGTTCCGAGACATCGGCTCCAGCGGCTCGATGTTCTCGATCAACGCGAACGTTCTCACCTTCAACTTCCAGATCTCGCCCGTGATGGGTGTGACCGAACTCCGCGTTCTGACGCAGCACGTGCCGGCGCCCGGAGCCGTGATGGTCGCCGGTCTCGCGGGAGCGGCGACGCTCCGACGGAAACGGCGCTGAAGCGATCCGCGCGAGCGTTGATGGTCTCGAAATGAAAAGCCCGGGCCGACGGATCGGCCCGGGTCATTTGTTTTGATGAGATGGGTGCTGAACGGTTGGGCTTACCAGCCGCCGCGGCCGCCGCCGCCGCCGCCACCACCGAAGCCGCCGCGGCCGCCACCACCACCGCCGCCGCCGAAGCCGCCGCGGCCACCTCTGCCGCCGCCACCGCCGCCGCCGAAGCCACCACGGCCGCCGCCGCCGCTACCGGCCTCGCGCGGACGGGCCTCGTTGACGGTGAGGTCACGGCCGTCGATGTTCTTGCCGTTCATGCCCTCGATCGCGGCACGGGCCTCTTCGTCGTTGGCGAACTCGACGAAGCCGAAGCCGCGCGGGCGGCCCGTCTCGCGGTCCATGACGAGCGACGCGGAGGTGACCGAGCCGAACGCCTCGAAGGCTTCGCGGAGCTGCTGCTCAGAGGTCTTGAACGAGAGATTGCCGACGTACAGTTTCATGACTGCTTCCTGATTTGCCCTTGGATACTTTGCGTGAGACCGGTGCTTGAACTCGGGCAAGAGGAAGCGTCGGCGACCCGTAGGACCGCCCGAACATTGGGACGAGACCCTGCAGAGATCAGCGGAGAGTATAGCAACGCAATACAGGGAAAAGCCGGGGTGGTGACGCAGGGCCGCGCCGGGCGTGCCGCGTCCTTCCCCGTCGGTGTCGAAATTTCCACAAAATGCCTGAATTCAGCCCCGAACCGATGGAATACAAACGGCTTCCAGGTGCTGCTTTTCCGCACGCCACCCCCCTGCTGTTCGCGGTCGAATCGGCCACCGGCTCGGGGGGCGTCGCACGGACCTACAGCAGGAAGACCTTCACGATCGTGTCGCCGATGCCGATGAGCGCGGCACCGGCGATGATCCCGGCGCAGATCGGCTCGTGCGTGTCGATCCACAGCCGATGGCCGAGCGACTCGCGCCGCCTTGCGTAGATCGTGTGGGTGACGTGGAAGAAGAGCGCTCCGGCGAACATCGCCATGGACGACGCGGGGGGCACGACGACGCCGAGGCCGATCGCGAGCGGCGAGATCGGGAATCGGTTCTTGGTCACGATCCTGAGCACCTCGAAGATGAAACTGACGACCGCCGCGATGATCATCGACGTGACCATCGACGCGGAGAGCAGCGATCCAGTGCCGGTGTTTCCGAAGATGGAGACGACCAGGTCGGAGACGCCCTTCCACTGGAGCGCGCCGGGGAAGGTGAACTGCCCGCCTTCCGGCGCCATGAGATTCTGGACGTGCTTCGCGTCGCCCGCGGCGGCGACGGGGTCGTACCCATCCAGGAAGAGCACGAAGAAGAGCGGCGTGCTCGCCAGCGCCCCGGCGATGATGCCGATGCAGTGCCCCACCGCCTGCTGCCTCGGCTTGGCGCCGAGCATGTAGCCGGGCTTGATGTCCATGAGCAGGTTGCTGGCGTTCAGCGCGACCTCGGAGCACATGACTCCGGTCATGAGGTTGGTCGCGGGCCGCGCGGGGTCCGCGGCGCCGAAGATGAACTGCGGGATCTTTGAGAGCGAACTTCCCGGCGTGATGCCGGTGAGGGCGGTGCTGCTGACCGCGATGAGTGAGAGGAAGATGATGAGCGGGATCGAGAGCGCCCCCAGGACCCACGACACGCCGAAGAACTCGTGGGCCATCCAGACCCCCACGCCGCCGACAATGGGCACCCCGACCCACG
Source organism: Phycisphaerae bacterium (assembly GCA_016795005.1). GTDB lineage: Bacteria > Planctomycetota > Phycisphaerae > Phycisphaerales > UBA1924 > JAEUIV01. The sequence continues at coordinate 21,262 of JAEUIV010000085.1, forward strand.
AGACCCAGAGCGGCAGCTCGATATGCCGGACGATGTCGGCATCGGTCCCGGGCTTCGCCGAACGGGCGAAGATCGCGCGGAAAACCTCGACGAACACCTTGGGCTTCGCGAACAGCGCCACCATCGACGCGACGATCATCATCGTGATGCCCCACCACAGCGACCACGAGTTGAGGATGTGCGCCCGCCCGAAGATCGGCGCGCCGGACTCGTCGAACCGGGCGGGCTTGATCTCGCCCTCCGCGATCATCCACGGCACGATGACCGCGAAGTTCAGGAGCATCCCGATGAGCAGGCTGGTGGCGGGCTTGATCCCCATCAGCCCGCCCGCGCCGAACATCGCAAGGTCCAGTTCGGGACGCAGCGCCAGTTGCCGGATATCCACCCCCGCGATGCGCGGCAGGGCCACATGCCCCTTCGCGACGAGCCAATAGTACCAGTTGTCGAGGGTGTGCGGAAGATGCCACGACCTGGAAAAGCCGAGCCATCGCTCCTGGATCAGTCTCATGTACGACTCGCCGGATACAAACGAGACCGCGCCCGCGAGCGACGCGGACACGGCGAGCGCCTTGGCCTTGAAGAGTCCCACCGCGGCGGCGGAGGAATACATGGTGTCGAGCACCACGCCGCAGGCCCGCCCCTCCGGGAAGGGCTGCTGTTCGTCGTTGATGAACCTCCGCTTCATCGGGAAGGCGACCAGCACCCCCAGGATCGAGAGCACGATGTTGAACAGCAGCATGTGCAGCCAGTTCAATGGCTTGTTCGACGCCCACATGTACGCGGCCATGCCCCCGACCAGCGGGCTGGTCATGTAACCCGCCGCGGTGGCGATCGACTGCGTGCAGTTGTTCTCAAGAATGGTGAGGTCCCGGAAACCGACGCGCGACATGAGTTTGAACACCGCGAACGCGAGGATCACGCTGGTCAGCCCGACCCCGAGTGTCCAGCCGGTCTTCGCGCCGACGTAGAGGTTGGTCGCGGAGAGCACCCCGCCGAGCAGGAATCCCGTGGCCGCGGACCGAATCGTCAACTGAGGCATCGAGCCGCGAAAAACGTTCTCGAACCACCAGCGGTCTTTCTGCGCGCGTGACCAGTCACGAACCTGGTCATCGGTGAGGTGCTGAAGTGCCATGGTGGGAATCTATCGAAGCCCTCGCGGCGACGCCAGCGCCCGATCCGCGCCGGACGGGTCCGCCGGATACGATCGCGGAAACCCACGAACTCGAAGGAGCGGAGCATGAGCGACGAAGCGCCGGGATCGGGAGCAATCGTGTGGCACGACCTGACTGTCCCGGACGCGGCGAAGGTCCGCGACTTCTACCGCGACGTGATCGGGTGGTCTTCTTCCGGCCAGGACATGGGCGGGTACGAGGACTTCAATCTCTTTGCGGCAAACGGCGAGTGCGTCGCGGGAGTCTGCCACGCCCGCGGGATGAATGCGCGAGTTCCGCCGCAATGGCTGATGTATGTCTCGGTGCCGGATGTTGCCGCGGCGGCGGAACGGTGCGCGGCGTCGGGCGGCCGCGTCATCGACGGGCCGCGGAGCATGGGGGGACGATTGTTCTGCGTCATCCAGGACCCGGCCGGCGCGGTCCTCGCGCTGATCGGATAAAATCGCGCCATGCCATCGCTCGATATCGTCAGCCGGGTTGAGTTTCAGGAACTCGAGAATGCGCTGAACAACACGCGCAAGGCGTTGTCGCAGCGCTTCGATTTTCGGGGAGTAAACTACACGCTCGACCTCGACCGCAAGGAGAAGAAACTCAAGCTCTCCGCCGAGGACAACACGAAGATGGAGGCCATCCGGGAGACTCTGAAACAGCACGCCTTCCGCCGGGGGCTGGACCTCAAGGTCTTCAAGTTCGGCGAGCAGGAGCCGGGAGCGGGCGGGAACCTGAAGCAGGAGATCACGCTGCAGGACGGCCTGGCACAAGACGTCTCCAAGGATGTGGTCAAGCGGATCAAGGCGAGCGGGTTGAAGGTCCAGGCGTCGATCCAGGGCGATGAAGTCCGCGTCTCGGGGAAGAAGATCGACGATCTTCAGGCGGTCATGGCCCTCCTGAAGGGGGCCGACCTAGCGGTTCCCCTACAATATGTGAACATGAAACGAGATTAATGGGATCCGATCGCGCGCTGGGACTACGATCCTTGCATGATCACGCGCACCCCTACCGTCGCCATGTCGCTCGCCCTCGCCTCCTGTGTCCTCTTCGGATGCGACAAGAAGGAGGGCACGTCCGGCACCTCCGACAATCCACTGGACAAGGTGAAGACCGCGGCCAGCGACGCGGCCGGCAAGGCCAAGGAGGAGGTCGGCAAGAAGATTGAAGAGGGATATGCCGCGCTGCGCGATTCCGCGGCCGGCGCCGCCGAGAAGACCCTCGCCGAAGCCAAGTCCCAGATCGGAAGGCTGAAAGAAAAGGCCTCCAGCGCCAGCGCCGAGGTCAAGCCCGCGATGGACTCGGCGATCAAGTCCATCGAGGATCAGGCCGCCAAGGTGCAAGCGAAACTCCCGGAACTGAAGTCGGCCACGAGCGACACTTGGAAATCAATCAGCGAGAGCGTTTCCAAGGAAGCGAGCACGCTCATGACCATGATCAAGGACGCGGCGGCGAAGTACGGCGTCAAGTGATCGCACGCGGCGCGCCGCTCAGCCGAAGAGCCGCCGTCGAACTTCCTCGTACCGCGCCCGGGTCCCTTCGATGACCTCTTCGGGCAGCGCCGGCCCCGGCGACTGCTTGTTCCAATTCCCCGCGGCGGTCAGCCCGTTGAGATACTCGCGGAGAAACTGCTTGTCGAACGAGGGTTGTTCGCCGCCGGGGTGCCATTTCGAGGCGTCCCAGTACCGGGAGGAGTCGGGGGTGAGCGCCTCATCGCAGAGATAGAGGTCGTCACCGGGCGTCGGGGTCGTCGCGCCCTCCGCCCGGCCGAACTCGAACTTGGTATCCGCGAGGATCAGGCCGCGGGTCGCGGCGTAGTCGTGCGCGGCCTTGTAGATCGAGAGCGTGAGGGCGCGGAGACGTTCCATCACGTCGCGGCCCGCGATGCCGCAGGCGCGATCGAAGTCAATGTTCTCATCGTGCCGGCCGAGTTCCTCCTTGGTCGCCGGAGTGAAGATCGGTTCGGGGAGCCGGTCGCCCCGACGGAGGCCCGGGGGGAGTTTCACCCCGCACACGGAACCGGCGCGTGCATATTCGCTCCAGCCCGAGCCGTCGAGGTACCCGCGCGCCACGCACTCGATCGGGATGATGCGGCATCGCCGCGCGATCATGATGCGCCCTTCGAGCCGCTCGGCCTGATCGCGCCGGATCGGCGGGGCGCCCAGCCCGATCAGTTCGTGCGCCTCCGATGAGAGCAGGTGCGTCCGCGCCAGCCCCTTCGACTCGATGAATCGGAACCACTCGATCGAGAGCGCGGTAAGCAGTCGCCCCTTGCCGACGATCGGCGAAGGCATGACCACGTCGAATGCTGAGATCCGATCGGTCGCGACGATGAGCAATCGCCCCGCCTCGCCGGGCGCCGCGGCGGGCAGGTCGTACAGGTCGCGGACCTTGCCCTGCCTTCTCCCGGGGAGCGGCAGGTCCGTTTCGAGGAGAGGCGTGTCCACCGGCGCAGAATAGCCGATGCGTTCGGATGTTTCGCCCGGTTTGCGAAACGCAGGATTCCCGCGACAATGCGGGGTTACGCGCCGGCGGAGGGTCCGTCGGCCTTGTCACGTGTCGGGGCATTGATGATCCGATTTGCCGTCCATGACGAGAGCGGGCTTGCGAAGGAGATGCCCCTCCACCACGCCCACCTGGTCGGCAAGGAAGACCTCACGGTCGCCGGGACCATCGCGTTCGAGCAGGGGATCATCACCTGCAAGAAGCACAGCGCCGACGCCGCGGCGCTCGGCGTGCAGGTGGACGCCGGCGCCAACGGTCGCCTCCTGCTCCAGACCTGCCTGCTCCCCGATCGTGAGCAGCCCTACAACCTGTACGTCGAACTCGCGAGGCATCGCCTGATGCTTCTCCTGAACAAGTTCGAGGAATGGTCGCTCGTGGCGCTCCCCCCCGAGCATCCGGTGATGGTCGGCTTCGAAAAGTCGCGCGAACTCTTCACCAGGGCGATCGCCACGCCGCACGACGGCACGCTCGCGACGGCGTCGCGTATGTCGTCGCTCGCGCGCGAATCCCTTCTTCTCGGGATCGAGGCGGGCGAACGCCTGACGATGCTCCAGGCTGAACGAGAGCTCGCGGCAAAGGCCGCGGGGAAGGCGCTCCAGACACCCAAGGATGGAGAGAAGACCGAGCCGCCGCCCAAGCCGACGCTGGGTTGCATCCTGCACACGGACCAGTTCTCCGAGCCGCTCCAGAAGATCGTCGCCAAGACGTTCGATTTCGTCTCTGTTCCCGTTCGCTGGTCGGACATCGAACGAGAAGAGGGGCAGCGGAACTTCGTCGCAACCGATCGTTGGATTGAGTGGGCCGTCCGAACCGCCAGGTTGCCCGTCTGCGGCGGACCGCTGCTCGATCTTTCTTCCCGCGGCGTCCCCAGGTGGCTGCACATCTGGGAGAACGACTACCGGACGCTGCGCGAACTCGCGTACGAACACCTGAAGGTCGTGGTCACGCGTTATCGCCGCGCCGTGCCGCGATGGACCGTGATCTCCGGCGCGCAGACCAACATGGAACTGAACCTGCGCATGGAGGAGATGATCGACCTGACGCGGCTCGCGGTGCTGACGGTTCGGAAACTCCAGCCGCAGGCGACGATGCTTATCGAGATCAGCCATCCCTTCGGCGAGCACACCACGCACATCGACCGCGCGCTCGCCCCGGTGCTGTACGCGGGGATCGTGAAGGAGTCGGGCATCTCGTTCGACGGGTTCGCGGTGCGGATGCAGATGGGTGATGCCGAGCCGGGTCACGCCGCGCGAGACCTGATGCAATGGTCCGCGATCCTCGACGTGCTGGCGTCCTACGACAAGCCGATCCACGTGACCGCCGTCGGCGCCCCCAGCGGTCCGCCCCGGATGCCCAACGCATCGGCCAAGTACGCGGAACTGTACGCCGACCCCGGCACGTGGCACGGCGCCTGGAACCCCGCGACGCAGGCGGAATGGCTCACGCAGGCGATCGCGATGGCCTCCGCGAAGCCCTACGTGCACTCCGTCTGCTGGCACATGCTCTGGGACACCGATCTCACGCCGGAGATGCGCCTCGGCGGGATCATCACCGCCGAGGGGAAGCCAAAGCCCGCGCTGAAGCGCATGGGCGAAGTCTCGGCGGCGCTCCGCGCCGGCAAATCGCCGACCGCGCTCGGGCCGGTCGAGCCTGACACCCCGTGACCGGGAGGTTCGATGCCCGACGCTCCCAACCTCAGCGGGGCCTCCAAGCATGCGGCAGTCGTGGTGCTGCTCGCCTGCGTGATCGCGGGATTCGGCGCCGCCACGCTTGTGCCGCGCGTCCCGCGGAGCGCGCCGGCACAGGAGCACGGGGCACTCACCGCGACCATCAACCTGAACACCGCGACCGAGGCGGAACTCGAAGCCCTGCCCCGGATCGGTCCGGCGCTCGCGCGGCGGATCGTCGAGGATCGACAGGCCAACGGCCCGTTCCGATCCGTCGATGACGTGAATCGGGTGAAGGGAGTCGGCCCGCGCACGATCGACCTGATCCGCCCATACGCCCGGGCCGAGGCTCCATGACGACCATGCGCGAGTTTCGCGGCGCACGGGCTTCTCGATCCGGCGCTTGACCGACCCGATATAACCATTGCCCCCCCGGAGACTCCCCGACCGCGGCGCGCCGGCGCTCCGCGGCCGCACGAACATGCGCGCGCCGACCCCACACCTCGATCTCCTCCTCAACGACGCGGCGCTCCGCGCTCTCGCCGAGCGATTGGCGGGCGGAGCGCACGCCTCGGCGGTGGGCGCCTCGGGCTCCTCCACGGCTCTCGGTGCGGCCGCGATCGCCCGCCTGACGCGGCGGGCCGTCGTGCTCGTCGTTGCTCACCTGGACGACGCGGACGAGGCCGTGGACGAGTTGACCGCGGCCGGAGTCCAGTGCTCCCGGCTCCCGGCGCTCGAGTTCCTTCCCGGCGAGACCAGCGTCAGCCTTGAACTCTTTGCCGAGCGACTCTCGCTTGTAAGACGCATCGCTTCGGGACGCCTCCCGGAGGTGATCGCGTGTCCTATCCAGGCGCTGATGCAGGCGGTCCCGGACCCCTCGCGCATCGAGCGGCTCATCACGACGGTCCGCCCCCGCGAGCGCCGCCCGCTGGCGACGCTCACGCGATGGCTGGACGCCGCCGGATACAAGCGGATCGATTCGATCGAAGACCCGGGCGACTTCGCCGTCCGCGGCGGGATCGTGGACATATTCCCCGCCAGCGGCCCCCCGGTTCGGCTCGATTTTTTCGGCGACGAGATCGAATCCATCACGGAGATCGATCTCGAGACGATGGGTTCGGGCCTGAAACTCGAAGAAGCGGAACTCATCGGCGCTCGACTCGCCGAGTCGGCGGAGCGTGATTCCGAAGCAACCGGGAGTCTCATCGAGTTGCTGCCGGAGGGCACGCTTTCGCTCCTGAGCGAAACGATCGAGATCACCGAGCAGGGCCGGGGCTACTACGAGCGGGTTCATGATTCTCGCGGCATTTTCGGGCCGCCCGCTGTGTTCAAGACGCTGCGCGAGCGGACGCACGCGGTCGCTGAAATCAGCCAGTTCTCCGCCGCCTCGGCGTCGTCCGTGATGCTCAGCCTCCCCGTCCGCCCGCTGCCCGAACTGCCGCGCGACGCCTCCGAAGCGATCGCCGAACTCGGGAAGATGGCCTCGGATCATCGGGTGATCGTCTTCTGCCAGAACGAGGGCGAACTCTCCCGGCTGCACGAACTGACCGCTGAGTTTGCGCCCGGCGCCTCGATCGAAGGCCTCGCGTGCTACCTGCACCGCGGGTTCATCTGGGGGGACGAATCGGCACCGCGCCCCATGGCGTGCGTCCCGTACCACGAACTGCTTCACCGCTACAACACGCGCCGGCGCATCCGAAGGCTCAAGGCCGGCCGCGCGACCGATGCCTTCCTCGAAATCAACATCGGCGATTACGTCGTTCACACGGACCATGGCGTGGCGCGCTTCATCGGACTCAAGACCATGAAGCCGATGGCCCCGAAACCGACGGCGGATCAGCGCGCGGAGGACCGTCTCGCCGCGCGCCCGCGGGCGCGCGGAGCGGAGAAGGGCGGACGCGCCGCCGACTCGCCGTCGCTCGCGGAGGAGTACCTCGTGCTCGAGTTCGCGGGACGCTCGCGGCTGAACGTCCCCGTCTCCCAGATCGACAAGGTGCAGCGATACATCGGCGGATTCTCCGGAAAGCCCCCCCTCTCCACCCTCGGCGGCAAACGCTGGGAGGGACAGAAGGAGCGAGTTCGTGAGAGTGTTCGCGACCTTGCGGGCGAACTCCTCCGCATCCAGGCGGCACGCGAATCCATGCCGGGCATCCGGTTCCCAGACGATACCGCGTGGCAACGCGAGTTCGAGGCCGAGTTCCCCTACGAGGAAACCGATGACCAGCTCGCCGCGATGGTCGAGATCAAGAAGGACATGACCCGTCCCCGCCCGATGGACCGGCTGCTCTGCGGCGACGTGGGATACGGGAAGACCGAACTGGCCATCCGCGCCGCCTTCAAGGCCGTGGAGTTCGGCAAGCAGGCCGCGGTGCTCGTGCCGACGACTCTCCTCGCCGAGCAGCACGAGCGCACCTTCCGTCAGCGATTCGCCGACTACCCTTTCCGCATCGAGAGCCTCTCCCGGTTCAAGTCCACGAAGCAGCAGAACGACGTGCTCGCCGCGACACGGAAGGGGCAGGTGGATGTTCTCATCGGCACGCACCGCATCCTCTCGAAGGACGTGAAGTTCGCCGACCTCGGGGTCGTCATCGTGGACGAAGAGCAGCGCTTCGGCGTCGAGCACAAGAACGCGCTGCTGGCGCTGCGGCTGACGGTGGATGTCCTCACGCTGAGCGCCACGCCCATCCCGCGCACGCTGCACATGGCGATGCTCGGCCTGCGGGATATCAGTTCGCTCAGCACCCCTCCCCTCGACCGCCGAGCCGTCGTGACCGAGGTGATCCCCTACAACGAGAAGCGCGTCCAGCAGGCGATCCGCCGCGAACTCGCGCGCGAGGGCCAGGTCTACTTCGTCCACAACCGCGTCCACAACATCCGGTCCGTCGCGGACGACCTGCAGCGGCTCGCCCCCGACGCGCGGATCATCATCGGCCACGGGCAGATGCCCGACGATGAACTCGAAGAGGTCATGCGGAAGTTCGTGAACCGCGAGGCGGACATCCTCGTCTCGACCACCATCATCGAGAGCGGCATCGACATCCCGACCGCGAACACCATGTTCATCAACAACGCCGACCGCTTCGGTCTCGCCGACCTGCACCAACTCCGCGGCCGCGTCGGTCGATACAAGCACCGCGCGTATTGCTACCTCCTCCTTCCCGCGGACCGGCCGGTGACCGATATCGCGTCCCGGCGGCTGCGCGCCATCGAAGAGTTCAGCATGCTCGGCGCCGGATTCAAGATCGCGATGCGCGACCTCGAAATCCGCGGCGCGGGCAACCTGCTCGGCGCGGAGCAATCGGGCCACATCGCCGCCGTGGGATACGACATGTACTGCCGCCTCATGGAGCAGGCGGCCCGCGAACTCAAGCACGAACAGACCGGCGAGCCGGCCGATACCACGATCGAGATCGGCGTCTCCGGCTCGTTCCCGAAGTCGTACATCCCGAGCGAATCACGCCGACTCGAAGCGTACCGCCGAGTGGGCGCGGCACGCACGCACGAGGAACTCTCGAAGATCGAACAAGACCTGAAGCACGCCTACGGCGAGCCGCCCGCCGGCGTGGTCACGGCGCTCGACCTGGCACGCCTCCGCGTCGCGGCGATGACCATGGGTGTCCGCTCGATCGCCCTCCACGAGCAGGACGTGATCTTCCGCTGCCGATCCTCCGACTCCGTCGATCGAGTCGTCGCGGCGCTGCAGGGCGTGCAGGGGACCGTCCGCCCCCTCTCGAAGAAACCGGGTGACACGATGCAGGAGGTGTATTTCCGCCCGCCGACCGCCTATCTCGAACCCGGAACGCTGCTGACGGTGCTGAGGCGAAGGCTCTCTCCCACACCGGCCGAGCACCCTACGGACAAGGCGCTCCCCAGAACCCAAGCACCTCCGTGACATCGGCGAACGAGACGATCCCATCGTTGTTCGCGTCGCCGAACGGGCCGATGGCCCCCCAGTTTGAGAGCACGCTCGTCATGTCCGCGAAGTCGACCACACCGTCGAGGTTCGCGTCGCCCGGGCACCTCGGCGGGGCCGGGACGATCGTCGCCGTCCGCGTCGCGGACAACCCGAGCGGGTCCGTCACGGTCAGCACAAACTCCCAGAAGAACGTGTCGGTGCTCTGTCCGTGGGGACTGATCTGCGACGATGATGTGCAGTTCGGATCGGGCGGCTCCGGGTGCGTGTGCGCGTTGTGGTGCAGCACCGTGATCCACTGGCACGCCAGGCTTTCCGTCGCGTGCTCGGCGTCGGAAATCATGGATGTCAGCGGCTGCGTGAAGGAGAGATCGGGGTTGTAGAGATCGCCGTCGATGGGCGAGGTGATCTCGACGCTCGGAGGCGTGTTGTTGATCCAGACGGGAACGACCTCGGTGTCGCAGAAGGCGATCTGGTCGCACACCGTCAGCGTGGCATCAAACCGCCTCGGCGCGCCGGGATTCAACGGCACCGCGTTCACGCGGAACTCCGCCTGCGAGACAAAGTTCGCGCTCCCGCCCGGATTGCCCGCGATGCGGATGCCCGTGCCGACAACCGGCGGAAACGTCACGGCGAACGTCTCGCAGTTCACCCCGTTGTTCCCCGGGTAGGACGGCGTCACCGTTACTCCGGGCACCGCCGTCCAGACACCCGTCACCGGATGCCGGAACTCGAACTGCGCCGAATCCCACCAGCCGCCGTCGCCGAAGTGGATCCCCTCCTGGATCCGCAGACTCGTGAAGGTCCGCGCCGCCGGGAACGTGTAGCCGATGTAGTCAAAGTTCCCCTGGTCGCCCGCGTGGTACGTGTCAAACTGCGTCGCGGAGTTGTTCGATCCGACCGGCGGGTAGAAGCCGTCCCGGATGATCTCCGGGTCGTGATTCCCGCCGCCGATGGGGTTCGGCGGGTTCAGTTCGAACACACGCGCGACGATCGTTCCGGTCGCGGTGATGTCCTCGGTGTCCTGGTACAGGTGAGTCGGGTTCGCCGCGGTGCTCGTCGGCGAGCCGTCGCCGAAGTCCCAGAGGTAGGTGATCGCCGCCCCCTCGGGGTCGAACGAGCCGAGCGAACTGAACTGCACGCTCAGCGGCGAAGGACCGAAGGTCGGACCGGCCGAGCCGACGGCGACCGGGGGCAGATTGGTGTTCCCCAGGTAGGCGATCCGCCGGACCTCCGACGAGCCTACCTCGTTGTAACGGATGTAGAACAGCCCGCCCTCGGTCGGACTGGTTTCGAGATCGACGACGCCGCCGGCCTGACCCTCCGGAACAAACTCGCGCACAGCCGTGGGATTGTCCATCGCGTCGAAGACGAACGCGCGGATCCAGCCGCTCACGTAGTCCCCGTGGTAGTAGACGTTGGTGTAGTCAGCGGGGAAGTCGGACCCCGTGTACCACGTTCCGCCGGTGGAACTGAATCCGCCGAACTGCGCACCCGTCACGGGCGACCCCGGGGCGCCCACGTTGATCACCGCCGCGTTATTCCCGATGAAGATGCCGGTCCGCGACGGGCTGCTCCCGTGCCCGTAGTCGATCTTCGGGCGTGTGTGCTCGTGCGTCGGCGTGGTCGCGGGGATCTGGAACGATGCGTTGCACGGGTTGGGGAAGGACGTGGCCCCGAGCGTTTCCTGGACGATGAGGTTGCTGAACGTGAAGAACTGCTGCGTGCAGCCGCCGACGCCGAAGCGCGGGTTGGGAGCGGTGAGGTTCGCGACGTTTGCCCCGGCGTACCCGCCCCGGACCTCCAGCCCTTCAAAGTAGGGCCAGCCGAAGTTCGTCCGCGCCTCGCGGCAGACGTTGATCTCCTCCCACCAGCCCCACCCGACATCGCCGATGTACAACGTCCCCGGGTTGGCATCATTCGGGTTCGTGCTCCCGGTTCCGGGACGGAGGCACGCCCGGAAGGGGTTGCGCAGACCCATCGCCCAGACGCGGGACTGCGGCGCCCGGGGAGAACCGGGCAGATAGAACGGGTTGCTGGGCACGCCGTCGCCGGTCGCCGGGTCGATCCGCAGCACCTTTCCGCTGTGCGACGCGATCAGTTGCGCGCGCCACGCTCCCACGTTTTCCGCCGGGGTGATGATGCCGTCGGCCAGCGCGGTATTGCTCGATCCGCTGGCGGTCCCCCCGTGATCGAAGGTCTCGTATGAGGCGCCGTCGCCGCAGGTCAGCAGCAGCGTCCCGTCGGGCGAGAAGACGAGCGTGCCCGCGCCGTGCGATTGGTGCGGAATCGGGATGCCCGTCGTGATCGTCTCACCGATGAGCACGGTGCGCGAACCGGGGAGCACCGTGCGGAACCCCGTCGCCGGGTCGCACTGGTACCTCGTCAGCCGCGCGATCGTATCGCGGAAGTATTGGTTCGAGTTCGGGTTGTACGCCGGCGTGCCGAAGTTCACGAGATGGTGATAGTCCACGACGTACAGCAGGTAGATGTACCCGTTGGTGTAGAACGCGGGATCAATCGCGAAGCCGAGCAGCCCGTGATCGCGCCAGTCCCCCACTTCTTCGCTGATGTTGACGAGCGGCGTCGCCGACTGCTGGCCGTTCTCGAAGTTCCACACCCGGCCGCCCTTTTCCCACACGAACATCCGCCCATCCGGCGCGAACGTGAGACCGACCGCCTGGTTCCAGGTTCCACCGACCGGGAGATCCACAAACCCGGGCGGCAGCGCCCGCAGAGGACCGCACGCCAGCAGCGAAGAGACGATCGCCGCCAATCGAATGACCACGCGCCGTACCGCCATGGAAAGGCCCTCCAGCGAAAACGTTCAATCACCCGGTCAACCATGCGCCGAATTCGACGCGAAGCAACCGGGATCATCGGAAAACAAAGAAGCCTGCCTTGGGTTCAAGGCAGGCCTCGTCGAAAAAAGCGGGCGAAGGGGCTTGAACCCTCGACCTACACGTTGGCAACGTGTCGCTCTACCACTGAGCTACGCCCGCGGGATGTCGCCGAAGGCGGCAGAGGCCGACCGACGGGCCAAGAAAAGTACGGCTGAACCGGGGCGGTGTCAACGTCCGGGTAACGGGATCATCGCCCACGGGCCGATTCGAGCGCCCGGAGCACCTGGTCGGACGTGTAGGCGTTGGAAAGCCACGGTTCCTTCAACCCCGGCCCTTCCACCACCAGCAGGGGGATCCCCGTCTGGCCCAAGGCCCGGAGTCGCTCCCAGCCCGGAGCCTTGGTGCTCGTCAGGTCCACCTCGAACAGCACGGCGCCGGACGATTCGAGCGCCGGCTTGACCGGGGCTCGATCGAGCACCGCTGCCTTGAGGGTCTTGCAGTTCAGGCACCACTCCGCGGTGAAGTCGAGCACGATCACTTTCTTCTCCCGCCGTGCCCGCTCGTGGAGCGCTTCCGAATAGTGAAGCCAGACCCCGGGAACCAGCGGCCCCGCTCCCGCCGCCCCCGCGAGCGCCGCGTACTGCTTCTCGTACTCGTCGCGGACCGAGGCGGTCCGCGTCTGCGCCGCGGCCAGCGCGACCCCGCCGATGACCAGCCCGACGATCGTGAAGACGAATCGCGGCCCCGATCGCGTGGTGATCTGGAACGTACGGAACATCAGCCACAGCCCGGCGAGCGCGCCGAAGACCGCCGCGGCCCACCAGTGGAGCAGCGTGCCGATGTACGGGGCGTCCTGCACGAGCGCGATCAACCCGGAGCCGACGAAATACGCCGCCGCCGCGAGAAGGAGCAGCCCCATCACCTGCTTCACCAACTCCGAAGCCGGCCCGGTGCGCGGCAGTCGATCCAGCCAGTGAGGCTTCGCCGCCAGCACAAAGTACGGGAGCGCCATGCCGACGCCCATCGCGCCGAAGATGACGATGGTGCTGGCCGGGCCGAACGTCGCCGCCGCGGGAAGGAGCGCCCCCGCGACGAACCCGAAGCAGGGCAATCCCAGCACCGCCGTCATCACCCCGAAGAAAAAGGAACCCGCCGGCGACTCCGCCTCCGGGTTCACCATGTAGACCGCCTGCGGCAGGTTGATCGAGAAAAGACCCAGGATCCCAAGCCCCATCAGACCGATCAGCAGGCCGATCCCGGTGGTGAGCCACCAGATGCCAAAGAGCCTCGACGGGTCGGCAAACGCCGACACAAACGCCGCCGGGACACCGAGCGCCAGCCAGAAGGCGATCACCCCCAGCGCCATGAACGCCCCGAGTACCAGCGAACGACGGGGTGAGCCGGCCTGCTTGACCAGCGTCAGAATCTTGATCGGGATCACCGGCAGGACGCAAGGCGTCAGGTTCAGGATGAACCCCCCCACCGCGCCGAGAGCCGCGAGCACGAGAAATCCCATCGGCCCGGTCAGACCCGCGAGCGATACTCCAAAGAACGTCGAACCTGCCGGAGTGATCGGTGAAGCAGGAGTCCCGGGCGTCGTCGGCGTCTGATCGCCGCCGACCACGTCCGCGCCCGAGCGCATCCGCTCGAACACGGATGCATCAAAGGATCGGAACGCGGGGCCGCCGGCGAACGCCCCCCCGTCCGGCGCGATCTCAAGACTGATCGTGAGTTCCTTCTCTTCGGGCGCTTCGCAGAGCGTCTCGTCGCACGCCTGATAGCCGACCGTGAAGGTGAGCGTGGCCGGACCGATCGGCGCATCAGGCGAGACGAGGATCGGGACAAAGATCATCGCCGCGTCCTGATAGAGGGGGACCGTGATCGTCTGGCCGGGATTGTTGAAATCGGCCACCTTCCCCGGTTGAGGCTCCGGCCATTGCGTCCGCCCCAACACTCCGATCCAACCCGGGCGCGAGGGCACGACCAGCGATGTGCGGATGGCAAACTCGGCGATGTCAGGGGGCAGGACGTCCTGCTCCGCCGAGGGCCACGCATGCCAGCCCTTGGCAAAGGACATCTTCACCGCGACGACGAACTCTTTTCCCGGCGCCGCCTTCTGAGGCGACGCCTCCGTCGAAAGCCTGACCTTCGGCCCGTCCGCCGCCTGCTCCCCGGCAGGCCGCTTGAAGGATGACGCACCGAGGTCGGGGAAAGCCTGTGCGAGGCAGTAGGGCGAAACCATCATCGCCAGCGAGGCAACGACCAGACGAACCAGGTTTATTCGTGTTTGATTCATGAGCCGAGGAGTCTAATCGTGACCCCGGGGTGTACCCGCCCGGACACCAACTCGTTCCAGGCCGGGCCGATTCCGCGGAAATCCGCGGCCGCCTCAAGCCCGAGCGGGCCGGGGGTCGATAGGGGCTTCAGGCGCGGTGATTGCGCCGAAGGCCATTCGGAGCGTCGATGTCGGACGTACTTGACCAGGCAGAGGTGGATGCACTCCTCGCGGCGGTGGACACCGGCGACGTGGCGGAGGTCACCACCCCGGTCCAGATCATCAGCCGGCACCGGAAGACCCTCGAGGGCGTCGAGGTCCGCCCCTACGACTTCAAGAGGCCCGAGCGCGTCAGCAAGGACCAGATGCGCGCGCTCGAAACCCTGCACGAGGCGTTTGCCCGCAACTTCGGAGCGTCCGTCTCCGGATTCCTGCGCACGATCGTCGAGGTTAAGGTCGCGATGTGCGACCAGATGACCTATTCCGAGTTCATCGCATCGCTGCCCAACCCGACTTCGTTCAACCTGCTCACCGCCGCCCCTCTTGAGGGGAACATCTGCCTTGAAATCAGCCCGCTCATCGTTTATCCGATCATTGATCGCCTGCTCGGCGGCACGAACCAGGAGCTCTTCATCCCGCAGCGTCCGCTCACGCTGATCGAGCAGCGGCTGATCAACAAGGTCACGCAGCGGGCCATCGATTCGCTCCGCGAAGCGTGGGAGGGGATCAAGGAGCTTGAGATCCAGCTCCAGGACAGCGAATCGAACCCGCACCTGGTCCAGATCGTGCCGCCGAACGAGGTGGTCGTCGTCATCGGCTTCGAACTGAAAATGGCGACGCGCGCCGGGACGATGAACCTGTGCATTCCTTACAACGTGATCGAGCCGATCATGGCCTCTCTCTCGGCCCAATCGTGGTTCAGTTCAGGCCGGACCCGAGGCTCCCCCGAGTTTTCGACGCGGATCTCGAGAAAGTTGTCCCGGGCGGCGCTCGATGTCACCGCGGTGCTCGCCCGGACGAGCATCACCCTCAGCGACCTGCTGAACCTCGAAGTCGGCGACGTCCTGATGACCGAGACCCCGGCCTCTCAGCCAGCCACGCTGTGCGTTGACGGCCGGGAAAAGTTCTACGCGAACGTCGGCCAGATCGACGGCGCCCGGGCGCTCCGCGTCACCAGCGCGATCGAGCGCGACGACTGATCCGTCACGAGCCTTGCTGCAGGCGGGAAATCGCGGTCTCCACGGCGGCCTCGCACGCAAACTTCCGGTCGAGTTTCAGCATCTTGAGGAACGCCTGCTGGCGCTGAGGCACCGAGGCGAGCACCAGCCCAGCCCCGCGATCGCGGCAGAACTCCTGAACCTGAAGCAGCGCGGCGATCCCGATCGACGACACCAGCCCGACCTCCGTCATGTCGAGGATCACCCCGGCGCCGTCGCGGTTTGGAAGCGACCGCATCACCGCGGCGCGCAGCGGTTCGGCGGATTCATGATTCAGTTCGCGCGGCACGGCGACGACGAGTATGGACTCGTCCCGGCCCGCCAATCTGTGGGTGATCTCGATCACGCGGCCTCAGGATCGTCAGGGATGGGGCCTCCGTCAACGCGGGAAGGGCCTTTTGGCGGGTCCGGAAGGGGGACAGTTGACGCCGAACGCGGGCCTACTAGACTCCTCTTCGGAACTTGTCGCCCGTCGAGGGCAGTTTTTGGAAGGTCTGATCCGATGCGTACGGTCACTCAACATGCGCGGTAAGGCGTGCCCAACCCGGCCACGAGGTCTCGGAGCGAACATTTCCGCTCGGAGCCTCTCCCGCCGGTCCGCCGGCTCCCGACCCCTGAACGCAGGGAGGGAACGGATGGGCTGACCCCCGCTCACCGCGAGGCCCGTCGATCATCGGACGGACCACCCCGGATCATCGGGTGGTCCGTTTGGCTTTTTGGAACTCGGAGAAGATTCGGAATCGAACGACCATCCAGCACCCTCTTGCTCATCGGAAAACCAGACATCCAGACATATCGGAGAAGAACATGAACGGCCCTGAAATGATCCGCATCGTCGACAGCATCGCCCGCGATCGAAACATCGATCGGGAGCAGTTGTTCACCGACCTCGAGCTGGCGATGGTGTCGGCCGCCCGGAAGTTTTACAACACGCTCGACGCCGAGGAGTTCACGTGCAAGATCGACCGGGCGACGGGCGCGGTCCAGATGTATCGCCACGGCGAGCCGCTGGAGATCCCGCCGGCACAGTTCGGCCGGATCGCCGCGCAGACGTGCAAGCAGGTGATGATCCAGAAGTTCCGCGAGGATGAGCGTGCCAGTCTCTATGAGACGTTCAGCGGGCGGGTGGGAGAGATCGTCACCGCCGTCGCTCAGCGCTACGAGGGCGGTTCGCTGGTCTGCAGCGTGGAGCGGGCGGAGGCGTTCATGCCTCGCTCGGAGCAGATTCCCGGCGAACAGTTCCACCCCGGCGACCGGATCCGCTGCCTGATCCTCGACGTCCGCGACGTGGGCAGCCAGATCAAGATCGTGCTCAGCCGGGCGCACCCGGACTTCATCAAGAGGCTGTTCGAGGTGGAAGTGCCGGAAGTTGCCGAGCGCGTGATCGAGATCAAGGCGATGGCGCGCGAGGCCGGGTATCGCACGAAGCTGGCGGTGTCCAGCGTGGATTCGAAGGTGGACGCGGTCGGTGCGTGCGTCGGCGTGCGCGGGAGCCGCATCAAGAACATCGTCGATGAACTCAACGGCGAGAAGATCGACATCGTGCGATGGAACGAATCGAGCCAGATTCTCATCCAGAACGCGCTCAAGCCGGCCGAGGTCGTCGAGATCTCGCTCTGCTTCGAGCTCGGGCGCGGAACGGTCGTTGTGAACGACGACCAGTTGTCGCTCGCGATCGGCAAGCGTGGGCAGAATGTTCGGCTCGCCGCCCGGCTGACCGGGTGGGACGTTGACATCCTGACCCCCGAGGAGTTCAACAAGGGCCTCGAGATCATGGCCGAGACGCTGAAAGAGATCGAGGGCGTGACGGAGGAAAAACTGGACCGGCTGGCCGCGCTGGGCATGATCTCCGTGTTCGACATCGAAGAGGTCGGCGCCGAGGTTCTGCAGCAGGAACTCGAGATCAGTCCCGAGACAGCGGCCGAGATGGTGGCGAAGGCCTCCGTCCGAGCGAAGGAAGTCGCCGAGCAGCAGGCGAAGGACAAGATCGAAGCCGAGAAGCGTCGCGCCGAGGAAGCGGAGGCCGGCCGCCGACTCCTCAGCGGTGAGGGGCTGCCCGCGGATGAATCGTCCACGGTGGACGTGACGCCTGACGACGACGCGCGCGCGGCGGACATCCTCGGCGGATTCACTCCCGCCCCCGAGGCCCCCTCGGAGTCTCAGCCCACCTCCTGACCAAGCCCAGCGCAGCCGCCCGCGTGCGCGGGCGTCTGCTGAATCATCTGACCGAACGAGTCTGACCCGACGGAGCAACACTTGGCGACCACGACGAAGCAGAAACGAATCCACATGCTGGCGAAGGAACTTGGAGTCGAATCCAAGGTCATCGTGGCCAAGTGCCAGGCGGAGGGCATCCCCGGCATCAAGGATCACCTTTCGCCGGTGTCCGTCGGCCTCGAAGCGACGATCCGCGAGTGGTTCACCGCGACGGAGGACGCGCCGCATAACGCGGTCGAGACCGCCGGCAAGATCGACCTGGAACAGGCGCGTTCATCGCCGCGTGCTCGGGCGAAGGCGAAGACGAAGAGCGCCAAGAGCGATGGCGAAGCGGTTCAGACTGCATCCGAGTCGGCGGTGGGCGCGATCGCGCCTCCGCCGCCGAAGCCCGTTGAGGTCCACACTCCGCCACCGCCAACTGAACGGCACCCGCCCGCCGCGACCCCGACGGTTCGCGCCGAGCCGGTGTCCACCCCGACCCCCACGGCGCCGCCCGCTTCGGTCCTTTCTCCGGCCGCTTCGGCGACCGCTGCGCCGGTTACTGAGGTTCCCGCGGCGCCAAAGATTGCCAAGCCTCACGTTCGGCCGCCGACCGAGCCGCCGGCGCCTCCGTCCGCGCCGACCGGCCCGATGCACGGGCCGGGCCACGGTCATGGTGGTCGCCCGCCTTCGAGCTTCACGCCGAGGATGAATGTTCCCGACCGCCCGAAGACCGTCTCCCCGGTCGGCCAGAAAGTCGGCGTGCTGACCCCGGCGAAACTCTCCGGACCCAAGGTGGTCCGGGTCGAGGCTCCCGAGGTGATCGAGGCCCCCAGGCCTCGACGGCCGATGGGTGAGACGGGCCTGCCGATGAATCGCGGCCCGCGCGGCGGGACGGGAGTCGGCGGCCCTGGCACCAGCGCCGTCGGCGGTGAGGACGATTCCAAGAACAAGGGACGCAATAAGCGCCGCGGCGGACCCGAAACGGCCACGGCTCGAACGGCCCCGCGCCGTTCCGCCAAGGCGGACGTCGGCACGACGGACTGGAGCGCGCAGGACCTCGCGGAGCGCGAGGCTCGGCTGAATCGTTCGGAGGGATTCCTCCGTCAGCGCCGCCGCGACCAGAAGATGAAGGATCAGACGCACAAGGGGCACGCCGCCTCGCTCGCGCAGGTCGGCGGCAAGGTGGCGATCAGCGCGCCCTTCACGATCAAGGATCTTTCCGCGGCGACGGGTGTGAAGTCCGCCGAGGTGGTGAAGAAGCTCTTCCTCAAGGGGATCATCGCCACGCCGAACTCGGGCATCGACATCGAGCAGGCGCAGGAGATCATGATCGACTACAACATCGAGCTCGAGGTGGTGCAGGCGCAGTCCGCCGAGGACGCGGTGATCGAACAGTTCGCCTCGCGCGAGGCGATCGACCTCCGTCCGAGGCCGCCGGTGGTCACGATCCTGGGGCACGTCGACCACGGGAAGACCAGTCTCCTGGACCGGATCCGCAACACCAAGATCGCGGCGGGCGAAGCGGGCGGCATCACGCAGTCCACCCGTGCTTTCCGGGCGGGCGTCACGGTCGAGGGCGAAGAGAAGGTCATCACGTTCCTCGACACGCCGGGGCACGAGGCGTTTTCCGAGATGCGTTCCCGCGGCGCCAACATGACGGACATCGTGGTGCTCGTGGTCTCGGCGGTTGACGGCGTGATGCCCCAGACCATCGAGTCGATCAAGCACGCCCAGGCCGCGAAGGTCCCGGTGGTCGTGGCGCTGAACAAGATCGATGTCCCCGGGATCACGGACTCGCAGATCCAGCAGATCTACGGCAAACTCGCGGAGCACAACCTCTCCCCCGTCGAGTGGGGAGGCCAGACCGAGGTGGTGCGCACGAGCGCGCTCACGGGCCTGGGCATCGACACGCTGCTCACGACGCTCGACCTGCAGGCGCAGTTGCTCGACCTGAAGGCCGACTACAAGGGGGCCGCGCGCGGGACGGTGATCGAGGCGAAGATGGAAGAAGGGCGCGGCGCCACGGCGCAACTTCTTGTACAGAACGGCGAGCTCGAAGTCGGCGACATCATCGTGGCCGGGCGGTCCCACGGACGCATCCGCGACATCACCGACGACAAGGGCAAGCGGATCCAGAAGGCCGGCCCCTCCACCCCGGTGCTCATCAGCGGTCTCGACGTGCTCCCCGACGCCGGCGACCGGTTCTTTGTTGTTGACAACCTGCGCAAAGCGCAGGAAGCCTCCGAGCAGCGTCAGATGGAGGAGCGTCAGCGCGAGCTCGCGACGCCGAAGCTCACGCTCGACACCATGTTCGCCGCGATGAAGGAGAAGGAGATCTCCGAGCTGCTGCTCGTCATCAAGGCCGACGTGCAAGGCTCGGTGGATGTCATCAAGAACGCGGTTGAGAAAGTTTCGACGGACGAGGTCAAGGTCCGCGTGCTGTACGCGGCGGCGGGCGGTATCACCGAGAGTGATGTCAATCTCGCGGCGGCGTCGGGCGCGGTCATCATGGGCTTCAACGTCATCGCGAATGCGAAGGCGCGGCAGGCCGCCGAGGCGAAGCGCGTCGAGATCCGTTCCTACCAGGTCATCTACGACATCATTGACGAGGTGAAGAAGGCCGCCGAGGGCATGCTCGAGCCGGAGATCAAGCTCGAAGTGATCGGGCACGCCGAGGTCCGGCAGGTGTTCAAGGTTTCGAGGGTCGGCACCATCGCCGGCTGCTATGTCACCGACGGCGTGATCGAGCGCAACGCGCTGATCCGTGTGACGCGCGACGGGATCGTCATCGAGAACGACCGCGTGCTCGAACAACTCAAGCGCTTCAAGGATGATGCGAAGGAAGTTAAGGCCAACATGGAGTGCGGCATGAAGATCGTCGGCTACGACGACATCAAGGAGGGTGACGTGCTCGAGTGCTACAAGAAGACGGAGGTCAAGCGGTCGCTCTAGTCGTGCCCTCGCCGCGGACACCCGGTCCGCGGCGCCGTGTTCGAACGTCGTCCGCGTTTCATCGGATTGCGGGTTGTCCTGATGGTCATCGGCGTGCTCCAGTTTGAACTCACCATCCCCCACAGCCAGTCCCTCAAGGACAAGCGGCGCGTGGTCAAGTCCCTGAAGGACCGGCTGCACCGTGAGCACATGGTGTCGATCGCGGAGATCAGCGCGCTGGACGAGCATCGGACCGCGGTGATGGCGCTCACGCTCGTCTCCAACTCGGCCCCGCATGCTTCCGAGACGCTCGATCGAGTCATCGAGAAGCTTCGATCGATCCCCGAAGCGCGGCTCGGCTCCGTCACGCGCGAGTTGATCCACGAGAGCGAACTCGACTGGCACGAAGCGGAACACCCCGAGGCCGCGGCGGAGTGGGACCGCGAAGTCGGGCGGATGGCGGCCGAAGCCGAGCGCGCCCTGCGTGAGGTGGACCCATGAGCCGTCGAACCGAGCAACTCGCGTCCATCCTGCACCAGGCGGTGCAGAGCGTGCTCCAGGAGGGGCTGTCCGATCCGCGCGCGGTCGGGATGGCCACGATCACCGGCGTGAAAGTCACCGACGACCTGTCCGAGGCGGTCCTGAGCATCTCAATTTTTCCCGAGAAGAACGAGAAACTCTTCATGCACGCGCTGGAAGACGCCTCGAACTACATCCGGCGCGAGGCGTCGGAGAAGATCTCGATGCACCGCCCCCCCCGGCTGATCTTCAAACTGGACCGGAGCGCCAAGCGTCAGGCCGCGCTCCTCTCCGCGCTTCAGGAAATAGCGCAGGAACGCCCGCCCGGCGATCCGGAAACTCCCCCCGCTTCCCCCGATGCCTCCTCGAAGGAACCCACCCCGTGACGACCGCCTCCGTTGATCATGCCAAGGCGCTGAACGCGCTGCTCCGCTCGTTGAAATCGAAGTACGCCCCCGAGGGTGAACTGCCTCAGCGCACGCCGCTGGAGGAGATGATCTATTCGTATCTCCTGTGGGAAGCGCCGATCGCGAAGGCCGACGCGGCGTATCGCCGGCTCATGAACCACGTGGTGGACGTGAACGAGCTGCGCGTCTGCCGACCGCCGGAGATCATCGCGTCCATCGGAAAGACCTATCCGCTCGCGGAAGAGCGCGCCATGCGGCTGAAGGCGTCGCTGCACGAGATCTATCTCCGCGAGTTCGCCGTTTCGCTGGACAAGTGCGCCTCGCTGAGCAAGCGCGACGCGCGACGCTACCTCGACACCCTGGAGGGGATGCCTCCGTTCGTTGCAGCCCGCGTGGTGCTGCTCCGCCTCGGCGGCCATGCGATCCCGGTCGACAACAACCTGCTCATCCGGCTCATCGCCAAGGGCGTGGTCGAGCCGGACTACGACTGCTCGCGTGCCGAGGGGGTTCTCGAACGCCACGTCAAGGCGGACGATGGAATTCAAGTCCACCTGACGCTCCTCAACTGGGCGGATGACCCCGCGACCGAGCCGAAAAAGCAGAAAGTCACTCGAAAGACCGAAGAGCCGGCCGACCCCCCCGCCGCAAAACCCACGGTCAAGTCCGGCACCACCAAGCGCGTCAAGGCCAAGGCGTGATGACCGCGGCGTCGTGCGGCAACGCGACGCCCCGTTTCCCGGTTGAATGTAGGGCCGCGCATAGGCCGGTCCGAATGCCGATCGGCGCATGTTCGAAATCGGAATGTTCACAGGCATCCCATGAGACCCACCGCACCGATCAACCACCATTTCTTCCTGGACCTTCGGCTTCGAGTCGCTTGGGTCTCGCTCCTGGCCGTCACCTGGACGCCGATCGCACTCTTTCTCACGGCGGGCTGCGCGCAGGAGCGCTCGGTCGCGGCGGCGTCCAGCCAGGGTGAATCCACGGAGCGCCGCGCGGAAGCGCCTCTGCACAAGACCTCCGCCCGGCAGCAGCGCTCGCCCGATCAACGAGCCTTGCGGGCGCCGATCCCGCCCGGGCTTCCCGCCGAGTTGGGCGAGCCTTTTGCCAACGACGAACTCGAACGGGCGAAGATGAGCCTCACGAGCACGCTTGCGGCGATCCGCGCGGCCGCTCCGTCCGCCCCCTCACCCCCGCCCTCGGCTCCGGCGCGTGAACTGACCGAGGCGGACCGACTCGACGCCGCGCGCGGATACGTCATCGGCCGAGCGCAGCACCTGGCGGGCGATCATGCACTCGCCGAGGCCAGTCTCAAGCAAGCGGCGCGGATCGACCCGGACTCTCCCGAGATCTGGAGGGAACTCGCCGAAACGCAGGCGGACCTTGGCAACCGATCCGCGGCGATGAGCGCCTTCAAGCGCACCCTCTCCCTCGCTCCCGACGACATCCCGTCGCTCGATGCGCTCAGCCGAGCCGCCCTTGAGCGCGGAGAATGGACTGAAGCCGCGCTTCTCCTCGACCGGCTGCGCGCGCTCCCCATTGAAGGACATGATCCGGCGCTGCCCTACCTGGTGAGCGCTCGCCTCGGCCGTGCCCTTGCCGGGCTGGGGTACACCACCGCGTCGTTCGAGGCGATGTCCGAGGCGCTTCACCTGCCGGATTCCTTTGGTGAGACGACGCAGTTCCAATCTGAACTCGGCTTGCTCTATCGGCAGCGGGGCGACCTGTGGCGTGACGCCGGCGACGGGATGCTCCGTCTCAATGAGTTCGTCAAGGCGGGCTCGTGCTACGAAGAGGCGGCACGCTTTGCGCTTTTGAATCCGGCCGCGCTCACGCCGCGCCGAGTCTTCGCCCAGATGCGTCAGGGTCGGTCGGCCGATGCCGCTCTGATCCTTGTCGGCCTCATGCGCCAGCAGGATGGGCGCGCCGATGAGCAACTGCTGTCGCTTCTGAGGTACGTTTCGACAAACTCCTCCGTCGGGACGGCCGCCGCTGAAACGGTCGATTCGGTCCAGATCGAACTGAGCGAGGCCGACCGTGCGATTGGCGCGTCGTCGATCGTGCGCGCCAAGGCGGCGTGCCTGGGCGATGCGGAAGCGGTGCGGCTGCTTGCGCAACAACTCCGGGCGTTTCCGGCCGACGGGGCCACTCTGCGGGACCTGTTCTCCCGGCTTGATCGGAGTCGTCCCGACGTGTTTCTGAACGAGATTCTCTCGTTGATCGCTGGGGCGCCCTTGCAGGAGAGCCGTTACGCTCGGGCCGCGCTCGCGGGAGAAAGTGATCCATCCCGTCTTCGGGCGGCGCTGGACGCGCTGAAGCCTGACCGCGCCGCCAAGCCCGAGGCCAGGCTCTTCCGCGCTCGTCTGCTCGAAGCCGCGGGGGATCACGCCGCGGCGGAGCAGGAACTTGCCTCCCTGCTTCAATCGTTCCCCGACTACCCCGCGGCGATCATCGCGCGCACCTCGTTGCTGTGGCGCCTCGGGCGGGGCGATGAGGCGCAGGCGCTCATCTCGACCATCGGCGACACCGCCGAGCCTGCCCTGCGTGAGGCGAAGATCCTTGCGCTGACCGAGATCGGCGACCACGAATCCGCCTCCGCGCTCATCACCCCCATGCTCCCGGCGCTCGACCGCGCTCAGAGCACCGATGTCGATCGTCTGCTCCTTGCCGCTCGGCTCCGGCTGCTGAACGGCGAGTTCTCGGAAGCGGAACGGCTGCTTCGAACCGTGAACCTGGTGGATCCGACGCGCGACGAGGCCTATGGCGTGCTCCTGAACCTGTACTCGCGTTCGGGGCCGCTCGCGAGCGAGAGCAAGTTGGTCGCCACCATCCGCTCGCTCCGCGAGAACAGCCCGTCGAGTCCCACGCTCCGACTGCTCCGCGCGCAGGAAGCGCTGCAGCGCGATCAACTCGACATCGCGGAGCGCGACCTTCTTGATCTCTCGGAGGAATCGCCCGCGCGTCCCGGTGTTGTTGAAGCGCTCGTTCGGCTGTGGAGCAACCTGGGACGCCATGCGCACGCGGAGGAGTGGCTCCGGGAGCAGGCGGAGCGTCGCCCGGACGAATCCATTTTTACGGTCCAGCTAGCGTTGCTGCTCGATGGACGCGGCCGGCGCCCGGAAGCGATCGGCGTGCTCGAATCTCGCCTGGCGCGCATGCCGGGCGATGATGCCGCCTCTCGCACGCTCGAAGGCTGGCTCCGCGAGGATCCCTCGCAGCGCGAGCGGGCCGAGGCGCTCGCCCGCGCGCGGATCGCCCGCTCTCCAAAGACCGTCGATGCGATGATCGAACTCGCGGAGGTGTCCGCCTCGTCGGGTCGGTACGAGGAAGCCGCGGACGCCGTGCGTCGGGCGGCCTCGGCGCACCGGTCGCTGCGTCCGGACCTGGTGTCCCGTCTCGCGCGACTGACGGTGGAGGAATCGATGGATGCCCTGAAGGGCAAAGGCGACATGGCCGCCATGATCGCGCTGTTCCGCGCCGTCTGCGAAGCCGCGCCGAACATCTCCCCCGGCGTGTACGCCGTCGGCGTCCAACTGCTGGCTCGCAGCGGCGCGCCGGTCGAAGAGATCTATTCCCTGATCGAGGCGGGGGCGAAGGAGCACCCGGACCATCGAAATGAGTTCTTCGCCGTCGGCTATGACGCGCTGATCCGCACCGGGGCCGCGGATTTTCCCGGCGAGCAGCGTATCGACGATGCACTCCGGCTCGCGCAGCGCGCCTGCGAGACAACCAAGCCGCCGCCGGTAGTCCTGCACACGGTCTGGGTCTACCAGGTCTGGCTCAACCCCCAGAGCCGCGACTTTGCATCACTGGCCCGCGCGGTCGAGATTGCGCGCGACACCAACACGATCGACCCGCTGCTTGAGGAACTGGTCAAGGGGCTGAAGGGGCGTGACGGCCAGACTCCCGACATCGGCGACGTGATCTACGAGATGGCCCTCGCGGTGAATCGGCTCGGCGACCGCCGCCCGCTCGTTGAGTGGATGTACCGGACCGCGATCCGGCACTCTCCCAACCACCTGTGGGCGCACAACAACCTGGGATACAGTCTGCTCGAAGAAGACCGCGAGATCGAAGAGGCGGTCCGGCACATTGAGACGGCGTACGCCACGATGCTGGCCGATCCGATGATGGACGGCCGCGCACCGATCATCGACTCGATGGGCTGGGCGCGCTACAAGCAGGGCCTTCTGGCGGATGAGGTCGGACCCGACGGTGCGGTCGTCCGCGAGGGGGCGCTCACCCTCCTGAAGCGTTCGTATGAGCAGGCATCGATCCGCCCTGAGTACGCGGAGGCCATGCCCGTGATCGTTGATCATTACGCCGACGCGCTGTGGGTCTCCGGTCAGCGTGAAAAGGCGATCGAACTCTGGACCGACGCCGCAACACGGGCGGCGAGCATCCTGTCGAAGCCGGTGGACGCTCGGCGCGAGCTTTCCGCTTCCATGCGCGCCGAGATCGAGGAAACGGGGGCGAGCGCGCAGTCAAAGGTCTCGGCGGCGAAGTCGGACACCGAGCCACAGGTCGCGCGAATCCATCGTCTCCCCGAGGCGGGCGCGCCGAAAGCCCCCGGCGGCGCCGACGGTATGATCCAATAATCGAATCAGTCCACCGAGCACCGGAGACGACCGCGCATGGCCGGCCATAGCCACTGGGCCAACATCAAGCACAAGAAAGCGAAGACCGACTCCCGGCGAGGGAAGGTCTGGGGAAAATGCGCGAAGGCCATCATGGTCGCCGCACGCCACGGCCTGCCCGACCCGGCGGCGAACCTCGCGCTCCGGTACGCGGTCGAAGAAGCCAAGGCCGCCAACATGCCCCGCGACACCATTGAGCGGGCGATCAAGAAAGGCTCGGGTGAGATCGGCGGCGAGGACTGGCAGGATGTCCGATACGAGGCCTTCGGACCCGGAGGCGTCGCAATCATCATTGATGCGCTCACCAACAATCGCACGCGCACCGTGGGCGAAGTGCGGATGCACCTCACGAAGTATGGGGGCAACCTCGGCGCGACCGGGGCCGTGGCGTACATGTTCGAGCAGAAGGGACGGATCACCCTCGATTCGGAGGCCGCCTCCGAAGACCAACTCATGGCGATCGCGGTCGAAGCCGGGGCCGAGGATGTTCGCCTCGAAGACGGGGTGTGGACCGTCCTGACCGCCCCGGCGGATTACATCGCGGTGAAGGAAGCGATCGACAAGTCCGGGCTGAAGATTGATTCGGCGGAACTGGCGATGATCCCGGGCACTCTCACCGAACTGGCGGGAGAGAACTTGGCGAAATGCGTGAAGATGATCGAGGCCCTTGAGGACAACGACGATGTCCAAAAGGTGTACACCAATCTCGACGCCTCCGCCGAGGCGCTCGAGGATGCGATGCGATAGCCGCGCGGCGTTGGTCTCGCTCACGCCCGCACGAGCCGCCCGAGCATCATTCCTTCGAAGTCGCGCATCGCGTCGCGCGTGTCCACGACCAGTCGCGCGTGCCGCGCGATCATTTCATAATCGAACCCGCGATGATTCGTGCTGATGATGACCGCGTCGTACGACGCGAGCGACTGCGGCGAGAGCGCCACGCTCTTCATGCCGAGGTCATGACGCCGGCCGGCCCAGGTCGCGGCGACGTGAGGATCGGAGTAGTCCACCTCGACGCCCGCATCGCGCAGCATCGCGATCAACTCAAACGAAGGTGACTCGCGGACATCGTCGATGTCCGGCTTGTACGCCAGTCCGAGCACCAGCACGCGCGCGCCGGCCGCCGAAATCCCGCGGGAGGCCAGCGACGCGATCGTCCGCTCCGCGACGTAACGAGGCATCCGCACGTTCACCTCTCCCGCGAGTTCGATGAATCGTGCCGGCTGCCCGACTTGTCGCGCTCGCCAGGCGAAATAGAACGGGTCCACGGGGATGCAATGACCTCCCATCCCCGGTCCCGGATAGAACGGCATGAATCCGAACGGCTTCGTCGACGCCGCGCGAACAACTTCCCAAATGTCAATGCCCATCGCGTCGAGCGTCATCTTCATCTCGTTCACGAGCGCGATGTTGACGGCGCGGAAGATGTTCTCGAGCAACTTCGCGGCCTCGGCGACCTCCGCCGAACGCACGCCCACGACGTGCCGGACCGCGCGTCCGTAGAGCCTGGAGGCCAGCGCCGTGGACCGCTCGTCCAACCCGCCGACCAGTTTCGGAATCGTGTGCGTCGAGTGCGCGGGGTCGCCCGGGTTCTCCCGCTCCGGGCTGAACGCGGCGAACCAGTCCTCGCCCGGGCGAAGGCCGCGCGCCGGATCGGCCGCACGCATGATCGCCGGGACGAACTCATCGCGGGTGGTGCCGGGATAAGTGGTCGATTCAAGAACAATCAACTGCCCGGCGCGCAGCACGCGGCCGATCGACTCCGCCGTGCGCAGGACGTACGAAAGGTCCGGCTCGTTTCGTGCGTTCAGCGGCGTGGGGACGCACACGAGCACGGCGTCGCACTCGGCGATCCGGGTGAGGTCGCACGTCGCATCGAACCGCCCGCCGGCCGCCAGCCGCTTCGGCAACGAATCCCCGAGGTGCTTCAGGTACATCTCGCCGCGTGAGAGCCGCTCGATCTTCTTCGGGTCACTGTCGAAGCCAACGATGCGGCGTGCCGCCGAAGGGGCATCGTGGAACGCCGCGGCCAGCGGCAGGCCGACGTAGCCCAGGCCGATCACGCCGACCACCGCTTCGCCGCGGTCAATTGTTCGTAGAAGTTCGTCGTATGCGTTCACGGCGTCATCTTCTCTTGGGCGGGGGCGGTGTCTCGCACGACTCATGTGTGCCGAGGCATCGTATGGTGGTCACGCTCACCGCGTTGGACTCTTCTTGCTTCTCAGCGCGCCAGGCTTCGCCACCAGTTCGAATGGTCCAGGTACCACCGCACCGTCTCCTCCAGCATCGCCGGCCAGGATGACCTGGTCGGCTTCCATCCGAGTTCACGCATGATCTTTTCCGAATCGACCGCGTAGCGCCGATCGTGCCCCGGTCGATCCGCGACGTGCTCGATCATCGATTCGGGCCGACCCATGATCCGCAGTATTTCTCGCGTCAGTTCCAGGTTTGATTTCTCGACTCCCGCCCCGATGTTGTACGCCTCGCCTGACCGGCCCCGTTCGAGGATCGCCAGCAGCGCGGCACAATGGTCATCGACGTGGACCCAGTCACGAACGTTCAGTCCGTCGCCGTAGAGCGGCACTCTCCGGCCCTCGATCAGGTTCGTGACAAACAGCGGGATGAGTTTCTCGGGATGCTGGTACGGCCCCATGTTGTTCGAGCATCGGGCCACCACGACATCCGCCCCATGCGATGCAACATAGGCCCGGCACAGAAGGTCCGCCCCCGCCTTGCTCGCGGCGTAGGGGCTGTTCGGCCGCATCGGTGAGTCCTCGGTGAATCTCGCGCGGGTCGCGTCCAGCGTCAGCGAACCATAGACCTCATCCGTGCTCACATACACGAGTCGCACGCCTCGCTTCCGCGCCGCCTCCAGAAGGACGTGAGTCCCGAGCACATTCGTCACGATGAACGGCCTCGAGTCCGCGATCGATCGGTCGACATGGCTCTCCGCGGCGAGGTGGACCACGGCGTCGCACTCCGACATCAGCCGCCCCACCACCTCCTCGTCGCAGATATCACCCTTGACGAACCGGTGACGAGGCTCAGAATCCAGCCCCGACAGGCGCGTCAGCGAGCCGGAATACGACAGGACATCGAGATTGACCACCGACCACGACGGACGATTGGCGAGGACATGGCGCACGAAGTTCGCGCCGATGAACCCCGCTCCGCCCGTGATCAAGATTCGCTTCGGTTGCATGCTTCCTCACTGTACCCGCGTGCCCTTGCCCGCAGGGGCTTCACGGACCGAATGACTCCCGTACCCGACGGCGCGGTTACCGCGACGTTGTTACAGCCGAGCATCGGTGTCGGGTTGTTCGCTTGAGGAGCCGGAGACGCGGAACGAGCGAAGTCGCCGCAGCAGACGCCACGTGCCCAAGAAGCACCTCAGCACAATGAACGCGTAGACCGGACCTCCGATCGCGCAGGTTGTCCGGAACAGAAGTTCGCTGCCCTTCCAATAGGTGATGCTGCACGCGAGCGCGCCCAGCACCGCCCACCCGAGCAGCAACCACGCCGTCCACTCGGCGGAGCGCGCCGCACGCCGGCGATCGTTCCGATTTCCCATGAGCGAGGCGGCGATGCCCTGCACCCACACATGCCACAGCACCATCGGCAGCCCCAGGATCAAGCCGTTTGCCGGGAGCACGAGCACCGCGAACGGCTCGAACAGAAAGATCGCCAGCAGGCCGAGCGCGGCGATGACTCCCCAGAGTGCCGGCAGGAGGAAGACGAAGTACAGCAACAGCCTCCGTTGCTCGCGCAGCCCCTCCGGCTCCGACTTCCGCAGGTGGTGCCGCCGCAATCCCATGCACGCGATGAGTCCGATGAGCGCGTATGCCGCGAAGGAAAGCATCCCGCTGAAGCCCAGCAGCCCGCCCCAGAAGTTGCTCATGCGCACGTCGGCGATCTTCACCGCGATGCCGATCGCGAGCGCCGTCGGCATGATCGCGAAGCAGCCGAGGGCGATCAGCCCGCGTACGACCACCCACTTCAACGGCACGACGCCTTCGGTTCCGATCCACCGTGCGAGCGGTGCGGCGCGTGAGGCCGGGCCGTCCAGCCCGCATTCCGGGCATCGGCCCCTTCGCCCGCCATCGGGCAGGTCATAGCCGCAGGCGAGACATCGAACGCCGCTCCATGAGTGCTCAGGAGTTGACCGACTCTTTTTTCTCACTCGGCACGCCCTGTCGCACGCATCGGGATCATTCCCAGGTTCGTCTGCGCACGCCCCGATGTTCGGGGCGATTTCGAGAATTCAACCCGGCTAGACTACAGAAAAGCCCACGGAGCGACCCCCATGCCCTACTACACAAAGCTCGGACAACTGCCGCACAAGCGGCACACCCAGTTCCGCCGACCGGACGGCGCGCTGTATTCGGAGGAACTCTTCGGTACGGAGGGCTTTGTCGGCCCGACCTCGACCATGTACCACATCCACCCGCCGACGCAGATCACCGGCTGGAAGACGGTCTACTCGACGAAGGTCGAGTACGTCGAGACGGACACCATGCGCATGCGTCACGTCAAGACCGCGCCGCAGAAGCCGCATGGCGACACCGTGACGGGCCGCGTCGTGTACTTCGGAAACGCCGACTGCGAAATGGCCGTCGGCGTGCCGAAAGAACAGATGAACTACCACTTCAAGAACGCCCAGGGCGACGAGTGCTTCTTCGTCCATTTCGGCTCGGGCATCGTCTACACCATGATGGGCGCGCTGACGTTCGGCCCGAAGGACTACATCATCATCCCCAAGGGGGTCATCTACAAGTTTGTCTGGAACGAGCGAAAGCCGGGGGCCGACGGGAAGTACGCGGACAACGGCCCGCCCGCCACTGAAATGCCCTTCGGCAAGTTCCTGCTCATCGAGACGGCCAACGGCTCACACATCGGCCCCCCGCCGCGATACGTCTCCAAGACCACCAGCCAGTTCCTCGAGCACTCTCCGTACTGCGAGCGCGATCTTCGGCTCCCCGGACTCCCGCTGACTTTCGATGAAACCGGCGACTTCGAGGTCCGCATCAAGGCCCGCGACTGCGTGCATTCGTACGTGTACCCGTACCATCCGCTCGATATCGTCGGCTGGGACGGCTGCTACTACCCCTACGTCTTCAACATCGACGACTTCGCGCCGATCACCGGCAAGCTCCACATGCCGCCGCCGATCCACCAGACCTTCGAGGCCCACAACTTCGTCATCTGCTCATTCTGCCCGCGCATGCTCGACTGGCACCCGCAGGCGATCAAGGTGCCGTACAACCACTCGAATCTTGATTCGGACGAGGTGCTGTACTACGTCGAGGGCAACTTCGGCTCACGCAAGGGCATCGAAGTCGCATCAATGACCGCTCACCCGCAAGGCATCCCCCACGGCCCGCACCCGGGCACCATCGAGGCGAGCCTGGAGGCGACGTTCACGGGCGAACTCGCCGTCATGTGCGATACCTTCCGCCCGCTCCACCCCACCAAGGCCGCGCTGCAATACGACGACCCGAAGTACCCGAAGTCCTGGCAGGGCGAACACTTCCCCAAGTGGGCGGCGGGGACGAAGGGTTCTCCAAACGGTCAAGTCCACGGGCCGGACGGCAAGCCCATCCCGAGCGACCGAGTGGCGAATGTGTGGGCGCCGTAAGTCATTTTGGGTGGCATGCTTGCTGCTCTGAGCACGATGAGTATCGCGCCCGGTGATGCGTGTACAGGGCCACAAGCAAGCCACCCGCCATCCGCTTCTCAACCGAATTGCCGTGTCCTCTTACGTGTTCCGCGGCTGACGGATGCGAGGGCGGATCGCGCCCATGCAGTTAACAATTTCATGAAATTCCGGGATATCCAGGGCTTTTCCTTGACATGCCGCCGTCCATGCGGCATGCTGCATTCGATCGGAGGGTCGAACATCGTCCCCGCGAGCGGAAGCTCCATCGTCACCACACAGTTCTGCATTGCACGAATCATGGCGGCGCCTTGAACCGCTGTGAGTCTTGATCTGGACAACGTACTGCTGGCGCGCACGCGCCGGCGAGTGGATATGCCTGCACGAATCGACCGCTGAACGGTTTCCGACGAACTTCAGCACCGAACACAAAGGACCATCGGCATGAATGAGCAGAGAGTCAACGGCTGCGTCATGAGTTCGTTCCTCGCGGCAACCCTGCTGCTGGGAGCCGCGCCGCTCGCCAGAGCCGATCTAACGCCCGTGGCGCTCGGCGAAACGGTGGCTCCACTTCCGGTCGTCGATCTGGCCGCCGTGCTTTCGGGGCACGTCAGCGTCGGGGTCCATCTCGATCAGTGGGACTCGGACTTCAGCGGGTCCTATTTCTACAGAGGCGAGGTGTTCCGCAACTCGGTTGATCAGACGCTTGCCTTCGTCCACAGGTTCTACCGCACGATCAACGACGGGCAGCCGACACAGACCTTCATCCCTCATCAACTCTTCGATGTATACGAGATGTCGGTCGGCAACGCATCGTTTTCGACCGCCACGAGCGCCGTCTCTTCAGCGGAGTATCTGGTCGGCGGGATGGCGGTCGCGTTTGATTGGTCCGGCACGCCTGACTCGATGTACTTTGTCGTGCGCACAAACGCGACCGAGTGGATGAGTTACGGAACATCGATGCTGCACCAGGACGGCTCTCACGCACTCGGGAGCGTGGCTGGACCCGCCGGACCGCCGATCCCCGCGCCCGCGTCGATGCTTGTCGGCGCAGCCGGGGCCGCGCTCATGGGAGGTCGGAGACGACGCACGCCGCCGCGCTGATGGCGACCGATATCGTCGGCAGGGCATACATGCCCTCCCATCCGCCTGTATCGTGTCCAATGCCGACCCCTGAAGCGGACTTCCGCAGTTCGACCGCTGCCCGTCGAGCGGTCACTTCTCGTTCATGTTTCTCCTATCGGGCAGGCGATGGCCATGTGCGGACCCCGCTCTGGTATTCCCTCCGATCACTTCGGTCGAGTTCTCAACTCCCGCTCAGGATTTTTCCGAAGAGGGATCATTGGCCGCGGCAGCCAGGTGCTGTGATTCCACCTGTGACGGAACATGACCTCGCTCTCGAACCCCGATCTCGCCCCCACGACCCCCGCACAGCGGACCTGGTCCACGTGGCACATCGCCGCGCTTTGGATCGGGATGGCGGTGTGCATTCCGACGTATGCGCTCGCCGCGGGGATGATCGCACAGGGGATGGCGTGGTGGCAGGCGGTGCTGACCGTCATGCTCGGAAACCTGATCGTGCTGATCCCGATGATCCTGAACGGACACCCGGGCGCGAAGTACGGCATCCCGTTTCCGGTGCTGATGCGCGCCTCGTTCGGAACGGTCGGCGCGAATATCCCCGCGATGGCGCGGGCGCTGGTCGCTTGCGGATGGTTCGGGATCCAGACGTGGATCGGCGGCGCGGCGATCTACCAGGTCCTGGGGGCGCTGGGAGCGGTCGATCTGTCGGCCGAGACGGGACGAGTGACCGGGTTGGGGATCACGCCCGCGCAGTTGTGCTGCTTTCTTGCCTTCTGGCTGATGAACGTGTGGTTCGTGTGGCGCGGGATGAACTCGATCAAATGGCTTGAGTCTCTCGCCGCGCCGTTCCTGCTGGCGATGGGGCTGGCGCTGCTCGGGTGGGCGATGTGGCGGGTCGATTCGGTGGGCGCGCTCTTCAGCCAGGGGTCGAAGTTCAAGACCAGCGGCGAGTTCTGGCGCGTGTTCTTCCCGCAACTGACGGCGATGGTCGGCTTCTGGGCCACGCTCTCGCTGAATATCCCGGATTTCACGCGCTACGCGCGTTCGCAGCGGGCGCAGGTGTGGGGGCAGGCGCTGGGGCTGCCGACGACGATGACGCTCTTCGCGTTCATCGGGATCATTGTCACCCAGGCGACGGTCCTGATCTACGGGGAAGCGATCTGGGACCCGGTGGCGCTGGTGGCCAGGCTCGGCTCGCCGACGGTGATCATCCTGTCTCTGGTCGCGCTCTCGTTGGCGACCCTGACAACCAACATCGCGGCAAACGTGGTCTCGCCCGCGAACGACTTCTCGAACCTTTCCCCGCAGAGGGTTTCGTTCCGCCTGGGCGGGCTGATCACGGCTCTGCTCGGCGTGCTCATCATGCCGTGGTACCTGTACAACAACCTGAGCGCGTACGTGTTCACGTGGCTGATCGGATACGGCGCGCTGCTGGGACCGATCGCGGGGATCATGCTGTGCGATTACTACCTGATCCGGCGCATGCGCCTCGACGCGCGGGCGTTGTACGACCCCGACGGACCGTTCAGAGGAGTGAAGTGGCGGGCGGTGCTGACGCTGGTCGTGGCGGTGCTGCCGAACCTGCCCGGGTTCATCAACGCGGCGAGCGGGCGGGCGATCTTTCCGGCGTTGTTCGACCAGGTCTACGGCTATGCGTGGTTCATCGGGCTGGTGATCGCGATCGGGATGTATTGGACGATCACGCCTCGAGTCGAGGATCGCGGCGACTATGATGCCGGCTTCTGAAGGAGCCTGCCATGTCCACTCTCGCCTCATCACCGACCACTTCGCCCGCCGCGCCTCAACTCCCCCCGTGCGGGCACAAGCCAATGCCCTATGCCGGCCCGAGCAAGCAGGAAGTGCTCGATCTTCGGCGTGAGTTCCTGACTCCCGCCCTCGTGACGTACTACAAGGAGCCTCTGATGATCGTCGAGGGGCACATGCAGTACGTCTTCGACGAGACGGGCCGGCGATACCTCGACTGCTTCGCGGGGATCGTCACGGTGAGTGTCGGACACTGCCACCCGAAGGTGATGGAAGCGGTGCGGGAGCAGAACGAGAGACTCCAGCACACCACGACGATCTACCTGCATCCGAACATCGCGCTGTTCGGGAAGAAACTCGCCTCGACGTTCCCCAAGGGGAGCGGGCTGTCGGTCTGCTACTTCACCAACTCGGGGAGTGAGGCGAACGACCTCGCGGTCCTGATGGCGCGAGCGAAGACGGGACAGTTCGACGTGATCGCCATGCGGAACGGGTACCACGGCGGCTCGCAGGCGGCCATGGCGCTGACCAGCCATTCGACCTGGAAGTATCCGGTCCCCCACTCCTTCGGCGTCCACCACGCCGTGCTGCCCGATCAGTACCGCGGGCCGCACGGCTACGACGACCCAAAGGCCGGCGAGAAGTACGCGGCCGAGATTCTCGACCTGATCCGCTACGGCACGAGCGGCAGGATCGCGGCGTTTATCGCCGAGCCGATCCAGGGCGTAGGCGGCGCGGTCGAGATGCCGATGGGCTACCTCCAGAAGGCCTACGAGCACGTCCGTGCCGCGGGGGGGCTGTGCATCTCGGACGAGGTTCAGACCGGTTTCGGCCGCACGGGCGATCGGTTCTGGGGATTCGAGAACCACGGCGTGACCCCGGACATCGTCACGATGGCCAAGGGGATCGGCAACGGTTGCCCGCTCGGCGCGTGCGTGACTCGAGCCGACGTCGCGGAATCGCTCAAGCAACGCATCCACTTCAATACCTTCGGCGGGAACCCGGTCAGCATGGCGCAGGGGCTTGCCACGCTGAATGTCATCCTTGAAGAAAAGATCCAGCAGCGGGCGAAGGAACTGGGCGAGTGCCTCCTGTCGGGGCTGCGTGACCTTCAGAAGCGGCACGCCATGATCGGCGACGTGCGCGGACGCGGGCTGATGGTCGGCGTGGAACTGGTCGAAGACCGCACGACGAAGACTCCCGCGACGGCAAAGTGCGCGGCGGTGTTCGAGCGATGCCGGGAGTTGGGGGTCCTGGTGGGCAAGGGCGGACTGTTCGGCAACACGCTGCGGATCAAGCCGCCGATGTGCATCACCCGGGCGGACCTGGAGTACCTGGTCCGATGCCTGGACATCTCGATGGGTGAAGCCGCGAAAGCCTGAATCGGTATCGCTTTTCGCGGATGGCGGAGCAGGCGGCTCATGAATCCGCAACAGGAGCGTGGAATGAAGCTTGTTTCAATGGGATCGGCGTTGGTGATCGGCTCGGTGATGGC
Organism: Phycisphaerae bacterium; assembly: GCA_016795005.1. Lineage (GTDB taxonomy): Bacteria > Planctomycetota > Phycisphaerae > Phycisphaerales > UBA1924 > JAEUIV01. The sequence continues at coordinate 57,527 of JAEUIV010000085.1, forward strand.
GGTGGTGGTGGTCGGCGTTTCCCCGCCGCGCGTCGGGGCGCAGCCGGCACAAGGCCCTCATGGTCCGGGCGAACGGGCGCCCGTCGGACCACCGGTCGGGCCTCCAGCGGGCGGTCCGGGCGGCGCCGCGGGCGAAGTCAGCGTCAGCCGTTCGATGAAAGGGATGGGCCGGGCGCTGAAGGCGATGAAATCGCATCTCGGCGACGCCACGAAGAAAGACGAGTGCCTGAAACTGGTCAACGATTTTCAGCGCGGGATCGTGAATGCGAAGGGCCAGACGGTGCCGGAGGACCTTCTCGCGGGGCTTTCAGAATCCGACCGGGAAAAGAAAACGAGTGCGTTCCGGCGCGAGTTGATGACGGTGCTGCGTACGGCCCTCGATCTCGAGGCTGACATTTTCGAGGGCCGGACGGACATGGCCAAGGAAAAGCTCGACGCTTTGATCGCGCTTCGTGACAAGGGTCATGACCTCATGGGTTTGAAGGAGGAGTGAGGCGGCGGCCCCCGCCGCGGGGTCACTGGATATCGCGGCCCCGGATCCCGCCGAAGGTGGCGAAGAAGTGCGCGTCCCAGAAGTCGCCGCCCGCCTGAAAAATGTAGGCCGGCCCGGCGTGTTCCTGCCGCGGCCCGACTTTCCCGAGGTCGGCGTACGGCTTCATCGCCTTGGCGCTGCCGTCGCCCAGGGTCACGGTCGCGGTCGCGCCCGGCTCAAGCCAGAAGTCACTGTTGCGGTCGTGGGACGCCTCCCAGAGATAAAAGAGCGCTTTCTTGTCGGGGTACACCATGTCGGCCGCCCGGTTGTAGATGATGTACTCATAGGGGAAGAAGCCCTCGGTGACGCGCGGCCTCCAGAGTTCATTGGCACGAGTGGGCCGGCTGTCAGCCCCGTAGGAATAGACGAGCGGATCGGTGAGCGCGGCGACGGAGTATCGGTACGAGCCGACCGCGAGGGCACGCGAAAGTTCGCGATTGCCTGCGACGGAATCGATCGCGGGGAGCGCCCCGTTTCGCTTCTTCATGAGTTCGCGCCATCGCTGCCAGGTTTCCTGCCGCGAGATGTGCGAGGGGCAGAGAAAGACATCCTGGAGCATCGCGGTGCCCTGACCGTCAACCATGTAAGGCCCGAGCGTGACGAGATAGAAATCCTGCATGGATGAGCCGCGGATGTCGGCGGAGAAGCCCCCGACCGGATTGATCCGGGCAAAGGTGTCGAGGCCCGGATTGGCCGAACTGCTGCCGGCGTATGGGAATCCCCATCCATTGGTGGGGAAAACCTCGTAGATCGCCATGGCGCGAGCGGGGCGCCCCTTGGCGCCGAGGACGCCGTTGAATCCCCCCGGTCCCTCTGGGCCATGGGGCAGGCGGTCGTTGTTCTGCGAGGCGAAGTTCGCGGCCGCCTGCGCGTGCTGCTTCAGGTTCGCGATGCAAGCGCTCACCCGGGCGTTGCGGCGTGCCTGCCCCAGCGCCGGAAGGAGCAGGCTGATGAGCAGCGCGATGATGCTGATGACGACGAGCAGTTCGATGAGGGTGAACGCTCGTCGAGCGAGCCGCTGAGCATGCCGCATGAGGTGTGATCCGCCTTTCGAGCCGTGCCGTCTCGACCCGATGCGCCCCGCGTTGGGCGAACGTGAGCCGATCCGCGAATGGGATGATCTTACGTCCGCTGGGACTCGCTCGAAGCGACTTCGGGCGGCCATTTTCTGGAAGGCGACTCGGTGGAGCGAAAAAAAAAATGACCCGAGGTACGCCTCGGGTCATTCGATGATTCAAGGATTCGAATCGGAAGGTCAGTCGAGGTCGCGGCCGCGCATGCCGCCGAAGGTGCCGAAGAAGTGGGCCGGCCAGTCGAGACCGTCGGAGTTCAGCAGGTACGCGGGTCCGGCGTGCTCCTGCCGCGGGCCGACTTTGCCGAGTTCGGCGTAGGGCTTGACCGCCTTGGAACTTCCGTCCGCGAGAGCGATGGTCGCGGTCGCGCCCGGCTCAAGCCAGAAATCGACGCCCTTGTCATGCGAAGCGGTGTAGAGGAAGAAGAGGGCCTTCTTGTCGGCGTACGAGACGTCGGAAGCCTTGTTGAAAACGATGTATTCGCGCGGGAACGGGCCTTGAACGCTGGTAGCGAGTCGCTTGGAACTCGCGGCGGTCGGGCGGCCGTCGGCGCCGTACGAGAAGGCCATCGCGTCGGTCAGGCCCGAGATGGTGTAGCGATACGAGCCGACCGCGAGTGCCCGTCCGAGTTCGGCTTCCGTGCCGATGGAGTCGATGGGCGGGAGGGCTCCGTTGAGTTTCTTCATGAGTTCACGCCAGCGCTGCCACGTTTCCTGACGCAGCGTGTGCGACGGGCAGAGGAAGACGTCCTGGAGCATGGCGGTGCCTTCGCCATCGACCATGTAGGGGCCCATGGTGACGAGGTAGAAGGAGTACATCGAGGCGCCGTTGATGCTTGCGCCGAGGCCGTGGCGCCCGTTGACGCCGTAGAAAACGTCGAGGCCGACGTTCGAACTGGTGGAGCCGGCGACCGGGAATCCCCAGCCGTTGGTGGGGAAGATGTCCTTGATCGCCATCGCGGTGGCGGGTCGCCCGCGATTGCCGAGGATCGCCGCGTGGGTCCCGCCGGGGCCTTCGGGGCCGTGGGGCAGGTTGTCGTTGTTCTGCGAGGCGAAGTTGGCCGCGCCCTGGGCGTGCTGCTTCTGGTTGGCGATGCAGCGGCTGAGGCGGGCGTTGCGACGCGCCTGACCCAGCGCCGGGAGAAGCAGGCTGATCAGCAGGGCGATGATGCTGATGACGACGAGGAGTTCGATGAGGGTGAATGCTCGCCGACGGTTCTGTGGACGCATGCGTTTTCTCCGCTTGGGGATTGTGTCTGGTGGCCGGCCTCCCGCCATCCGTGGATGGGGAGGCGTTCCACGATCATACCTCTACGACGAAACAGGGGGATCTGGATGCAGGGATTCCGGCGGAAGCGCCAAAATCTACTGCATCAGACGGGTTTTCGAGAAACCGGTTCCCCGGAGTACCCTAACCACAACCAAAATGCGGCTGAAAGGAGTCGAACCTTCACGGGATTTTACTCCCACCAGAACCTGAATCTGGCGCGTCTGCCAATTCCGCCACAGCCGCAGAACACCCATCAGAATAGCGACCGTACTGAAAATCGCCAGTCGCGAGTTGACGGCCCACTGAAAATTGTCATACTCACGCTGGCATCGAAGAAGAGCTCGGAAACGATTATCTTCAGAGAGGAAACCACCATGAAGGTACTGATGTACGTGTGCATTGCGATCGTGCTCGTGGTGTCCAATGTCCGTTCATTCGCTCAGCCCACGGCGCCTGTGACCGTTCAGCGGGTCCTGAGTACGAACGACGTTCCTCTAGATGATGCCGGAGATCCGATCGAGGGATTCATCTTTCAAAAACTGAACTGGCCAATTGTGAATAGCAATGGTGATGTGACGTTTGCGTCGTACTGGATCGATGATCCAGAATCGAAATCGCCAGTTTTTCACCGTGCGCTTTCGTTTTTTGATCTTTCAGCAAATGAATCGCGAACAGTTTGGGAATACAACAATGCTTTACCCCAACCCCTGAACCGAATAGTGAACAACTGCGTCGACACTCTCACAGATGATGGCGAAATCGTTTTTCAAGATGAAATCAACTCAACAACCCTGGTGGTCCGCCACTTCGCGACACCGTCATTTGCCG
>JAEUIV010000086.1 GCA_016795005.1 Phycisphaerae bacterium
CGCCGTCGCGCTCCGCGACCTGATCAACGCACACCGCACCCATGGCCACCTGGCCGCGAGGATCGACCCCTTCGGCCGAGCACGCGAGGGCCACTCTTCGCTCGATCCGGCGGCCCACGGCCTCGCGGGCGCCGCCTCGGAACTCTTCGACGCAGGCCCGCTCTCGCCCAACGCCGCACGCATGCCGCTCAGCGACATCCTCGCCGCCCTGCGATCCACCTACTGCGCCTCCATCGGCTCGGAGTTCATGCACATCACCAACGATGAAGAACGCGCCTGGCTCATCGACCGCCTCGAGTCCTCGCGCGGCCGACCCACCCTCGCACGCGAGGAACGCCAGCACATCCTCACGCAACTCCACCGCGCCGAACTCTTCGAACACTTCTGCGGCATTCGATTCCGCGGAGTCAAGCGATTCAGCCTCGAAGGCGGCGATTCCACCATCCCGCTCCTCGACCGCTTCCTCGAATCGGCCGGCGACGCCGGCGTCAAGGAACTCGTCATGGGGATGGCCCACCGCGGACGCCTCAACGTCCTGACCAACATCGTCGGAAAAACCTACGCCGAGATCTTCACCGAGTTCGAAGACGCCTGGACCGAAGACTCCGCCAACGGCGGCGGCGACGTGAAATACCACCGCGGATATTCCTCCAACCGCATCCTCCGCAGCGGAAAAAGCCTCTGGGTCAGCATGGCCAGCAACCCAAGCCACCTCGAATCGCAGAACGCCGTCGTCCTCGGGCGATGCCGAGCCAAGCAACGGACCATCAAGGACTACGAGCGCGTCCGCGTCGTCCCGATCATCCTCCACGGCGACGCCTCCGTGATCGGGCAGGGCGTCGTCGCCGAGAACTTCAACCTCAGCCAACTCGAAGGCTACTTCGTCGGCGGAGCACTCCACGTCGTCATCAACAACCTCATCGGGTTCACCACCGGCGAGGACGACGCACGCTCCTCTCGATACTGCACCGATATCGCCAAGATGCTCGAAATACCGATCTTCCACGTCAACGGCGAAGACCCCGAGGCCGTCGTACACGTCGCCAGGATCGCCTTCGACTACCGCATGCGCTTCAAGAAGGATGTCGTCATCGACCTGCTCTGCTACCGACGCCACGGCCACAACGAGACCGACGAGGCCATGTTCACCCAGCCCCTCCTGTACAAGGAGATCAAGGACAAGCCCAGCGTCCTCAAGACCTACGCCGAACGACTCCTCGCCGAAAATGTCATCACCGAAGCGGAGATGAAAGACATCCGCCGAAGCCTCGACGACTCACTCGAAAAGGCCTACCACTCCGCCAAAGCAATCCCCGTCGACCCCACCCCCGAGCCGGGACGCGATCGCTGGAAGGGAATCACCGAACACTTCAGTTTCGATCCGGTCGAAACAGGCGTCGCGCGCGAGCAACTCGCCAAGGTCGCCGCCGCCATCGGCCGCTGGCCCGAAACCTTCACCCCTCATCACAAAATCATCCCCATCCTCCAGAATCGCGCCCGCTGCGTCGAGGATGACCTCCCCATCGACTGGGGCACCGCCGAGAACCTCGCCGTCGGAACCATCATCCTCGACGGCAACGTCGTCCGCCTCACCGGGCAGGACAGCCGCCGCGGCACCTTCAGCCACCGCCACGCCGCGCTCCGCGATGTCAACACCGGCGACCTCTTCGTCCCCCTCAGCCACATCGACGAAGAACTCAACGACAAGGTCATCAAACGCTTCGGCGACCGCGGACCCGAAGCCCGCCGACTCGAGGGCAAGTACTGGGTCTACGACAGCCCCCTCTCCGAATACGCCATCATGGGCTACGAGTACGGCTACTCCCTCGCCTCGCCCAACCTCCTGGTCATGTGGGAAGCGCAGTTCGGCGATTTCGCCAACACCGCCCAGACCGTCATCGATCAATACATCGCCTCCGCGGAAGTGAAGTGGAACCGCTGGTCGGGCCTCGTCCTCCTCCTCCCCCACGGCTACGAAGGGCAAGGACCGGAACACTCCAACGCCCGACCCGAACGCTTCCTCCAACTCTGCGCCGACCACAACATGCAGGTCTGCATCCCCACCACCTCCGCTCAGTACTTCCACCTGCTCCGTCGGCAGGTGAACCCGCAACGCACCTTCCGCAAGCCCCTGATCATCATGACCCCCAAGAGCCTGCTCCGCGCCGACATCGCGAAGAGCCGCGTCGACGAACTCACCCGGGGCACGTTCCAGGAGATCCTCGACGACCCCACATTCGCCCCCGGCGGCCGCGCCGCGAAGAAGGAGGTCCGTCGCGTCATACTCTGTTCGGGCAAGGTCTACTACGACCTCGTGGCACGTCGCGAGGAACTCAACCGCAAGGACCTCGCCATCGTCCGCGTCGAGCAGCTCTACCCCCTGCATACCCAACTCCTGCACGAGATCATCGCCACCTACCCGAAGGAGGTCGAACTCGTCTGGGTGCAGGAAGAGCCGAAAAACATGGGCGCCTACACCTTCATGCAACTCAACCTCTCCGAGACCTTCGGCTGGGAACTCTCCTGCATCAGCCGCCCTCCGAGCGCCACCCCCGCCACCGGCTCGCCCAAGAAGCACGCCGAGCAACTGAACGAGTTCCTGACCGACGCCGTCGGCGCTTCCAGCAAGCCCGTCGTCGTTGCGCACTGACGCCCGGCTCGGCGCAACACGATGCGATGGTGAGAAGCCGCCTTGAAGTAGACTAGAACCATGTCCACATCGATCCAGATCCCGCCGCTTGGCGAATCCATCACCGAGGCCGTCATCTCCGCCTGGCTCAAGCCCGACGGCGCCTACGTCAAGCGCGACGAGGAGATCATCGAACTCGAAACCGACAAGATCACCATGCCACTCCCCTCGCCCGCCGCGGGTGTCCTGAAGCACTCCGCCACGCAGGGCGCGACCGTGAAAGTCGGCGCGGTCGTCGGATCGATCGACGAGTCCGCCTCCGCGCCGGCCCAGGCATCGCCGACTCCGGCCCCGACTCCCGCCTCCGCCCCCGTCGCAAGCCACAAGCCGCCGGTCGATTCCACGGACATCCGCGCGACACCCCTCGCCAGAAAAATCGCTGACGAAAAAGGCATCGACCTCTCCAGGATTCAAGGCTCCGGCCCGGGAGGCAAGGTCACCGAGAAAGACCTTGAATCCGTGGGCGCCCCGCGCTCCGCCCCCGCCCCGGCCCAGCCACCCGCAAGCCCCAGGCCGCAAGCCGCCGCCACCGGGGGGGCTTCCCGCCGCGAACGCATGTCGCCCCTCCGACAGCGCATCGCCACCCGCCTCGTCGAAGCGCAGCACACCGCCGCCATGCTCACCACCTTCAACGAGTGCGACATGACCAGGGTCATGACCCTCCGCGCCTCGTACAAGGACGCCTTCGAGAAGCAGCACGGCGTGAAACTCGGGTTCATGTCCTTCTTTGTCCGCGCCTGCGTCAGCGCGCTCAGGAAAGTCCCCGCCGTCAACGCCTTCATCGTCGATGACAACGGCGCCCCGGCCGTCGAGTACCACGAACACTGCGACATCGCCGTCGCCGTCGGAACCGACAAGGGCCTCGTTGTCCCCGTCCTCCGCGGCTGCGAAAAACTCTCGATGGCCGAGGTCGAAAAGGGCATCAACACCCTCGCCGCCAAGGCCCGCGACAACAAACTCACCCTCGACGACCTCCAGGGGGGCACCTTCACCATCTCCAACGGCGGCGTCTACGGCTCCATGCTCAGCACCCCCATCCTCAACCCGCCGCAGTCCGGCATCCTCGGCATGCACAACATCATCCGCCGCCCCGTCGAAAACCCCGACAAGCCCGGCAGCGGAGAAGTGGTCGTGCGCCCGATGATGTACCTCGCCCTCTCCTACGACCACCGCATCGTCGACGGCCAGGGCGCGGTCACTTTCCTCAAGCACGTGAAGGAATGCATCGAAGACCCGCAGAGGTTGTTGCTCGGGGTGTAATCCGCTTCAGGACCGCAGCCCGCATCGACACGCACCGGTTCGCCCGATCGGCGCATGGAACAAGCCCGCGGCCATGGCGCGGCGCGCTCAACCCTTGCGCGTGATCCGCGCTACCGCAGCGCCGCCTGAGCCGCCGCCAGCCGAGCGATCGGCACGCGGAACGGCGAGCAGGACACGTAATCCAGCCCCGCGTTGTGGCAGAACCAGACGCTCTTCGGGTCGCCGCCGTGCTCCCCGCAGATGCCGACCTTCAGACCCTTCTTCGTCTCGCGCCCCTTGACCGTCGCCAGCGAGACCAACTGTCCCACACCCACCTGGTCCAGCGACTGGAAGGGGTCGATCTCCAGGATCTCCGAATGCACATAGTGCGGCAGGAACGACGCCGAGTCGTCGCGCGAATACCCGAAGGTCAACTGCGTCAGGTCGTTGGTGCCGAAGGAGAAGAAGTCCGCTTCCTTTGCGATCTCCGCCGCCGTCAGCGCCGCGCGGGGCACCTCGATCATCGTCCCGATCGCGATCTCCAGTTTCGCCGTGAATCCCTGCTCCTTCTTCGTGCGGGCGATCACCTCTTCCGTGTGCCGGCGCAGGATCGCCAGTTCCTTCCGCGTGCCCACGAGCGGGTGCATGATCTCCGGCATCGCCTTCACCCCCGCGCGGTGGCACTCGATCGCCGCTTCGACGATCGCGCGCACCTGCATCTCGAGAATCTCGGGATACGTCAGGCACAGCCGGCAGCCGCGATGACCCAGCATCGGGTTCATCTCGTGCAACTGCTTCACGCGCTCGCGCACCTTCTCGACGGGAACATTGATCCGCCGCGCCACCTCCAACTGGCTCTTCTCATCCTGCGGCAGGAACTCGTGCAGCGGCGGATCGATCAGCCGGATCGTCACCGGCAGCCCGTCCATCGCCGTGAAGATCCCGACAAAGTCCGCGCGCTGGAAGGGCAGCAGCTTCTCGAGCGCCGCCTCGCGGTATTCGCGCGTCTCCGCGAGGATCATCTCCCGCATCGCCATGATGCGGTCACCCTCGAAGAACATGTGCTCCGTCCGGCACAGCCCGATCCCCACCGCCCCGAACTCGCGCGCCCGCTTCGCGTCGCCCGGAGTGTCCGCGTTCGTCCGGATCGACAGCCGACGGTACTTGTCCGACAACTTCATGATCGTCGCGAAGTCACCGGACAACTTCGGCTCAACCCGCGGCACCGCCCCGGCGATCACCTCGCCGCTCGTCCCGTCGATCGAGATCGTGTCGTGCCGAGTGAACGTCCTCCCCTGCACCGTGAACGTCCCGCCACGCTCATCAATCGAGATCGCACCCGCGCCCGCGACGCAGCACTTGCCCCACCCGCGCGCCACCACCGCCGCGTGGCTCGTCATGCCCCCCGTGCTCGTCAGGATCCCGGCCGCCGAGTGCATCCCCTCGACATCTTCGGGGCTGGTCTCGCGCCGGACCAGGATCACCGACTCGCCCGTCCGTCCCCGCTCCACCGCCTCCGCCGCCGTGAACGCGGGCTTGCCCACCGCCGCCCCGGGCGACGCGGGCAGCCCCACCGCCAGCACGTCCGCGTTCTTCTTCGCCGCCGGATCAAACGAAGGCAGCAGCAACTGCGTCAGGTCATTCGCCGGAATCCGGAGCAGCGCCTTCTTCTCATCGATCAGGCGCTCCTTGATCATGTTGCACGCGATGGTCACCGCCGCGAAGCCGGTCCGCTTGCCGGTCCGCGTCTGGAGCATGTACAGCTTCCCCTTCTCGATCGTGAACTCGATGTCCTGCATCTCGCGGTAATGCTTCTCCAGCTTCGTCTTGATCTTCAGCAACTGCTCGTAGACCTTCTTGTTCCACCTGGGCATCTCGTCCACCGTCGTCGGCGTGCGGATCCCCGCCACCACGTCCTCACCCTGCGCGTTGACGAGGAACTCGCCGTAGAACTTGTTCTCACCCGTCGAGGGATTCCGCGTAAACGCCACCCCCGTGCCCGAGTCGTCCCCCATGTTGCCGTACACCATCGCCTGCACGTTCACCGCCGTGCCGTTCAATCCCGTGATGTTCGCCAGTCGGCGATAGGAGATCGCGCGGTCCGCGTTCCACGACTTGAACACCGCCTCCACCGCCAGCTCCAGCTGCTTCAGCGGGTTCTGAGGAAAATCGCTCCCCACATGGTGCCGGTACACACCCTTGTAGGCGTGGCACAACTCGACCAGCCCCTCGGCGGGCACATCCGTATCCGCCGCGGCGCCATACTTCGACTTGACCTCGTTGAACGCCTGCTCGAAGTGTTCGTGGTCAACCCCCATCACCACGTCACCGAACATGTTGATCAGCCGACGGTACGCGTCGTACGCAAACCGCTTGTTTCCCGTCGCCGCCGCGAGCCCCTCCACCGCGTCGTCCGTCAGCCCGAGATTCAGCACCGTGTCCATCATCCCCGGCATCGAGACCGCCGCGCCAGACCGAACCGAAACCAGCAGCGGGTTCTTCGTCGATCCGAACTTCTTCCCCAACTCGCGCTCCAGGGTCCGGACGTTCTTCACCACCTCGTCCATCAGCCCGCGAGGCAGGCGCTTCCCGGACTCGTAATACGCGGCGCACGTGTCCGTCGTGATCGTGAACCCCGGCGGAACCGGCAGGCCGATCGAGGTCATGTCCGCGAGGTTCGCCCCCTTGCCGCCCAACAGCGCCTTCAACTCGGCACGACCCTCGGTCTTGGTCTTGCCGAAGTAGTACACCATCTTGCCCGCGCGCTTCGCGGGCTTCTTTGACGCACGCCTCGCGGACGCGCCCTTCTTCGGCTTGGCCTTCGGGGCGGACGTGCGGGCGGATTTCCGGCTCTTCTTGACAAGCGTGGCGGGCATGTGACCTTCCGTACTTTCTTGCCGCGCCCGATCCTCCGGGAACGCGGCCAAATGGTTCAATCCACCCGGATCGACTTCCAAGTGGGAAAGCCAGTGTATCGCGCGGCGGCGACCCGCCCACATCCACCACTGTTCCGCGAACACCGGCGACACGCACCGCGCGCGACAATCGACGCCGATTCACGCACACCGCATTCGCCGCGCATCTATCATCCATCCCGATGCCCACCCTCGGAGCGGCAACGCCACCACCCACGCACCCCCCCGGCCGCGCCGTCCGGCCGCTGGACGTCCTCGCCGCCTGGCCCGCAAACAGACCCCTCGCGAGCCTCATCAGCGCCGGGAACTCGCCCTTCGCGCGATGGTCGATCTTCGCTTCACCGACAGAGATCATCCGCGCCGATCACACGTCACCCGATCCGCTCGGCCTGCTCGCCGACACCCTTCGCCCCCCGCCGCGCACCCGCGCCCGCGCCGAAACCGACGCCCCGCCATTCACCGGCGGCTGGATCGGATGGATCTCCTACGACCTCGGCCGAATCTTCGAACCGACCGCGCAGCGCCCGAGCCGCGCACGCGACGAACCCCGGAGACCACCCTGGCCCCTCTTCGAACTGCTCCGCTGCCCCGCGGCCTACATCCACGACGCCACGACCAACACCTGGAGCATCGCGGGTGATCCGCGGCTCCTGCCCGTCCTGGAGAACACCGCTCCCCCGGGCGAGTGCCGCCTCGAACCGTTCACCCCGTGCGACGCCGCCTCCTACCAGGAAAGCGTGAAACGAACCGTCGAACACGTCCGCGCGGGCGACATTTTCCAGGCGAACATCGCCCACCGACTCTCCACCACGTTCCGCGGATCAACACGCGGAATCGCGCACCGAATCCTCGACGGCGCCGGCGCGTGGTACGGAGCCTACCTCGAATCACCCCTCCACCCCGATCGACCGCACATCCGGCACGCCATCTGCTCCGCAAGCCCGGAACTCTTCCTCTCCTTCGATCCGCGCACCCGCCGCGTCGTCACGCGGCCGATCAAGGGAACACGGGGCGCATCGCCCACCGCAACAAGCGATCTCGCCGAGAGCGCCAAGGACATCGCCGAACTCAACATGATCGTGGACCTGATGCGCAACGATCTCGGCCGCGTCTGCGAGTACGGCTCGGTGAAGGTCGACGATCCCCGCGCCATCGAATCCCACGGCGGACCCGCCCCGGACGTGGGCATCTTCCACGGCGTCGCCACCGTCTCCGGCACGCTCCGCCACGGCCTCGGAATGCCCGACCTGCTCCGCGCCGCCTTTCCACCAGGATCCGTCACCGGCGCCCCGAAGATCCGCGCAATGAGGATCATCGACGAACAGGAACCCGTCCGCCGTGGACCCTACTGCGGCTGCGTCGGCTTCGTCTCGGACTCCGGGCACTCCGCCTGGAACGTCGCCATCCGCACCGCGGCAATCACGTGCAATCGCCCGTGCACACCCGCCAGCGCCGACGGCTTGCTCGACTATCACGTCGGCGCCGGAATCGTGGCCGACAGCGACCCCGAACTCGAATGGCAGGAAACCCTTCACAAGGCCGGCATCCTCCGCCGCGCGTTCCCGGAATCGTTCTCACCAGGCGACACACGCCCACGCCACGCCGCATCCGGCTCCACCCATGTCATCCGAAGCGCCACAACCTGAGGGCTACCGCGCCACGCCCATCGGCGGCCCGCGCCTCCGCTCGGACATCGTCGATGTCTACATCTTCCGACGCGCACCGAACGCCATTGAGTTTCTTCAACTGCTCCGCGCCGGAGAGCCGCTCATCCACACCTGGCAACCCATCATGGGCCACGTCGAACCCGGCGAGACAGCTTCGCAGACCGCCGTCCGCGAACTGAAGGAGGAAGTCGCCCTCGCGCACGACAGCCCGGCGTGTCTCGCCTTCTGGAGCCTCGAACAAGTCCACCCCTATTACGTCGCCGCCATCGACTGCATCGTCCTCAGCCCGCGCTTCGCCGTTGAAGTCGCCCCCGGATGGGAGCCGCGCATCAACGCCGAGCACACCGCCGCCCGTTGGGTCAGCGATTCCGGCTCGTTCATGTGGCCGGGTCAGAAAAAATCGATCGAAGAGATCAACGCGGAAATCGTGAACCCGCGCTCCTTGTCCCGCACGGCGCTCCTCATCCGAATGGATCAGCCGCCCCGGAAATAAAAGTGAGTCACGGGCCTTCGTTCTTGGGCGCCTCGCCGGCGGGATCGGCCGGCTTCTTCTCGGCCGCCGCGGGTTCCGCCGGGGGCGGAGTCGCCGGAACCTCGTCGTCATGCGAAGGAGCACCGCTCATCGCCGGGCCGCTCCGCTTCACATCGGGCAGCACCGCCGATCCGCTCCGCGTCCCGACATACAAGCCGAGCATCGAACCGAGCACCGTCCCGACAACCAGGCCGGGAAGGAAAAAACGCAGCATCGCCGACTCGCCTTGCTGACCTTGATCGGACGCCATCGCCCACGCTCCTTTCGACCGGCAAGGGCCGGCATGTTCGCCTCGTCAACGCCGACCGAGGCTAGACTTCCGTCACGCCTCCCGCGACCGGCGAATCGAACTCTTCACGCTGCTTCATCACCCACGAAACAGTCTCTGCAAGCCCCTCTTCAAGCCCCTTTATCGGCTTAAAGCCCAGCAACTTCTCAGAAACCGTGATGTCCGCGCCGGAATGCTCCACGTCGCCCCGTCGGGCCGGGGCCATCCGAGGCTCGACCCCCTCACGCCCCACCAGCCGGGCCACCGCGTCAAAGAGCCATCGGACGCTCGTGCGCCGCCCGAGCGCCACGTTCACCACCTGGCCATCCGGGTCCGACCCCAGCGCGCCCGCGAGAAGCATCGCGTGAACCACATTCGCCACCGGCGTGAAGTCGCGAGTCTGCGTCCCATCTCCGTAGATCGTCGGCCTTGTGCCCGACAGCAGCCCGGAAATGAACGCGCTCACGACCGCCGAGTACGCATCATCACCCCGTTGCCGAGGACCGAACACGTTGAACAGCCTCAGGCTGATCCCCGACACGCCATACGACCGTGACCACGCACGCACCACCGATTCACCGGCCAACTTGCTCGCCCCGTAAGGAGACACCGGCCGGGGCAGCATCGACTCAACCTTGGGCAGCACCGGGTCATCGCCGTACGCGCTGCTCGACGCCGCGTACACCAGCCGCCTCGTGCCGGACCGGCGCGACGCCTCCGCCACGCGCACCGTCCCCGTCGCATTCACCTCAAAGGTGCGGTCAGGCTCTTCGATCGAGCGTGGAACCGAGTTCATCGCCGCGAGATGGAACACGACCTCCGACCCGACCATCGCCTCGCCCAGCGCCACGGGATCGAGGATCGATCCATACACAAACCGCAACTGACCTCCATACGATTCCGCGAGCATCGTCACGTGGGAACCGTCGCTGTTCGACAGGTCGTCCAGGACCGTCACCCTCGCGCCGAGCAGCAGCAGCGCCTCAACGAGGTGACCGCCGATGAACCCCGCGCCGCCGGTCACGACCACGCGCCGCTGGCCGTAGAAACCACCCAGGGGATTGGTCGATTCAGAGCCACCCATCCGGGCGATGATTCTACATCGCATCGGTTGCACGCCGAAACCCCGGCACCTGGCCCGACGAAACTCACGCCGCCCGAAGGCGCGCGGCACACCGCCCGACCCCGATGCCGGAGACGCCGCAGGAAAAACCGCGAGTTCATCGCGGCCGAACTACGGGCAGCTCTCGCCGAAGTGCGTCAGAACCGCCGTGATGTCCTGGAAATCAACGTCCCCATCGCCATCAACATCCGCCCAGCGATCCGCCGGGCCGCTCAGACCCCAGTGCTCCAGGACCTCCGTGATGTCGGCGAAGTCGATCTGGCTGTCAAGATCGGCGTCGCCGGGGATGACGATCACCCCGAGGGCCGCGGGCAGACTCGTCGCCTGCCCGCATGAGGCCGCGACCACATTGTCGTACGCGCCGACATCCTGGGGCTTGACGTTCATGATCGTCAACTGCTGCGTCCCCGCGCCGACGATCACGGAGCCGTGCCCGGTCGGGCCGTCGATCAGGTTCGCCTGGTCCTTCCGCCAATGGCAGGTCACCGCGCTGCACGCCGGGTCAACATCCGCCGCAACTGAGAACGTCGCATCGTCGCCCGCGCACACGTCAACGGGAGAAGGATTGACGAGGATCGTGGGATTCGGCGGACAACCCGGGCAAGGCTCACCGGTCCCGTCGTCACACAGCGGCAACCGGATGCAGAGCACCTCCGAACAGCACTCCATCCCGTCGTGGTGCGCGCTGAACCGGATGCACACCGTGCTCCCGGGCGTCGCGCCGGAAATCACGAACGACGATCCGAACGTGCCGCCGGGCTGGATATCGCCGAACGTGAGAGCCGCGGGGCTGATCGTGAACGACGCCGTCCCCGGCGGCTGAGGGAACGCAAAGAGCTCATTGATCGGCCCGGCGCCGAGATTGATGAACCCGATCGACACCGTGAACGTCCCGTTCGATTCGCACCGCGGAGTCAGCGGAACGAACTGGAGGCAATCGCAATCCGGCAGTTCGATGCAGTGCTCGACCTGGCAGCACTCATCAATGTTCTCGTCGGCGAACGTGACACGGAAACAATACGTCCCGGGGTTCTGCGGCCCCGCGATCACCACGTTCACCGGCCCCGACGTCGCGCCGGACGCGACCGGAGTCGCCAACGCGATGGGATTCGGGCTGAAACCGCCGAGCGGATAGAGCCACAGATACTGGATGGGACGCCCGGACTGATTCTTGAAAAAGAACGTGTACGTATAGTTGCCCGTCGCCGGCGGAACACGGTCGCCGAGTTCACAGAGAATCCGTCCGTCGATGATCTCCACGCATTTCTGGCACGGAATCTCGACGTCGCCCTGATGCCCCTTGTCCTGCGAGGGCGTCACATTGTCAAAGTCGATGCAGATGGAGTTGTTGAACGCCGGGTTGGTCAGCGAGATCCCCTGAATCCCGTACACGTTCGCCGGCGCGGAACTGTTATTCAGGATGATCGCGTCCGCCGACACCCAGTAACGCCCGGCCACCGCGGGGCACGCCCCGCCCGAAGACCGATCAATCGCCACACCGCCGGCCGAGTTCCTCGGACCCGCGGAGCCCACCACAAAGCCGGAGGCGCCGTTGTAGTTCGACGTCGGCGCCCAGCCACCGCTCCCCACCGGCGCATACTCCAGCAGACGCCCCTGGTGCGGCTGGAACGAGTTCGGACCCGTCATCCCGCGCTCCGCCAGCACCATCTTGCAATCCATCGCAAAGTCGATGTCCGACACCGGGTGCGAGAAGTTGCTGGAAGGAGACGCGGGCATCGTCAACTCCGCCCGACGTGAACCGGCCACAAAATCGCCGCCCGGCGTCAACCCGATCGACCAGATGCGATTCGGCCCCGCGGACTGACCGCCGTCCTGGGTCCACGTGCTGTAGTACAGACGACCGTTCCGAGCCTTCAACGCCCAGACCCGGTCCCCGAGCGCCGCAAACTCGCGGTAACGCGCCAGACAGCACGGGTCCGTCGGAAGACAGCCGACGCCGCAATCGGGCGTCGCCGCGTTGCTCGACGTGCTCAGCGTGTCGGTCGCGTGCTTGTACCACCCCTGGATCACCCCGGACGTGCTCACGCGGTAGATCCGCCCATCGGAAAGATGACTCGCGTACAGCATCCGACTGGCGCAATCAAAGGTGATGTCGCCCACCCCCGGCGCCGTGTCAATCGTCCCGGGGGCCAGCGCGGGATTCGGATCGGGCAGATTCACAAGCACCGACGACGTCCCGAACGCGCCGCCCGACGCAAGCCGAATAATGGACGTGTTCCGCGAACCGGCCAGTGATCCCTGCATCCCCGTCGGCGCATTGAATCCCCACCCATTGAACCGCCCCATGTACAGGTGCCCCATGTCATCGAATGTCAGCGCAAAGATTGAACCGAGCGTGCTCACCGCCCAATGCGTCACGGGCGTCGGCGGGAAAATCGCCGCGGACGACGCCGCCCAGAAAATCGGCAGGCTCCCGCTCGGCCCGGGAGGGCACATCGAGGGCATGTCCAGGTCCATCGCTCGCAACGCGTACGCCGATTGACCGAAGTGCGTCTGCACCGCGAAGCGACCGTCCGCCAGGGAGGCGTACGAAGGGTCGGTGTAACTCGGCGCCTTCGCGCAACACTCATCACACACCTGCGCCGCCGGCGGAGGACAGGCCATGCTCTGCCCGGGCGTGATGGTGAAGACCGAGCCGGGCTGGAATCCCTCCACCGAAACCCGGATGATGAAACACTGCCCGCATGCGACGTCAAACAAAGGCGTCGCGCAACTGTTCGCCTGGCTGCTTGTCGCCAGCGGCGCCGTCGCCGCCGTCGGGCACGAACACCCCGCGAACACCTGGATATTGAACAACTCGTTGCAAGGCAGGTAGGCCACCGACGCCGTTCCCTGCCACGTCGCCGTCCACTTGAACCACACATCCTGCGTGAAACCACCCGGCAGCGGCGGGATCGGAGAGGCCGTCGCACCGAGCGCATCATCCAGGCTCCACGCGCCGGCCCCGGTGATCGGAGACGCACCGAACCCGCTCGGCGAAGCGGGACTGCATTCATCATTGGGCGGTGCGCCAACCCCCGCTTGCCCCATCACGACCGCGCTCGACAGCCCGACGACCGACGCCAGAACAAGCGACCTGAACATGGCTTCCTCCGATCAAGGCGGAACGCCCCGACCACGCGCCGGAGAGCCGCTTCCACCCTACGCCTGCGCCGCGGGAACCCGGCCATTCAGCAAGATTCAACGCAACCAACCCGCGCCGGTGCCGCGACGCCGCGAGGAGCATGACACGAGATTCCACGAACGCAAGCATCAACCGCGCGCTTTGCACGCAACTTGGGCCGATTGCTATCCCATCCGCAAGCGACGCCCGCCGCCGTCGCACCGCGCGCAAACTCATTCACAGGCACGAGTTGCCGAAGTTCGCCAGCACCGTCGTCACGTCGCCGAAATCCACGAAGCCGTTCAGGTTCGCGTCGCCCTGGATCCCCCGCGGCCCGGTCGCGCCGAACTGCGCCAGCACCGTCGTCACATCGGCAAAGTTCACCACGCCGTCATCGTTCGCATCGCCGCGACACTCGGGCCGCGAAAGAAACTGGCGCATCATCTCGTTGTCCTCGTGCTCCAGGATATGACAGTGGTAAGAGAACAGCCCCGTGTAATGCTCGAACTTCGCGATCACGCGCGTGATCATCCCGGGGGGGGACTGCACCGTGTCCTTCCACCCCTTCTCCTCGGGCGGCGGAAGAATGATCGGACCCGTCGGCGTCGGGACGCCATCCACCACCGTGAACGCCTGACGGTTCAACACCTGGAACTCCACCAGGTGCATGTGCATCGGGTGCGTGATGTTCGACCGATTGATCCACGACCAGATCTCCGTGGTGCCCAGGCGAGGCCGCTCCACGATGTCGTCCCACATCAGGTCGTTGATCGCCCACATCGTCTCGCCGTGGCCCGTGCCGTTCACAAAGTCGCGCTCCGAAGCGTGCATGCACATGAACGGCACGGTCCGCAGCACCAGGGGGCGCTCCCTCAGCGCCGTTGACGCGGGGATCGGAGTGACCGGAGAGAGCGTCGCCGGCACCGCATCCGTGTGCCCAGGCTGCGAGCCGACCACAAACTTCATCACGTTGGGGACCACCCCCACTCCGTCCTCGCCCGGGAAGGGCGCGGGCGCCGAGTTCTGGAGAATCACCGACGTGCCGGGCGCGATCCCCGCAAAGTCGATCACCACATCCGCCCGCTCACCGGGAAGGATCGTGACCGACATCCGGGGCACCGGGAAACCCAGCAAGCCGCCGTCGCTCCCGATCTGCGTGATCGGTCGCCCGTTCGACAGCGACAGTGTGTACGCCCGCGAGCCGGAACCGTTGAGCAGCCGGAAACGGTACTTCCCCTGCGCCACGTTCAGGAACGGCCAGACCTTCCCGTTCACAAGGATGAAGTCCCCGAAGAAATGCTCCATCCAGATGTCGTTGTACTTCAGCCGACCATCCTGGAAGAACGAACGATCCTGGATCACCAGCGGAATCTCGTACTCCCCCCGCGGCAGATTCAACGCATCATCCGTCGCATCGCGGAGCAGGTAGAACCCCGCCAACCCCATGTACACGTTCAGACGGGTGATCCCGAGCGCGTGATCGTGGTACCAGAGCGTCGCCCCACGCTGATTGTTCGGGTAATCGTAGACCGCCGACGAGGAACCGGGTCCGAACGTGTCCTCCGGGTATCCATCGCTCGACGCCGGCACGTGACCGCCGTGCAGGTGCGTCACCGTCAGGGGCAGCGGCCCGGCCGCATCGGGCCCGTGCAGGCATTCATCAACCAGCAGGTCGTGCGTCGTCAGAAGTTGACCCGACGTCGAACGCAGGTCGTTCACCCACCGCACCGTCACGGGCTGCCCCGCGTGCGCCTCGATCGTCGGCCCAGGGTACGTCCCCGCGTATCCATACACCGTCGTCGGCGGAAGATCCCGATGCAACTTCTGCGTGAACCGCGTGATCACCATGTCGTAATGCGCCGCGCCCCCCGCGACCCCCGTCGTCGGCGTCGCTACCGCCGGGATCGGCAGCGCATCAACGAACGGCACAAGCCCCGGCGGGCACGGGTTCGGCGAGCAGGACACGTTGTCCCCCAGGTACACGCCCCCGGTCGCGGCACAGTTCAACGCCGTCGTCGTCGTGCAGGCGCCGGTGGTCGGGTTGCAGCACCCCCCCGTCGGCGGCGGAGGACATGGATTCGGAGAACAGCCCGCACCATTCCCCTGGTACGTCCCCCCTTGATTCTCGCACTGCCCCGCGAGCGTGATCGCGCAGTCGCCCGACGGCAGGCAGCACGCGCCGGACAAGGGCGGCGCGCCCGTGTACGTCAGGTTCAGCACCGGACGACGCGAAGGCGTCGGATGCTCCCGGCTGTCAAACCGCTTGGCCGTCCGAGAGCCGACCTCGTTCCCCTTCAGCACCCACCCGAAGTTCGTCGCCCCGCTGTTCACCCACGATTGAACGTCCGCCACCATCCCCGAGGAACTCCAACTCGTCGAGCCGGTGTTCACCGACGTGCTCGCGCTCGCGCCGGGCGCGAAGTCGCCCCCCGCGTTCGTCCAGAACGTGTCCGGGAACAGGCGATGGATCCACGTCGCGTCACCCGGCTTCGCCGTCGCGCCGCTCCCCTCCTCCGCCCCCGCGTCGGACGAGCCTTCGCCCCACCCCGCCAGCACCCGGTGCAACGCGACGGACTGAACCCCGGCGTTCGACCTCGACATGTTCATCGTCAGCGTCACGCTCGTGATCGTCGATCCGGGCGGGATCGCCGACACGTCGAAGCGGATGATGCCGCGCCGCTTCACGCTCCCGCCGTTCACCCCGACAAACATGTACTGGCCCTTGCCGTTGCTGGTCAGCCCGAACCCGTCTTCGTAGAGGGTGTTGTCGTGGCTCGCGCGCAACGACACATTCTGGGTCTGACCCGAAGCGCTCACGCTCGCCGCCAGCACCAGCCCCGCCATCGCGCCCCGCACGACACCACGTTTCATCCGCATCACCACGCTCCTCAGGGACCTCGAACCCTTCACCAGGCGCCGCGCCGACGCCGACCCGTGCTCACGCCGAGCACGCCGAGGAGCGCCACCCCGCCCGACCCCGGCACAACATACTCCAGCGTCAGCACCGGCCGCAGCGACTCCGAAGGCTCCTCGCGCGTCGCAAACCGCTTCGCGCTCGAACTCATCGACTCGTTCCCGCGCACAAGCCAACCAAAGTTCGTCGCCCCGTCATCGAGGAACGCCTGGACATCCGCCGCCAGCGCGGCGCTCGACCAGGAATAGAACCCGTTCCCGCCGACGGACGCCGACGCGCTCGCCGCCGGGTCAAACACGCCCCCCGCCGTTGACCACGGCGTCGTGTTGAACGAACGATGAATCCAAGTCGCATCGCCCGGCGTGGCCGCCGCTCCGCTTCCCCCACCGCCGCCGCCCGTCGCGTTCGATGTCCCCTCCCCCCACGATTCAAGCACGCGGTGCAGCGACACCACCTGATCGTCCACGTTCGCCGACGCCTGGAACAGCGTCAGCGTCGCCCCGGTGATCACGGCCCCCGCCGGAACCATCGACCCCACATCGAACCGGATCAGCCCGCGCCGGATCGAGTTCTGCGCCAGCGCGTTCCGACCGGCGAACATCCCGGCCCCCGCCCCGTTCGAAACCGAACCCGCCGGGTCCTGATACAGCGTGTTGTCCATCCACGAGGGAATCTGCACGACAGCGCCGCCCGCGCCCGCCGACGCGAGGAAGAGTGATCCGCACAACACAAGGACTCGATTCATCGCTCTCCCTCCGACGCCCCGGAAACAACGCCGAAAACGCGCCACCCGGAGCCTATCCCCATTCCAATCGAATTCAAGGTTGTCCCCGTGTAATTGAGCATGGAACAACCCGATCCGCCCATATTCGATACGCGCACAACCGCTGTTATCGCCACCCCGCGCGCATAAGAATGATGATGCGGACGACACATCAACCAAACGTCCGCCGCACGGGTACAATCGTCTCGCAAAGCACCTCTGGAGACCCTCCATGGCCAAAAACGAAAAATCACCCAAGCCCGCGCCATTTCCGGTCCCGACCAAGGGACCGAAGTTCAACGACATCAACAAAGGCCCGAAATCGTTCAAGAACGCCCCGGCCCAATCCTTCAACCAGCGCCCCAACCGGAGCGGCGGCCAGCGCGGCCGCTGATCCAACCGGCGACTTCACCACTTCATTCACGGAGAACTGAATGATCCGTCCCGTGCTTGCGCTTCTTCTGCTCGTCACGGCGCTCGGCCCCGCCGCGGCGCAGTCCTCGTTCAACCGGCCCGTGGTTCCCACCAACGCCGAGCGGATCGCGGCGCTTGATGCCTCGAAGATCACGTTTGACGATGCGCTGACGAACGCTTTGGATCACGTCATCAACGGTCTGCCGTATCGCATCGAACTCACGACCAAGGATTCCAAGCCCGTTTACAACATCGTCATGCTCGTCGGCGACCCGTCGCATCACATGACACTCGACGCCACCGATGCCGGCGTGATCGAGCGGCACGACGGCGCGTTCAACCGAAACGGAACGGTGCTTCGGATCCGGCTGGCCGAACCGAACGTCGGCCTCGTCCAGGCGATGCAACTGGCCGAGGCGGAGTACGACGGGTTCCGCGCGTATTCGAGCGAGGCGATCGTGAAGGGCGACCAGGTTCAGTTCGAGGTGCGCATGGTGGACCCGGTTTCCACGAAGTACGTGACGCTCTCGCTGGCGGGGGACATCCTTTCCGCGGGCGCCCCCCCGATGCGTGTGAAATGAGTGCGATCGTTTCACGACCTCACGTCGCGCGCATCAATATTTCAAGAGGCGGCGTGCCGAAGGCGCCGGTTCCTCGCGCCGGCATCACGGTCGAAGGCGTTGAGGGCGATGCGCAGGCCGACCGGAAGCATCATGGCGGGCCGGATCGCGCGGTCTCGCTTTTTTCCCTCGAACTGATCGAGAAACTGCGCGGCGAGGGACATCCCATCGCTCCGGGAACCACCGGTGAGAATCTCACCATCTCGGGTGTTGATTGGGCGTCGATTTCTCCGGGCGCGCGGCTGCGTTTCGCGGGCGGCGTCGAACTCGAGATCACTTCCTTCGCCAACCCCTGCGCGACGATCCGCGATTCCTTCAGGGACCTTGATTCCCGGCGAATCAAGCAGGAGTTTCACCCCGGCGAGAGCCGGCTCTACGCCCGCGTCCTGAAGCCGGGCACGATCGAATCGGGTGAGACGTTCGTGGTCGCATCGTCTCGGTCCTGAACGAAAGAACCCAGGGATTGATCCCTGGGTTCACGAATCTCAAGTGAACTGCCCGCGACGAGCGGCGATCAGCCCTTGGCCATCTTTTCCGCCTTCTTGCGGGCATCGTCGAGCGTGCCGACGTACATGAAGGCGCTTTCCGGCAGGTCGTCGCCCTCGCCGTTGCAGAGGCGTTCGAAGGAGTCGATGGTCTGGTCGAGCGGGGTGTAGACGCCGGCGAATCCGGTGAACTGCTCGGCGACGAAGAAGGGTTGCGAGAGGAATCGCTCGATCTTGCGTGCGCGGCCGACGGTTTTCTTGTCTTCTTCGGAGAGTTCGTCCACGCCGAGGATGGCGATGATGTCCTGCAGTTCCTTGTATCGCTGGAGGATCACCTGCACTCGTCGCGAGACGCGGTAGTGGCGCTCGCCGAGGATCTGCGGATCGACGATTCGGCTCGTCGAGGCGAGCGGATCGACGGCGGGGTAGATGCCCTTTTCGGCGATGCCTCGGCTGAGCACGATGAAGGCGTCGAGGTGGCTGAAGGTCGTCGCGGGGGCGGGGTCGGTGAGGTCGTCCGCGGGGACGTAGATCGCCTGCACCGAGGTGATGGCGCCCTTGTCGGTCGAGGTGATGCGCTCCTGCATCTCGCCCATCTCGGTGCTGAGCGTGGGCTGGTATCCCACGGCGCTGGGCATTCGGCCGAGAAGGGCCGACACCTCGGAACCCGCCTGGGTGAAGCGGAAGACGTTGTCGATGAAGATCAGCGTTTCCTTGCCCGACTGATCGCGGAAGTCCTCGGCCATCGCCAGCCCGGAAAGTCCGACTCGGAGTCGCGCTCCCGGCGGTTCGTTCATCTGGCCGAAGACCATCGCCACCTTGTCGAGCACGTGGGCCTTGTTCCCCTTGTCGTCGGTGTACTCGGCCTCTTTCATTTCGCGCCAGAGGTCGTTGCCTTCGCGGGTGCGTTCGCCCACGCCGCAGAACACGGAGTAGCCGCCGAACTCGCGTGCGACTCGGGCGATCATCTCCTGGATGACGACGGTCTTTCCGACGCCCGCGCCGCCGAAGAGTCCGATCTTGCCGCCTCGGACGAAGGGGCAGAGCATGTCGATGACCTTGATCCCGGTGACGAGGATCTCCGTCTTCGGGTTCAGGGTGTTGAACTCGGGAGCGGGCTGGTGGATGGCCCGGTAGCGCTCCGCCTGCACGGCTGGTCCCTTGTCGATCGGCTGGCCGAGGAGGTTGAAGACTCGGCCGAGGACTTTTTCGCCGACCGGAACTTTCACGGGTCCGCCCTGATCCGCGCAGGCCATGCCGCGGGTCAGCCCGTCGGTCGATCCGAGCGCAACGCAGCGGACGCGACCGCCGCCGAGGTGCTTCTGAACTTCTCCGGTGAGGTTCAGGCGGCCGACGCGGGTCTCGGCATCAACCCGGACGGCGTTGTAGATACTCGGCAGTTGATCTTCCGGGAACTGCGCGTCGAATGTTGAGCCGATGACCTGTGTAATCACGCCTGAGGTGGCCATGAAGTGAAACTCCGATCCGAAGAGGATGAATTCATGAATCGCATGCCCGAGGTGGGCCGAGCGGGAGGGAAAGAATACCGGATCGGGCCTCCCCTTGACAAAGCCCGGCGACCCCCCGAACGGATGCCGTCAAAACGCCGGGAATCTGCCCATTCCGGATCAAAAGCGCAGGAGGAGGCGAGCCCCGATCACGACGGCGTTATCGATGCGGTCGGTGGCTGGTTCGACCACCTGTACGTCGAAGGTCAGCCCGGCGGCTGGGGTGAGTGCGAAGTTATAGAAGGCCTCGAAGCCCTGAGTGCTGTCCTCGAGGCCGACGATCGAGGTGAGTCGGCGGGTCTGCACTTCGTTGTGGAACACGCCGACGCCGAAGAGATCGTGATCGCGACTCGGGAGGAGGCCGCGTCCGCCGATGCCGCCGCTGATGGCGAAGTCGGTGGGGTTGGTGTCTTCATCGGCGAAGCCGGCGCGAACGAAGAGGCCGAGGCCCTTGCGGTCGGGCACGCCGTCGAGGAGGTTCATCGGCGTCTCCGCGCTTTCCGAGGAATCATCGGCGACGATGTATTGCCAGGCGCTGGCGTAGATCGACCACGAATCATCGGCGTCTGGTGAAGGGGTGATGCCCTCGCCCGGTTCAAAGACGAATCGTCGGCCGATGGTGGAGAAATGCTGCGCCCAGGCGTAGGAACCGCCGATGTTGAAGCCGCCGGGGAGATGGCCGAGGCGGTACTGGAACTGTGCCTCGCTCGCCCAGGTCCACCCGTCGCCGATCTTGTCGAACCCGGTGGTGGTGGACGAATCGGCGGTGGTGAGGAGGCTCGTTGTGAGGGTGATGTGCTTCGTCGGCAACCAGACCAGCCCCGCGGCGAGCGTGCTGTAGGGCACGGTGACAAGCGGGGTGGGGCTGAAGATGAAGTTGAGGTTCTGGAACTGCGTGAGGCCCCGGCCGGAGGCGAACTCGTTGGGATCGCCGTCGAATGTGTCCAGTTTTCCGAAGTAAACCCCGAACGATTCGGAGAGGAACTGCGTGTAGAGGAGCGTGGTGATCGCGAGGGGGACGCCTTCATCGAGTTCGGCGGTGAGCGGGAACATGAAGTCGGCGTTGACGGGCAGGATCGGGCCGGCGTCCGCGTTGACCGTCTCGCCGTAGCGTGATTCGCCCCGGAACTTGATAAGCGCGCCGGGCAGGACGCCCATGCGCATGAGGTCGAGGGAGAGGTTGTAGTCGATCGTCCCGCCGTAGGCGGTGTTGATGTCGCGGCCGCCGTCAACGACGGATTGGACGGTCTGGTTGAAGTCGATCCCGAACTGCACGCCGGCGTTGGCGAGGTTGGTGCGCCCGCCGTTGAAGTCGCCGAGGAGTGCGCGGCGGGTCCAGAGGTCGCCGGTGTAGTCGGGGATGGGGAGGATGCCGTCCGAGGCCTTTGCGAGCGTCGGCGCCGCCTCCTGGGCTAGCGAAGCGGACGCAACCAGCAGGTGCAGCGCGAGAGCGCCGGTGAGACGGGTATGCATGAATGCCTTTCTTGGGTCTTGCCGGCGCGCGGGGATCACGGGGCGTCGGCGGCCTGGAACTCATCGTCCGTGGGCAGGATCGGTTCGCCCTTCATGTTCAGATTGACGACCTTGAACTGGTCGATCAGGAAGAGCGGCTTGGCGCTTTCTCTGGCCAGAGTTTCGATACGTTGCTGGAGCGCGGAGACCTTTTCGGGATGGGCCTGGGCGAGGTTCGAGGTCTCAGCGGGATCGCTCGCGAGGTTGTACAGGTCAACGCTGGATGGAAGCATCGTGCGCCAGATCAGTTTCCAATCACCCTGGCGCACCGCGGCGCGGAACGGTTCGACGTTGTAGACGATTTCCGTGCGCGGGGAGGCCTTGCCCCGAGCCAGGGTGTCCCAGACGTTCACGCCGTCGAGCGGCTTGCTCCTTGAGGTCGAGGCGTGCGCCAGTTCGGCGAGGGTGGGGTAGAGGTCCACGGCATGGATCAGGCCATCCACTTTCCCGGGCTTGATGTGGCCGGGCCAGTTGGCGACGGCGCAGACGCGCGTCGCGCCTTCGAAGAGGGTTCCCTTGCCCTCGCGGTAGGGTCCGTTGTCGCAAGGGAGGTTGATCTTGGACACATCGGCCATGACGCCGGAGAACATCGCGTTTCGTGTTCCGCCGTTGTCGCTGTGAAAGAGGATGAGGGTGTTGTCGCGCATCTTCTTTTTTTCGAGGGCGGTGACGACGCGGCCGATCTCCTCGTCGAGGCAGGCGACCATGCCGGCGTAGATTCGTCGCGTGGGGTCCTCGATGTTCTGGTAGCGGTCGATGTATTCCTGCGGCGCCTGGTACGGCGTGTGCGGCGCGTTGAAGGTGAGGTAGAGGTAGAGCGGCGTTGACGGATCATGATGCTCGATCAGCCGCGCCGCGTCCTTGCCGAGCAGAGTCGTTGTGTACCCTTCTTCCTTCACGGGTTCGTTGTCGCGGAACCAGTCGAGCACGCCGTGCTCGTCGTGGGTGAAGTAGTCGAGTTCGCCGATCATGGCGCCGTACTGGTAATCGAAGCCGCGCTGCCTGGGCCAGTACTTCTTGTCGGCGTGGCCGAGGTGCCACTTGCCGATGATGGCAGTGGTGTAGCCCGCTTCCTTGAGGCACTGGGGCATGAGCCATTCAGTCGTGTCCAGCCCATACGCCGACACCGATGGGATGACGGCGGTCTGGAGGCCGTAGCGGAAGGGGTAGCGCCCCGTCATGATCGCGGCGCGCGTCGGCGTACACATCGGCTGCACGTAGAACTGCGAGAGGACGGCCCCCTCCGCGGCGAGCCGGTCGATGTTCGGCGTCTTGATGTCGGTGCAGCCGTTGAACCCCACGTCCTTCCACCCCAGGTCATCGGCGATGATGTGAACGATGTGGGGCCGGGACGGAGGCGCGCTCCGCGCCACGGCGGACACGAACGCGAGTGAGAGGACGGCGGCGGCCGCATGCGTGAGCGACCGACGGAGCGAACGAGAAAGGGGCATGCATGTGTTCCTTGCGCTTGGGAGGTGTCTGCGACCGGCTGCCTCGCTACGGATCGTTGATGAGTTTACCAAGGCGATCGTCAATCAGGGCCACACTCGATTGCGATCCACCCTTGTGTCCACAACGATCAGCCGCGGAAAGGGGCCTTGTTAAGCGCGGGCGGGCGGCCGTCGTCGAACCGCGTTCATTCATCGCATGGATGAACCCGGCTTCCTCGCCCCCACGGCGATCATCATTGTCCCTCGAGGGTCATGCTCTTGATCTGTCGTTCGAGTGTGTCGAGGCTCCAATCGCCGGGCGCCTGGCTGGGCGGAAACTCCTTCATCGAGAGGAGGAACTTGCTGGCGACGGCCTGCAGGGGGACGAGCACGTACGCCCGGTCGATCATCCAGTCGTGATAGGTGTTCGAGTTTTCCATCGACTTCTCGAAGGGATCTCGCCGCAGGTTGCAGAGCAGCGGCAGACGCGTATGGTCATCACGGCGGCGGCGGGGCCGCGCGAACGCAGCGGAATCCGAGGTGGGACATGCCGGTGTCCGGCGAGCACGCCATGCGGGCGCTGGGGCGGTAACTGGCGCAGTACGAATCGTTGCAGAGGAACGAGCCGCCGCGGTGGACGCGCGATTCCGGGGCGTGCGGGCTGCGCGGGTCGAGGCTGGATGTCGGGCCTGTTGGATTGACCGCGACGCCGTCGGCACCGATCTCCGTTACGCGGCGCGCGTATGTATCCGGGCGATACAGGTCCGCGCACCACTCCCACACGTTGCCCGCCATGTCGAAGAGGCCGTAGCCGTTCGGCGGGAATGATCTCACCGGCGCTGTGCGCTCGAAGCCGTCTTCCTTCGTGTTGCGGTCGGGGAAGTGCCCCTGCCAGGTGTTGCATCGCTTCGGTTCGATCGGCTCGTCGCCCCAGACATTGGTCTGTTCCTTCAATCCGCCGCGGGCCGCGTATTCCCACTGCGCCTCGGTCGGGAGTTGCTTGCCCGCCCAGGCGGCGTAGGCGAGCGCGTCCTCAAACGCGACATGCACGACCGGGTGGTCCTCGCGCCCGACGATGGTGCTGCCCGGTCCCTCGGGGTGCCGCCAATCCGCGCCGAGCGTCCACGTCCACCATTGATCGAAGAACCGCAGATCGACTTCATGGCCCGGCGGCGTGAAGACGAGCGAGCCGGGCTGGAGCATCTCGTCCGGCGGCTTGGGGGTGCCCGGTTCAACCTGCTTCTTCAGTTCTTCCCAGTCAACGGGTCGCTCCGCGACGGTTCGATAGCCGGTCGCGCGTATGAACTCCGCGAACTGGGCGTTGGTGACCTCGGTGACATCGATGTAGAAGCCGTCCAGGCGTACGCGGTGTTTCGGAGACTCATCGGGTCGGGCCAGGGGGTCCGTGCTGCCCATGATGAACTCGCCGGGCGGAACCCAGACCATGCCGGGATGGACTGGTCGTGACTGCACCTCTCCCGGCTGCGCGCCGGAGAAGGAGACGAGTCCGGCGACGATTGCTGCCGTGATTACTTTTCGTGTGCGAGGCACGCGATGATGCTACCTGACGCATGACGACCGCGATCGAACATGGGGACGGCGGCGTCGGGGATCATCGCGGGGAGATCGTGCGGGGCGTTGACATTGTGAGCCGACGCTGAGTCCACCGGGACGAACACGGCTGAGGCTTCCCGGATTGCGGAGGCGAGGCTGTAGGAACCGAGGGCGGCGTGTCGGGTCAGGATCGGTCGCACGGAGGCGGAATACATCCCGGCGCACGGGTGCGGGCGGTCGGTCTGGGCGAGCACCGCCTGCCAATCGCGGCTCAGTTCGGCGGCGCGCACGATCCGCCGCGCATCGGCCGCCGAGAAGTTCGGCATATCTCCCGCGAGAACGAAGACCGGGCCGGGCCACGCATTCAACGCGGAAATGATCCCGCCCATCGGTCCGATTCCCGGGTGCTCATCGACGATGACCCCGTCGGCGAGGGGACGGACGCTCGGATGGCAGTCGCCGACCAGTTTCACGCGCTGGCCGAAGAGTTCTCGCAGGGTCTCGATGGGTCGCTGGACCAGGATTCGCCCCGGCTCGCCGAATGGTTCGCGGAGTTTGTCGCGGCCGAAGCGGCGGCTTCGTCCGCCGACGAGCACGACCGGCTGCACGGTGTCGAGAAACGCCGCCGTGATACCCGCGTGTTCAGCGTTCATGCCGGACGACCCTTCCGGTGACGGCGGCGGCGTCCGGGCGGCCGTCGTCCTGCACTTCGCCTCGCAGTGTTTCGATGGCGTGGGGGAGGATGTCGAGCAGCGCTTCGAGGTTTTCGCTCGAGCCGCGCACCGAGCCGGGGAGCGTGAGGATGAGTGTGCGGCCGATGGTGCCGGCGATGCCTCGCGAAAGGAACGTGCGCGGCGTCTTGCTCATGCATCGAAGCCGGGCAAGTTCCATGAGTCCGCTGTGCTCGCGCTCGAGGACGCGCCTGGCGGCTTCGGGGGTGACATCGCGGGGCGCGAGGCCGGTGCCGCCGGTGCTGATGACGAGGTCGATGCCGGCTTCGGCGCGGCTCCACTCAACGAAACACGCGGCGAGCGCCTCCAGGTCGTCCGGCAGGCATCGCGTCGCGACGATCACCGCGTTCAACCGGGTTCTCAGGATGTGGCACAGACCCGGGCCGGAAGTGTCCGTGGCCTCGCCTCGCGCGCAGCGGTCACTTACGGTCAGCACGGCGGCTCGGATGGGTTGCGAATCACTCATCCGCGTGGACCTCCCGGCGCCGGGGGGGCGGAGTACGAGCCGCGACGTCCGCCTTGCTTTTCGAGCACTCGCACGCCCTCGATCACCATGTCGCGGTCGATGGACTTGCCCATGTCGATGATGGTGAGGCAGGCGATCGAGACAGCGGTCAATGCTTCCATCTCTACGCCGGTGCGTGTCTGCGTTCGCACGGTCGCGGTGACGCGCACCCGGTGATCAACTCCGCGTTCAGATTGTTCGAGGGTCGCCAGCACGTCCACCGCGTCGAGCGGGAGGGTGTGGCAGAGCGGGATGAGTTCGTCCGTTCGCTTCGCGGCGAGGATGCCCGCGAGACGAGCCACTTCGAGCACCGATCCTTTGCCGACGGTGTTCGTGCGGATCGCATGGGCGAGTTCGGCGGAGATCCGGACGAAACCCTCCGCGACGGCCGAGCGCCGCGTGATCGGCTTCTCGCCGACATCCACCATTCGCGCCGAGCCGTCGGGCGCGGCGTGTGAAAGTTGCTTGTTCGCGGGTGCTCCGGGATGCGTCGTCATCTGAGAGTCCTGGTGTCGGATGGTTGCCGGCGCGTGCATCACGCCGCGGAGGACGAGGTCCATTCGGATCGAGAGGCCTTCTTAGAACGGCCACGCAAAGAATGGTACGAGCGGCGGCTCGCTCCGGCTCGATCGGGCTGGAGTCGGCGCGCTCAGCGGCGGAAACTCAAGGAATCCGTCGCTGCACCCGGCCGCGATGATGTCGCCTGAGCCTCGCGCGTCGATCAACTCCGCCTCCCCCGCGCGGTTGAGCCGGGCGAGGCGGTGCCACCAGAGGTCGAGCGCCAGGCCATCCGGATTGGTGAGCGGAACGAGCCGGGGAAGACAGGGCGATGGAAGCCGGTCCGCCGACGAGCCGGCGCGCACGGCAAGGACCGGCAGCACGATGCGGGTGCATGTGACCATCGCCGAGACAGGATTGCCCGGAAGGGCGAAGATCGGCGCGGGACAACCATCCTTGCGCGCGAGCACGGCGCCGAGAATCGGCTTGCCGGGGCGCTGCGGCAGCCCATGGAACACAATCTCCGCGCCCGCCGCCTCGACCGCTTCACGCACCGGATCGCGGTGGCCAATCGAGACCCCGCCGGTCAGCACGACGGCGTCGGCACGGCCGAGCGCGTCGCGCAGCGTCTCCTCCAGTTTGCGCGGCTCGTCCCCCGAATGCGTCACGGAGACGACTTCCATCCAGCGCTGCGATCCGAGCGTCGCGGAGATCGTCGGAGCATTGCTATTGCGAATCTGAAAGGCGGCGGGCCTGGCATGAGGGGGGACAAGTTCGTCGCCGGTGGTGATGATCGCCGCGCGCACGCGCGCATACACGCGTGGACGGACACACCCGGTCGCCGCGAGCGTGCCGAGCGCGGCGGAAGAGATCACGACGCCCCGACGAAGCACGGCGTCGCCAGCGCGGGCGTTCTCCCCGCGGCGGCGGATGCTGTCCCCCGTGCGGACCCGGGTCGCGGCGTGCCATGCGATCGAGATCGTGCTGATCCGGCCGCCGTCGGCGTGCTCGCTCACCTCTTCGCGTCGAACGACGGCGTCGGCCCCTGCCGGAACGGCCGCGCCGGTCACGATCCTGATCGCCGCCGACTCGGGCAGCGCGGGTGGTGGAGACCCGATGCGCGCTTCATCGACAACCGGGAACGATACGTGGTCGCCTTGCGTGGTGTGTCCGATGGCGCGAACGAGGTCGCTCGTGCGGATCGCGTAGCCGTCCATCGCCGAGTGATCGAAAGGGGGGCTGTCGCGGTCGCACGCGATCGCCTCGGCGAGGATTCGTCCGCGGGCGTCGTCGAGCGGGACCGGCTCCGCGTGGTCGGAGGCCCGGCCGTCGGCGAGCCGCGCGATCATGGCCTCAACCGCGGCCGCGGGGGACTCGAACGCGAACGCCTGACCGCGAAAACCCATGCGGGAACCTCCGCACAAACCATACACTCCGGCAATGACGGTGCATGTATTGATCTTTGGCGCCGCGGCGTCGGCCGCGGGGTCCGATCGCGTGATGGTGGTTGTCGGCGATCACCCCACGGTGGATGAGATCTCTGCCGCGCTGGCTGAACAGCACCCCGCGCTGAGGTTTGCGTTGTCGGCTCCGCGTCTGGCGGTGAATGGGGCATTCGCGGGTCGTGAGACGGTCGTGGCTGAGTGCGACGAAGTGGCGCTGATCACCCTGGTGGGGGGCGGATGATGATTGCCGCGATCATCGTGGATGGTCCGCTCGCGCCGGAGGTTGAGGAGCGAGCGCTCGCGGCCCATTCGGCTGAACGGGCCGCGCTCCTGCGCAGCGGCTCCGTCGGAGCGACCGTCCGCTTTGAAGGGATCGTTCGCCGCGACGAATCGGACCCGGATCACCCGGGAGTCGCGCGCGGATTGATTGCCCTGGACTATCAGACGTATGACCCGATGGCGCAGCGCGAACTGGAATGCCTGGCGAGGAGCGTGGGCGTTCGGCACGGACTCGAATCCGTTGTTGCGCTCCACAGCCGCGGCCGTGTCGGAGTGGGTGAGGTTTCGTTTGTGCTGGAGATTCGATCGTCGCGCCGAGCGGAGGCGATGGCGGCGATGGCGGACTTCATCGACCGGCTGAAGCGCGACGTGCCGATCTGGAAGCGGCCGGTGTGGGCGTAGGACTTCGATCGGGAGCGATGCGGCTCGATCAGTGGATGAGCAGTTTCAGCCCCGCGATGAGCAGCACCGCCGCGAGGGCGAGATTGAGGGCGGAGGGGGTCGCTCGGCGGCTGCCGATGGACGAGCCGACGAAGCCACCGATGCACGCCGCTGCGGCCAGCAGGGCGAGTGAAGGGGTGGGTGTCCAGCCCGCGGTGGCCAGCCCGACGAGGCCCGCCACCGAGTTAAGAAGGATGAAGAGCGAGGCGGTCGCCGCGGTCTGCTTCGTGCCGGCCCAGTTGAAGAGCAGCATCATGGGGCTGAGAAAGATGCCCCCGCCGGTGCCGGTCAGTCCCGCGATCATCCCGAGGCCGCCCCCGACCGTGAGCGCGGTGAGGATCGGCGGCGGAGCGGGCTTGGGCTTCGAAACGTGTGGACGCAGCGCGACCCACGCCATGCGCGCCGCGGCCAGCAGAAGCACGACGCCGATCGCGACGGTCAACGACTCCGAGGGCAAGTGGATGCGTCCGCCGACAAACGCGGCGGGGACCGAAGCGGCCGCAAATGGCCAGAAAAGCCTCCATGAAAAGTGTCCGGCTCGGGCGAACTGAACAAAGGCAATCGCCGCGACCAGTACGTTGATCGCCAGCGCCGTTGGACGCATGACCTGAGCCTCGACGCTCATCAGGGCCATGACGGCGAGGTAACCCGAGGCGCCGGCGTGGCCGACCAAGGCGTACAGCGCCCCCACGATAAGGAAGAGCATCGCAAGGATGGAGAGTGAGTCAGGGGGCATGGGTGGCGCTCAACCCCCGATCGCCGACATCGGGCGCGGGGGTTGGCGGAACTCGGGGGTAGCGATGCCATGGCCGGGCTGCTTGGTCCACGTCGCGTCGATCAGGAAATCCGCGATGTCCTCGTCGCACGCGCTCCCCCGCAGCAGCGGAAGCAGATCCCACTCGGTGGTGCTGAAGAGACACGGGCGGACTTTCCCGTCCGCCGTCAGCCGCAGTCGGCTGCACGCGCCGCAAAACGGGCTGCTGACGGGCGCGATGAATCCGATGCGCCCGGGCGCGCCGTCCGCGAAGGCGAACGTGCGGGCCGTGCTCGAGGATTCATCATCACCGCACGCAACGAGGGGGAAGCGAGCCTCGATCGCCCTTCGGCTCTCCGCGGCGCTGACCCACTTGGATGCGTCCCAGGCGTGGGCGGAATCGAGGGGCATGTACTCAATGAATCGCATCTCGATCGCGAATCGCCGCGCCAGTGTTGCCAGGTCCGCGGCCTCATCGTCGTTGAAGCCCCGGATCAGCACGGCGTTGAGTTTGAGCGGCGTCAACCCCTCGGCGAGGCACGCCTCGACACCCGCGAGCACCTCCTCGGGCGAGGACGCCGACCGCGTGAGCCGGGCGAAGCGATCGGCTCGAAGTGAGTCGATGCTGATCGTCACGCGGGCCAGCCCGGCGTGCTTCCACGTTCGGAGGGAGGCACGTGAAAGCCGTGAGGCGTTGGTGATCAGCGCGATCTCAACGCCTGTCGAACCACGGATCCCCGCGATGATCTCGGTAAGTTCAGGGTGCAGCGTCGGCTCGCCGCCCGTCAGCCGGATCTTGCGTACACCGAGGTTTTCGGCGATGCGCGCGACGCGGATGATCTCCCACAAGGTCAGGAGTGACTCCCGGGGCGAGAAGAGGACGTCCGGCTCCATGCAGTAGACGCATCGGAAGTTGCAGCGGTCGGTGATGCTGATCCGTAGGTCGCGGATCGTCCGGCCGTGAGAATCGACCATCCGCCGCGACGCCCGCACGTGGTCCGGCGCGCGGGGCGGTGATGCTTCCCTCGCGGGATTGCGGGGTGCGTGCAACTGCGGAAGCGATGCGTGAACGCGGGCCGCGGTCGGCGCGGGATGGAGCGCGAGATTCGGGTTGGCGTTGAGCGTCTGCACGCGGGGCACTCCGATGACGACGCGACGCCTTCCTTCCGATCATTCGCCGCGCTTGAACTGCTCCTGCGCCCAGCTCCACGCGGCGACCGTGCGCGGGAAGCCGACCGTGTTCATGCCGAGGAGAATAGCCTGTTCGATCTCCGCCTGGCTCGCCCCGTGCTGTCTCGCGCGGCGGACGTGGCTCCGCATCGCCGACTCCAGCCCGGCGCCGATGCAGACCCCGATCTTGATGAGCGCCAGCGTGCGAGCATCGAGCGGGCCGGCGCCCTCCACCGCCTTCGCGACGCCTTCGTGCGCCCGGCCGAGCGCCGGGTAACGGGCGATGAATGCCTTGTACGTGCCGGGGATCTTCGCGGCGTCCGCTCTCTGGGCTGTTTTCTTCTTTGCCATTCGATCCTCCGCCACACGATAGCGTGTACGCCGGGGGCGCTGTGGTGCGGGCGCGCCTCCTCGCCGAAGACCTCGGTGTAGCGCCGCCGAAGTTCGGTCACCGTCACGCACTCGAGCTCGCTCATCAACCGTCCGAGGTTTAAGGCCCCCCATCGCTCCGTTCTCGGGCCGCTCGCCGGCGTCCATTCAAGGGCGAGAAGCGCGGAAAGCTCAAGGCATGTCCGTGGGCACTCGTCGAGATTCTCCGGCTCGCTGAAATCGTCCACAACGCGGCCATGCAGGCGCAGGTTGCCGCGGGCGAGGATGCTGGCAACTATGTCGCGGCGGTTGGGGAGCGACATAGCACTGGGTTCGTCGTGAACGAGGCGCAGCGGCATCGGGGACACCAATCGGGGATGCTCACCCGTCCGTGGACGATCGTGGTGATCGCGGATCGGTCGCTCTCGGCGCGGTGCCACTGGCTACTGGATACCTGCGCGACGCGATTGCTTGGTCGCGCGTGAGCGGGGCGAGAGCAACCTAGGCGTTAGCCGTGATCGAAAGCCTACTCGGGCGCGTCAGCGCCGGAGTGGGCATCCGCGCCGTCGGCACCGCGCCCTGCTCCTGGAGCGTGCGGATCATGCCAATCAGGCCGCGCAGCAAGCACGCCCGCTCGGACTCGGGCAGCGCATCGATGGCTTCCACCAAGTAAGGAGGCCATGCCGCGGCGGTGGTCGCTTCCCGCATGCCCGGCTTGGTGAAGGTGAGCACGACGGCACGACCGTCGGATTCGGACATTGCCTTGCGAACCAGGCCCTTGGAAACCAGTGTCGTGATCGCCATCTGCCTCGCAACTTCCTTGAGACCGATGGAGCTGGCCGATTCCGCGAGGATCGACAAAATCTGAGCTTGCGTCGGTGTGAGGCCGCGCCTTCCGGCCGATCGCCACGACTCGTGCCGCATCACCAGCGAGAGCCTCGGGAGCCCGGCGAGGACGCGATCGGCAACGGCCAAGTTGGATCTGGTTCGTGGTGGCATCGGCTGGCAAGTACTATGGAGTCCGAAGCATTGAGTCGATGACCGGGAACAAACCTTGCAACCACAACGGTCCGCTACTTTTCCGAACCGAGTGCGTAGGTAGTCGATTGCGGGCTGCCGTCGGACGGCGGCGTCCAACTCTCCATCGCTGGCGCCCGGGTCTGAGGTGGGCGTAGCTGTGCGCCGCCACTCTCGCGCTCAATCGGTGGTTTCCGGCACTGATCCCAGGTGCCACTACACTATCAATGACAGGCGAACTGTGGATCGGCCATTGGGCCGCCCTTTGGGCTGCGTCAGGCATGAGGAATGCCATGAGACTACTCGTAGCCTATGACGGATCAGACGGTGCTAAAGCCGCTATAGATGGCCTATCGCACGCAGGCCTGCCCGAGAACGCGGAGGTAGCCGTGCTTGCCGTTATCGACGGTCGCACCATGGCCAAAGCCGAAGCCAAGCAGCCCGCGGCGGGGCCGACGAAACGAGCGATCCCCGGAACAATGGAAGTGTGCTCTGCCGTCGCGGAGGAGGGAGCGAAGCGAGTACGCGGACTCTTCCCGGCGTGGAACGTGGCGGCCGAGGTGTGCGTTGGAGCCCCGGCCTGGAAGATCATCGAGCGTGCGGAGACCGACGATGGCGTGGACCTCATTGTCATGGGCTCGCGGGGCTTCGGAGAACTCAAGCGGCTGCTCTTCGGGAGCGTCGCCCATCACGTCGTCACCCAGGCAAGGTGTTCGGTGCGAGTTGGTCGCCCGCCGAGAGGTCCTGATCGGGCCGGCGATCGGCCGCTGCGAATCGTGCTCGGTGATGACGGATCGCCGGATGCCCGGGCTGCCCTCCGATCGGTGGCGAGCCGGCGATGGCCCTTTGGAACGCGGATTCTCGTCGCGACCTTCGAGACAGGCGTGCAAGCACAACTCTCCAACTGGACGCCCAACACCGTTTGGGGTGGCGACCCGGTCCTGGACTCCGATGCCGTCGCGGAGCGTCCGGCGCTCCTTGTGGCGGCACGGGGAGCGGAACTCCTCAAAGCGATGTGTCCTGGAGTGTCGGTGACAACGCTCGTCCGTCCCCACGACCCGAAATATGGGTTGCTCGACGTAGCGGAGAATTGGGATGGCCCCGGTGCCGACTGCATTTTTGTCGGCGCGACTGGCGTTCGCGGAATCAAGCGGTTCCTGGTGGGGAGTGTCTCCATGACCGTGGCGCTGAATGCTCCCTGCTCGGTGGAGATCGTCCGTCGAGGGCGCGCAGAGTCACAACCTCGGAACTGAGGGAGCGTTCATGAAGCCGCCTGCCCCGCAACCCGACCGATCGCCGCAGGAGCGCACGGCTGTCGCTGAGCTTGCTGAGAGGGTCAAGGAACTCACGTGCCTGTACGAGGTCGCCGCGGTCTTTGCAGAACGGCGTGGTTCACTCCGGGAGCGTCTGGCTCAAGTGGTGGCGGTGCTCCCGAGTGCATGCCGTTTCCCAGAGCAAGCGGTGGCGCGGCTTCGGCTGGACGAGATCGAGGTCTCCTCGCTGGGGAAGCCGCTCGATTCTTCGACTCAGCACCTGCAGGTTGCCCTTCGTGTCGCAGGGAATGAACGAGGCGAAGTGGTCCTCGGCTATCTTCAGACCCCGGGCACGGCGATGCGCGAGTCGGGCGAACTTTTCCTCGCCGAGGAGCGTGCGCTACTGGAAACCGTCGCAAGCCAAGTAGGCGTGTTTGTCGCAAGTGTGGAGTCCGAACAGCACCGCGCCGAGATGGAGGCGACTCTGCGACACGCCGACCGGCTCGCGACGATCGGCCAACTCGCCGCCGGCGTCGCGCACGAGCTCAACGAGCCGCTGGGGAACGTGCTGGGGTTCGCGCAGCTCGCGCTCAAGGCTCAAGAGGTGCCCGCCCAGGTCCGAGCGGACTTGAACCGCATTGCAGACGCGGCTCTGCGCGGCCGTGAGATCATCCGCAAGCTGCTCGTCTTTGCCCGCCAGGCGCCGGCATCCAAGCAGCCGACAAATCTCAACGGCGTTGTTGAGGAGGCCATGTTCTTGCTAGAGGCCGGGTGCGAAAACCCCGGCGTGCGCTTCAATCGCGAACTGGGGGCTGGGCTCCCGGACATCGAGGCGGACCCCGTTCAGATCCGCCAGGTGGTTACCAACCTGGTGATCAACGCCATGCAGGCGATCCGGGCCGATGGCGCCGTGACGGTCCGCACCGCCGCGGACGATGATGGGGTGGTCCTGACTGTGGAGGATACCGGCTCCGGAATGACGCCCGGCGTGCTCCGCCGCGTCTTCGACCCGTTCTTCACGACAAAGGAAGTGGGGCAGGGCACCGGGCTGGGCCTCGCGGTGGTGCAGGGCATCGTCGCCGGACACGGCGGCACGATCGACGTGCAGTCCGAGCCTTCGCGCGGGAGTGTGTTCCGCGTCCGGCTCCCGGGGCGTGCCGCAGCACCATCTTGAGTAGGCTCACACAGGTGAAACCCGATACGGCCAGCATCCTCATTGTTGACGATTCACCCGCGACCCGCGAGGTGCTGGAGCGCAACCTGCGCGCCGAGGGTCACGAGGTGCATTCGGCGGCGAATGTGGCCGCGGCCATCGGCGTGCTGGACCGGGCTTCGATCGATCTTGTCGTGACCGATCTGAGGATGCCGGGCGGCGACGGCATGGAGATTGTCCGTCACGTTCGCGATCATTGCCGCGGCGTGGGCGTCATTATGGTCACCGGGTTCGCGACCGTCGGGGGCGCTGTCTCCGCGATGCGCGAGGGGGTGGACGACTACCTCCCCAAGCCGTTCTCCGACGAGGAACTCCGTCACGCCGTTCGTTCGGCCCTCGACAAGGTGCGAACGAGACGTGAGGTGGAGAACGCCGCTCCGGTCGCGGCGCCCGACGGGCTGATCGGGACATCGCCCGCGATGCAGCGCGTCTATCGCCTCATCGACCGCGCGGCGGGTGCCAGTGTGCCCGTGCTCATCACGGGCGAGAGCGGGACCGGCAAGGAGCTCGTGGCGCGGGCGATCCACTACCGCGGACCGCGTGCGCCCGCCGCGTTCCTCGCGGTCAACTGCGCCGCGATTCCCGAGTCGCTCATCGAGAGCGAACTGTTCGGACACGCCAAGGGGTCGTTCACCGGCGCGACAGCGGCCCGGCAGGGTTTCTTCGTGGCCGCCGATGGCGGGACCCTTTTCCTGGACGAGGTGGCGGAGCTCTCGCCAATCGCCCAGGCCAAGCTGCTGCGTGTGCTTCAGGAGAAGATGGTGCAGGCGGTGGGCGCCGACCAGTCGCGGGCGGTTGATGTCCGCGTGATCGCCGCGACCAACAAGGACCTTGAAGGTCTGGCCCGCGAGGGGAAGTTCCGCGAAGACCTCTACTTCCGCTTGCACGTGCTGCCCATCGAACTCCCCGCGCTGCGCGACCGCGAGGGCGACGTGGTGCCGCTCTTCCGGCATTTCCTGACAACCGCTTCGGAACAGGATTCGGTGCCGGCCCCGCGGCTCACTGACGCGGCAGTAGACGCCCTGAAGCGCTACTCGTGGCCCGGGAATGTGCGCGAACTCCAGAACCTGGCGCAGCGACTGGTGATCTTTGCGGAGGCAGGCGTCATCGACACTGTGGACCTGCCGACGGTCATGCGCTACGTCACCCCGACCCCATCCGGGGCACCCACGGCTGCGCACCGGACGCTCCGGGAGGTGGAGGTGGAGCACATCCGTGCGGTGCTCGAAAGCGTGGGCGGGAACAAGACGAAGGCGTCCGCGATCCTCGGCATCGACCGCAAGTCGCTGCGCGACAAGCTGGCCAGAGGCACTCCATCGGAGACGGTCCGGGACCACGCGGGTGGAGAGAATCTCCCCGGCGGGGAGAATCTCCCCGCGCACTGAGTCGGCTGGACCTCAATCCTGGATTAGGAACCGCGATTGCGGTGTGCGAGTTCCCTTCGCGCATTGGCACAACGCTTGCACTCTGCACCCGTACACCTCAAACGGAGCAGTATCACTATGACCAGCGCCACCGTACCGGCCAAGTCCTCTTCAACCACTCCCCGCGCAACTCTCGTTGCGAACGGCATCGGTGCGGCCGGCGCGCACCCACGCCTGTTCCAGCGCGTGCGCGATCAGATGGACCGCGCCGCCGAGGCCATCGGCCTCGCGCCCGAGGTCCGCAAGATCCTCTCCTCGCCCGCGTGCGAGATCGGCGTCAACTTCCCGGTGAAGATGGACGACGGGCGCGTCGAGATGTTCTCCGGCTACCGCGTGCAGCACAACAACGTGCTCGGGCCGTTCAAGGGCGGTATCCGCTATCACCCGGACGTGAGCCTCGACGAGGTGCGCGCCCTGGCGGCGTGGATGACGATCAAGTGCGCCCTGGTGGACATCCCCTTCGGCGGCGGCAAGGGCGGCGTGCAGGTCGATCCCTCGACGCTGAGCCGCCGGGAACTCGAACGCATGACGCGCCGATTCGTGTACGCGCTGGGCGCAAACATCGGACCGGGCTACGACGTTCCAGCCCCGGACGTGAACACCGATGCACGCACGATGGCGTGGATCGTGGACACGTACGCCGCCACCCTGCCGCCGCAGGAACGCTTCCGGGCATTGGGCGTCGTCACCGGCAAGCCGGTGAGCGCGGGCGGCTCGGTGGGGCGCGAGAAGGCGACCGGGCAGGGTGTGGTCGATCTCATCGAGATGTGGGCGGCGGACCAGCGCCGCAAGGTCGCGGATCTGTCCTACACCGTGCAGGGGTTCGGCAAGGTCGGCTCGTGGGCGGCACGCATCCTCAAGGCCAAGGACGCGAAACTGCTCGCGGTGCAGGACGCGACCGGGGCGATCAAGGCGTCCACCAGCGCGGGACTCGACGCCGATGTGCTCGCCGAGCATGTGAAGAAGACAGGCGGCGTCGCCGGCTTCGCGGGCGCTGAGGCCATTTCTCGCGAAGCGTTCTTCGCCACACAGGCCGACGTGTTCGTCCCCGCGGCGCTGGAGAATCAGGTGACGGGCGAGACCGCGCGGCTGCTCCAGGTGCGGCTCGTTGCCGAGGGCGCCAACGGCCCAACGACCACCGAGGGCGACGCGGTGCTCCGCGAGCGTCGCATCGCTGTGCTGCCGGACGTTCTGTGCAACGCCGGCGGCGTGATCGTGAGTTATTTCGAATGGCTGCAGAATCGGAGCGGCGCCGCGTGGAACGCCGCGGAGGTGGACCAGCGGCTGCGCGAGATCCTCGAACGGGCCTATGCCCGTGTGAAGCAGATGGCCACGGACAAGTCGTTGGACTGGCGAGATGCAGCGTATGCCGTGGCGCTGCGACGGATCGAGCAGGTGTACGGCGAGCGCGGCATCTTCCCATGATCGGCCTCGGACGAAGCGGACGCCTTTGAAGCCAAGCGGCAGGAGACCACCATGAACAACCGAACCATCCACGTCACACAGCACGATATGGAGCGTCTGCGTGCCCTGATCGCGTCGGCCAGCAGCGGCCGGGGCGGAGGGGGCGATGACCGGGACCGTCCGTACCTGGCCACGCTGGCGAGCGAACTCGACCGGGCTGTCGTCGTAGGGTCCGACGAGATCCCTCCCGATGTGGTCACGATGAACTCGCGTGCCCGGCTGAGAGACGGCCGACGCACCTGGACCATGACGTTGGTGTTCCCGGAGGACGCGAACCCCGAGGATGGCGCGATCTCCGTGCTTGCGCCCTTGGGCGCTGCCCTGCTGGGGTGCCGCGTTGGCCAGACGGTCACGTTTCGGGTTCCGGGAGGGGAGGAGCGCGCGTGCGACATCCTCAGCGTGCTTTACCAGCCCGAAGCGGCCGGCGACCTCCACCTTTGATGCGGATTCGCCGTTCCACACGTCACAGTCCACTGTTGTCTTGTCGCGTGTCTCACACGCAAGGAGTCCGCCATGACCACCCGACCCATCGTCAGCACGTTGGATAGCACCCGACTTGAGCCGTTGCTCTCGAGCAGTTGGACCGACGCACCCGTGCTCCGGCTTCGGTCGCTCTTGGAGAGTGCGAGAAAAGTCGCGCCGCCCCGGGTGCCGCCGGACGTGGTCACGATGAACTCGCGTGTGCGCGTGCGCTACCCCGGAGAGGACGAGTCAGAGGCGCTCGACCTGACGTTCCCTGACGCCGGGGGGCTCTCGGTGCTGTCTCCGCTGGGGGCGGCGCTGCTCGGCGCCCGCGAAGGCGACAGCGTGGAGTGCGCAGGGGGACGCGTGTCCAGTCGCGTGATTGTCGAGCGGATCGAGTACCAACCGGAGCGTGAGCGTCACTTCGATCGATAGGACCACGATCATCTCAGGAAGCATGACATGCCCCCGAGTTCAACGATTCTGCCCATCTACATCAGGCCCGGCAACCTGCAGACGAGTTCCGCCATCGAGGCGTGGGTGCATCGCAAACTCGCCGGTGCGTTTCGACGGTACGGTTCCAAAATCACGGCCGTCGAGGTTCACTTCGAGGACGTCAACGGCCCCAAGCACGGCGCTGCGGATGCTCGGTGCGTGATGGAGGCGCGGGTCAACGGGCGATCGCCGATTGCCGTTCACGCTCGTGCTGGCGATCTGTACGCCGCGATCGGCGCGGCGTCCCGCAAGCTCGACGCGGCCATCTCCCGAGTTGTTGAGCGGACCGATGCCCGTGCGCGGCGACGGTTCCGTCAGGAACGTCAGGAGAATGGAACGGCCGCGCCGTTTGATGGGGTCGGAGCAGTCGGACCGGAAGCCGGCGCATTCGGACGTGAAGCAGGGGCCGCGTCCGGCCGTGCACAGCGCCGGGGCGTAATCATCGCTGGCTTCGGCCCGGTCGGACGCGCACTTGCCGATGAACTGACGAAACACCGGGTGCCGATCACCGTCGTGGACACCAACGCTGCGACCATCCGCAGGCAAGACGGCCTCGGCGTCACCGTGCTCTGCGGCGACATGACCGACCCCGAGGTCCTGCGCCGCGCAGGCATCGAGACGGCCGCGGCTCTCGCGGTCACGATTCCGGACGGCGCCGAAGCCGTGAGGGCATGTGCGGCGGCACGTGCGCTGTCCCCGGACGTGCACATCTCAGCACGCACTACGTTCCTCAGCCAGGGGCTGGAGGTCATGCGAGCAGGCGCCAACTCCATCACGGTGGAAGAGATCGCCACCGCGAGCGCGCTGGCACGTGTCGTTACCCAGCAACTCACCGGCAAACTCCATCGTCCCGATTCCGAGGCCCTGATGACGCTTCAAGGGGCAAACGAGTAGCATGCGTCGATCGCGGCATCGCAACGCAGCAACATTTCCTGTGCAGCCGTGAACCGTAGAGAGCATCACATGGGTAGCCTCAACTCCGCCCTCGTCGCCGTGGACTTCTCCCCTTGCTCCGCCGTGGCATTCAAGGCGGCCAGGCGCATCGCGGACTGCAACCGCGCATCGTTGCGAGCCGTGCACGTGGTGGCGCTCCCGTCGTTCGAGCTGGCACCTCATCCGCTCTTCCCCTTCACTCTGCCGACCCAGGCCGATCTGGTTTCGGATGCGAGGGAGTCTTGGGCCCGGTTTCTGGCTGACACGGGCGTGCCGACCGATGTGACGTGCGACATCGAGGTCGGCCGTCCCCGCGATGCCATCCTGGAATCGGTGGCTCAGGCTCGTGCGGACCTGCTCGTCCTGGGAGCGCACGGCGTCCACGATGCGTACAAAGGCATCGGTCCCACGGCTGCCGCCTGCATGCAGCGTGCCAAGACACGGGTCTTGCTGGTCCGAGAGGACCACGCGGGGCCGTTCCGCAGCGTCGTGGCCTGCGTGGACTTCACGGAGACTTCCATGCTCGCCCTGCAGGAAGCAATCCGAGCCGCGGCGCAGGACAGCGCGGCGCTCAGCATCCTCCACGTGTACGACGACCCGTGGCACGGACTCCGTCCCCCTGTGGGAATCCAGGTGAACATGCCCGATTTCTCGGCTCAGTTTCGGCGCCGTGTCGAGGACCGCCTACGCGAGTTCTGCGCGCCATCTGCGCACGAGCTGAGCGCACTGAAAGCCACCTACCAGTGCGTTGAGTCGCAGTGGCGCGGTGGTGGTTACGGCCATGCCATCGTGCGATTCGTGAAGGAGCAACGATGCGACCTGGTTCTGCTGGGCACGCGCGACCGTTGGAACATCCGGGACATGGTGTTCGGATCAACGGCTGAGCGGGTCGTGCGCGAGGCACCTTGCTCAGTTCTCGCCGTCAAGCCCGATCTCGCTT
Organism: Phycisphaerae bacterium; assembly: GCA_016795005.1. Classification (GTDB taxonomy): domain Bacteria; phylum Planctomycetota; class Phycisphaerae; order Phycisphaerales; family UBA1924; genus JAEUIV01. Next base: position 40,151 of record JAEUIV010000086.1, read on the forward strand.
CTTGACCCGGCCGGCAGCGTCGCTAAACGGAGTAAGGCATGACCTGGGACATCATCTTCGGGTGCGTGACCATCATCATCGCCCGCGTCGGCGACGTATCCCTGGGGACGATGCGCACTGTGGCAGTTGTCAGCGGACACCGGGGCGTGGCGTGGCTGCTTGGGCTCCTCGAGATGACCATCTGGGTATTCGTCGTGTCGGCGGTCATCGAGCACATCCGGACGGAGCCTGCTTATGGCATCGCGTTCGCATTCGGCGCTGCGACGGGGAACTACATCGGAGTGACCCTCCAGGGATGGCTTCCATTCGGCAGTCAGGTGGTGCGCGTGTTCACCCGAGATGGGGCGATGCTGTTCGAGCGGCTTCACCGGGAAGGCTTCGCTGTCACGAGGTTCCAAGGGGAGGGAAGAGACGGGGCTGTGGCCATGCTCTTTGTGCAAGTAAGCCGTGCCCGGACCCGGCACGTTCTTCGTGCAGCGCGCGAAGTGGATCCACGGTGTTACTACACCATCGACGACATCCGCACTGCGAGCGCAGCGAGTCACACCCCGTCGTCCACCGGCCCCAGTTCGTGAACCCGGAAGAAGGAGACATGCCATGCAGAACCCATCTGATCGGGAGTTGCTCAAGACCATCGCTTCGCAGCGTCGCGAGCTGACGCCGGATGTGTCCGCGGCGTTTCAGGCGTTCCAAAGCAAGGTCTTCGCTGAAGGCGCATTGAGCGCAAAGTCAAAGCAGATCATCGCGGTCGCGGTGGCGCATGTCACGCAGTGCCAGCAGTGCATCCAGTCTCACACGAAAGCCGCGCTGCGCGCCGGCGCGACTCCGCCGGAGTTGATGGAGGCTGTTTGGGTCGCGGCCGAGATGCGGGCCGGTGGCGCGTACGCGCACTCGACCGTCATGCTCGCCGCGATCAACGAGGAGCAGAGTGCACAAGGCGCTCAGGAGTGCCGATCATGAGCACGGCACGTGACCAAGTCAGACTCAAGCGCGTATACGACGACCCGGAACCGGGCGACGGCTTCCGCGTGCTGGTGGACCGCCTCTGGCCCCGCGGGTTGACCAAGGCCGCCGCGCGAGTGGACCTGTGGATGAAGGAGGTCGCGCCCTCGAAGGACCTGCGTCGCTGGTACCACGCGGACCTCTCGCGCTGGGCGGACTTTCGCAAACGATACAAGGCCGAGTTGACCGACCGACAAGGCCCGGCCTACGCCGCGCTCGGTGAACTCCGTGCACTGGTGCTCGAACACTCTTCCCCACCCACGCGCGGCAAGAAGGGCAGAGCCGGGAAGCAGGGCGTCACGCTCGTCTACGGCGCCAAGGACGCCGAGCAGAACCACGCCATCGTGCTGCGCGAGGTGCTGCTGCGTCGTGCCGGCCGCGGCCGGTGATGATCCCTTGACGTCGGGTCGCCGGTGCCCTCATCGCTTCCGCCTGCGGGCAGTCACATGTCCACTCGGTCTCCGCGCCGCACCTTAGACTTCGCCGACCATGCCAAGCATTGCGCCGACCCGGATTGATCCTCCGGTCGATCCTGTCCGCGATCACATCCTAGGCTCTCCCGATGCGGAGATGACGCTCGTCCAGTACGGAAGCTATGCGGACTTCCGCTGCCGCGCGGTTCACGCGGTGGTCGAGGGGCTGCGGAACCGCTTCGGCGATCGGATGCGGTACGTGTTCCGGCATCTTCCCGTCGAGGGGAAGCCAGACGCCATGCGGGCGGCCGAGATCACGGAGCGCGTGTCCGCATCGACCGGCAAGTTCTGGGAACTCCACGAAGCGTTCATGGAGCGTGGGCCGACCCTGACCGCCTCCGAGATCGACCGGATCGCGCGGAGCCACGGATTCGGGGGTGAACGTGGCGCAGACGACCCAGCCGCCGTGGCCGCGGCGCGGGCGCGGGTGCGAGCGGACATCGAAAGTGCGCAGCGCAGCGGTGCTCCTGCGGCTCCCGCCTTCTTCATCAATGGCCGCTGCTACACCGGCACGTGGGACGAGAGCTCGCTGGCCGATGCGATGCTCGCCCCGCTTGGCCATCGCATCCAGGCCGCGGCGTTCAGGTTCGTCCGCTGGGGACCTTCCTCCGGGTTGCTTTTGGGCCTGGCGACCGTCCTGGCATTGGTGCTGAGCAACTCGCCGCTGGGCGCACAGTTCGTCGCGTTCTGGGAAAAGCCCCTGGGCGTCCTGTGGGGCTCGGCCACGTTTTCGCACTCGTTGCTCCACTGGGTCAACCATGGGCTTCTGTCGGTGTTGTTTTTCGTCGTCGGGCTTGAGATCAAGCGTGAGTTTACCGTGGGCCATCTTGCGACGTTCCGATCGGGCGCTCTTCCTCCCTTTGAAGGACCGGCCGAAGCGTGGCGCATTCACCGGATACCCGCACCTCACTCTCGCCGTGCATGCCGACCACCTGGAGGTGGCGATCACCATTCCGAACGGCGTGATTCGTCCGGTCCGTCAGCGGCTCATCGATCTCGGCTCCGACCGCCTGACCGCTATCAATGCGAAGATCCTGCGCCGCGCGCGGCGGCTGATCTCACGGGGCGCATGGATCCATCGGCCGATCTCTAATCGGCGCTGGCTATCGCGTGCTTACCGGCGGGCTTGGTGGTGTGATGGAAGCGGCCTGCCGCGGGGCTCGCTCGTCCGCCAAGTATCAGGCTGGGGACACGGTGGGCATTGTGCCCGGGCACGACCCCAGGGACGCGAACGCATTTGTGGATGTCGTCCTTGCCTCCGGTCTCGACCATGTCCGCAACTCCGTCGTGGCGCATGCCGACGCGGTCATCGCCATCGGCGGAGGCGCGGGCACGATGTCCGAGATCTGTTTCGCCTGGATTTACAAGCGCCTGATCATCGGCATGCGCGTCGAGGGCTGGAGCGGGCGAATGGCCGACCAGCGAGTGGATGAGCGAATCCGATACCCGAGCGAACCAGACGATCGGGTCTTTGGGGCGGATTCGGCGGACGAAGTCCTTCGCACCCTTGTGGATCGGCTCGCGCACTTCTCCGACCACCATCGCTGCGTGCGTCGCCGTGATTGAGTCATGGCGCGTTCGCGATGGTGTCCACCGAAGGTCCCGTTGCACCAGCGAGGTACTCATGGACGAGGGGATTGGCGCGAAAGAACAGACAGAGCGCGGTAGACCACTGCGCCACGTCGATCGAGCCGTCGATCCGGAACAGTTTCGGTCTGACTTTGGCTCGCGGGGTGTTCGGTAGCACGCAGTCGAGTCCAATACGCTTCTTGGCATCCGACTCTGAATACACCATCGCGGCACCATCCAGGTGCCTGAAGCACTTCGCGCTCAGGTCGTATTCAGCGTGCAGGTATCTGCTGCGCTCGGTCCGTTCCGGCATCATCACCTCCTCGGCTTCCAAGGTCTTGATGCCCTCTCTATGCTTCCAAAAGAACTCGGTGCGTTGATGCCATACGCGTTCGTCGCCGAGTGGGCGGCACGCCATCTCCAGCGGCAGGAACTCTTGCGGCACGACGAACCCCCAAGCCTTGACGACATCTTGTGCGATCCAAGCCTCGCCGCGCAGTTCGACGAGCTCGCGTCCAGAATAAAGCCCGGCATCAAGCCGCTGGATATCCGTTGGGCCGCCCTGGGGTTCCGCAAGACTGCCCGCAAGGCGGCCGCCCCCGGCAGCGTAGCGGTCGAGCCGACCGAACGAGTGGACGCGGATGCGGGCATTTCGCAGCTGCCCGAGAAGCCGGGCCTTTATCTGATCGTGGCCGACCAGCAGGTGCTCTACGCCAATTACACGCGAGACCTGCGTGACCAACTCACTCGACACGCAGAAGTGGCGAGCGGTGCCCTTGCCCCCGAATGGCTGCTGCCCAAGCAATCACGCCCGGACACCGTGCGGTGGGCATGGTTCCAGTCGCTGACCCCGGCGGCGGTGGCAGAGGCTCGGATTCACCTCGTGGCGGAGCATAGGCCGTGGCTGAACCTGCTGGACCTGGGGGATGTGGCGTGACGGCGACAGATGAACATGCCTGGGCCGTCGAGATCATCCGGCGTCACTTCGCCGACGGGCTGGAGAGAATCTGCGATCCGGACGTTCTGGCCGAGCGGTATCGTGAGTTCCAACGACGGCAGGACCCGATCTACACCGGTCTACGCACACCTCGTGCAGGAGAAGATCCTGCGCGATCCGGGTTCGCTACGAGTCGGCGTGGCTGCTCTCGTGCCACGAAAGGTGGACTCGGCGCACCAGGATCATTACCCGGACTACTTCTCGACCGAGACCTATTGGTCGACAGAGCGCCTCTGGCAGTTCATTGGCGTGCCGTTCGAGGCCGTGACCTCGGCCATCGACGAGGTGGCTGGCGAGTTTCGTGAGCGGCTGAAAGAAGGCCTGAGGGGTCTGCTTCCGGGTGCGAGTCAATGACCGAGGACGCGGCCCAACGGCTGCCGGGCCCATTCGGCCCGTAGAATAAGTGCTTCCGAAGCAGCCACGCCCTGACACCGTGCGGTAGACGTGATTCCAGCCGGTAACCCCGGCGGCGGTGGCAGAGGCTCGAAATCACCGCTTTGCGGAGCATCGGCCGTTGCTAAACCTGCTGGAGACTGGTGCCGCATGAACAACCCAGTGAGCGCGACGTCGATCCGGCTCTCGGATCTCGTCGGCCAACCAGACCGGTCCGGACCCGTCGCACTGCAGGCCCACATGTCAACAAGCGGTCCCATTCAACGCGAGAGTTCGAGAGTTCGAGAGTCTCGGGGTCGTGTTCGACCCGAACGGCACGGTGTTCTGATCCCACCCCTGTTCCGGTGCCTGAAACCGAGAGCCACTGCTCGGCCGCACGTTGGCCAGAATCCCGGCCATTCCCGCGAGTTCTGACCTTTCGGCCGAAGCCAGGAGCGCTCTCGGCTTTCCAATCGACAACCGGCCCGCTTTCGCGGGCCGGTCTAGAACTCCGGGAGAAAAACCGACTTCGAACTCTTGGGTGGAGAGGGTGAGAGGTGATGACGAAGGCCGCGAAATGTTGTCATATGTGTCACCTTTTGGCGGGCGCCAGACGACGTAATGTCCTGTCGATAAAGCACTTAGAGGTGTCATGCTGCTTGGGGGGTGACAAAGCAATTCTCTTGTTCTTAAACCGACTGGGACCGGCACGATCTGGGGCTTGGCAAACCTTACACCGGCATCGGCTGGGAGTTGTACACGTTGGATGCAGAGCGCACGGTCGTCAGAGAGGCGTTCAGCCGTCGGAATGTGGGTTTTCATCTCCTCTCGAAGACCTCATTGGCTTCGCTGAACTGAAGACTACGGGCAAAGGCAACCTGTTCGTGATCTTCGGCGAACCGGACATCGAAATCCTGCCGCCGCTGGACGCGCCCAAGGGGGCCGACCCGAAGGGATACGACAGCATCCGCGTGAAGATCAACGGCGTGGATGTGTTCCATCCGCAGACGGGCGAGTGAGGTTGCCCACTGGCGGTGGACGGGATGGATCGATGGGATGATATCCGTCGATCCTTCCCGAAGGAGGTCCACCGGATGGTCAAGGG
>JAEUIV010000119.1 GCA_016795005.1 Phycisphaerae bacterium
GCGCCACCGTCCGCTTCTCGACCGTCACCAGCCGCACCGCCGCCTCGCGGAACTCCGCCGTGTACTTCCGCTTGCTCTGTCCCTTGACCATCCGGTGGACCTCCTTCGGGAAGGATCGACGGATATCATCCCATCGATCCACCCCGTCCACCGCCAGTGGGCAACCTCATCCGGCTGCGTTTCATCAGGACACTGCGGCAATGATTGGATTGGGAATAGACGAGTACATCGGTTGGCCATGTAGGGCGATAAACCCTTGCGGCGATATGAATGGTGATGGTTTTGAAGACATTCAGGACCGGGAGATTCTTGCTGCGGAGCCATATCCGTTCGAGGTTCGTTGTCGATGCCTAGGCTCTGTCTGACGGATCATCGGGGGCCAGGAGTCGGAGGTATCGCCGCATGATGGCGAGGTTGACGAAGGCCAGGAAGCTCGACGCGAGCTTGTCGTAGCGCGTGCCCACGCGGCGGTTCTCCTTGAGCCACCCCACGCTCTGCTCGACCCGGGCCCGGCGCTTGTAGGCGCGGCGGTCGAAGCGTTTCCGGCCCTCGCGTCTGACCTGATCGCTCCGCTGCGGGATCACGTCCTCGATGCCGCGGCGCTCGAGGAACGCCCGCACCTTCGGGTAGCTGTACCCCTTGTCGCCCGCCATCTTCAGCGGCCAGCCGATCCAGCGCGGCGGCCGCACCTTCTCCATCACTTCGATGAAGCGCGTCGACTCGTGCGCCTGCCCGGCGCTGACGACGGCGGCCAGGGGAACTCCCTGACCGTCAGTGACCAGGTGGAGCTTTGATCCCCACCCGCCTCGCGAGCGACCCAGCGCGTGATCTCCCCGGCTTCCCGGGGCCTCTTCGCTTTTTTCGAAGCGCCCGCGGCAGAGCGCGAGGCGCGCACGCTCGACCCGTCCACGCACCAGAGGTCCCAGTCGATGTGCCCCTCTTTGTCCAGCCTGATGCGCAGCGCTTTGAGCACCTTGTCGAAGGTGCCGTCCTTCCGCCAGCGGCCGAAGCGGTGATAGACGCTCCCCCACTTGCCGTAACGCTCGGGCAGGTCGCGCCACGGCGCGCCCGTCCGCAGCACCCACAGGATGCCGTTGAACATCAGGCGGTGATCGTTCCACTTGCCGCCGCGCCTCTGCTTCGGCAGCAGGGGCTCGATCAGCCTCCACTGCGCATCCGAGAGATCGCCTCTGCCTTGCTTGCGTCCTGCGGTCGGCATCGTCGGCCTCCTTGCCGGAGGCGACAGTGTCGCGGACAATCAGACGAGGCGCAACCTGACAAGCGCCGAACGCCACGCCGAACGGGCGCCGTACAAGTCATCCGTCAGACAGAGCCTAGGCGATCTTGATGGCGATGGAATCGCAGGGACATCGAAAGACATCGGCTTGATCCCACAGACCGATTGCCGAGTCAATCCGCTTTGTGTGCCCTGCAATCGCAACCAGTTTTGTTGGGGCGATGCGAATTTTGATGGACATGTGAACTTTGCCGATGTTTCACTTGTTCTGAAGAATCTCGGTGAATACTGCCCATGCAACACCTGCGGAGCGGCCTATTGGTGCCCGGGAGATGTCGATTGTAACGGCATGGTCTGCAATCGGGATGTCCTCGCGGTTGTGGAGTCGCCAAACTACGGCCACGCTTGCGACTGGTTTGATTCGGACCATCCAACAGACCCGGATTCCACTGATCCTGCTTGTGAGACGCAGCCAACCTATCCAGGCCCGGGGGAACAGTGCGTCACTCCTCCTTGAGTCGGATCGCTCTGCGCGACGCATTCGTGTGACGGTGAGCCGGTTGCTGCGTACTGCTGGAACAACGCACACATGAGCGGGAGCCGCCTTTCTGCTGTCGGGCCAACCGGTTCTTAGTGCAGAAATGGTTGGATTCAGGCTCTCCAACGCTCGATAGCCTCGAATCGGGCGACGACGCCTCCTGAACCCCCCCGCCATCTGTGCGTATCAACTACCAGAATCCTGCCGCGGCCCCGAGAGCACTCCTCATGATCGCCCGCATCGAACAAGACCACCAGCGCTTCCGCCAGATCGTCAAGGGAAAGATCCGCGGCGACCTGCGCAAGTTCCTCTCCCGCCGCGAACTCATCGGCAAGGAGGGCCGCGGCCTCGTCTCCATCCCCATCCACGACATCGACACCCCCACCTTCCGCTACGGCGACAACTCCTCCGGCGTCGGCATCGGCGAGGGGCCGGGCGATCCGGGGGGCGGTGACACCGGCGGCGAGGAGCCGGGCCGGCACCTGCTTGAAGTGGATGTCTCGCTCGAGGAACTCGCCGACATCCTCGCCGAGGAACTGAAACTGCCGCGCATCCAGCCCAAGGGCGCCAGCCGACTCACCGCCGTGCGTGACAAGTACACGAACATCCGCACCGTCGGCCCGGCGGCCCTGCGCTCCTTCAAGCGCACTTACAAGGAAGCGCTCAAGCGCCAGGTGATGCTCGGCCAGTTCGACCCTGACAACCCCATCGTCATCCCGACGAAGCCCGACCTGCGCTTCCGCTCATGGAACGAGGTGCGCAAGCCGCAGAACAACGCCGTCATCATCTACATGATGGATGTCAGCGGCTCGATGGGCGATCAGCAGAAGGAACTCGTCCGCCTCGAGGCCTTCTGGATCGACACGTGGCTCCGGCGCAACTACGAGGGGATCGATTCGCGCTACATCGTCCACGATGTCGCCGCCCGCGAGGTGGACAAGGCGACCTTCTTCTCCATCCGAGAAGACGGCGGGACGCGCATCTCGTCCGCGTACCAGGCCTGCCGCGACCTCATCGCGCAGCGCTACAACCCCGCCGAGTGGAACATCTACCTGTTCCACTTCTCCGACGGCGACAACTCGAGCGAAGCGGACAACCGCGTCAGCGTGAAACTGCTGGTCGAGGACCTGCTGCCGATCGCGAACCTCTTCGGCTATTGCCAGGTCACGAGCGCCTACGGCTCCGGGAACTTCATCAACGTCCTGCACGAGAGCATCACCGGGAGCCAGACCAGCCGGGGGAGCCGCGAGAACGACTCGAACCTCGTGACAAGCCGGGTGAACAGCCGGGACGACATTTACGACTCGCTGCGGACCTTCTTCGCGGCGGGGAAATAGCCCCGCAGCGCGAACACCGGTCACCCAAGCGTCTCGACGACCGAATACTGATCCAGGTTGACCACGACGAGTTCGCCGTCCGACTTCCTGAGTTCGAGGCGATCGAGCCAGAGCTTGTCGTCCTTGGCGTGGGCGAACCACGAGCCGGTCTTCTGCTGCCCGAAGCGGAGGACGGTCCCCTCGACGGTGGTAGTGGTGATGCCCTTGCCGAAGGGGATCTGCTGGGTGACGCGGACGAGTGTGCCGGGCTGGTAGTTGGAGACTGTCAGGGGTGGCATGGGTGACAAAGTCTAGCGAACGAGTGATTTCGGTGGAATGTGCGCGTCGAGCCGGAAGAATCGGCTTGCGAACCGGTCCGGGCGCGGCACACTGAGCTCGGTGCATCGTGCACCGCTGGACTTCTTCGAGAACGGCGAGCGCGGCTTCTAAACCAGGGGTTCTTCATGCTGAAGAGAGTCTTGTTCGTTGGATCGCTCCTCATCGGCTCCCCCGCGCTCGCTGGTGATCTGACGCCTCCCGTCGGACCGGTCGCGCCGTCGCACAAGACGCTGACGCAGGTTGAGCCGCGCACGCCGATCGGGGCCGACACCACTCCGGGAGACGCCAACTCGCTCTTCCGGATTGCTCAGTCCGGTTCGTACTATCTCACGGGGAACATCACCGGCCAGGCCTCGTTTCGTGGCATCGAGATCGCCTCGAGCAACGTGACCATCGACCTCAACGGCTACACGATGACGGGCGTGCCCCTGTCGCTTCAGGGGATCGCCACCGACGGCGTGCGCAGCAACATCACGATCCGCAACGGCGTGCTGCTCTCATGGGGTCAAGGCGGGATCAACCTCGTCGCCGGGGGATCGAGCGGGCAGCACACGGTGACCCAGGTGCGATCCGAATCCAACGTGGGATTCGGGATCGCCGTGGGAGATCATTCGATCCTCAGCGATTGCGTCGCGCGCAACAACTCGGACAACGGCTTTAATGCGAATAGTTTCTGCATCTTCCGATCGTGCATTGCCAGGCTGAACAGCGGGCGCGGTTTCCGCACGTTCGGGAACTGCTCCTTCGTGGATTGCTCATCGAACCAGAACTCGCTGGAAGGGTTCTTCGTGTTCGGAGACTGCATCTTCCGCGAATGCGTGGCCGCATCCAACTCCCTCGACGGCTTCGAAACCAACAGCGGAGTGAGCCTGATCGGGTGCATCGTGGTGAGCAATGGAGGAGACGGGTTGCTGCTGGACGATCGCTGCTCGGTGCTCGACAGCATCATCAGAAGCAACGTCGGCAGCGGAATCAACTCGGGGATCGGCGGGACAATCACCCGATGCACGATCGGATTGAACGGGCTGCACGGCCTCACGTGCGACTCGAACTCGCAGATTCTTGAGAATACGTCCGAGGCGAACGGCGCGACCGGAAGCGGCGCCGGGATCCACCTGAGCGGGTCGGACAATCGCGTCGAAGGGAATAACCTGGTGGGCAACGACTGGGGCGTTCAGGCGGCGGGCGCCGGGAACTTCATCGCGCGCAACACCGCTTCGGGCAATACGACCGCCAACTGGGATATCGCGGCAAACAACAAGTGCCTGGTCGTCCTCGGCGCGAATGCCGGCGCGTTCTCCGGCGATTCGGGCGGCACAAGCCCCGGTTCGACGAACCCGAACGCGAACTACACCTATTGAGTCGAGAATCTCGCGGAGAACACCCCGCCGGGGTTCAGCGCGCCGATCCGTCCCACCCGAAGAGCGGCGGAGGAACCGCGATGCCGATCGGCCAGACTCGGACGCTGTCCACCTTGTACGGCTCGAGCGGCGTGCGGCGGAGACGCACCGTGACGGGCTGAAACTCCGCCTGGTCGCCCGGCGCGCCGACGCCGTAGACGGGGCGGAGGATTTCCACTTCTGACGTTCCGCCCGGGCGGAGCCAGACCCGCGTGATGTGATACACCGGGAGTGATTCGCTCTCGGCCTGAGGAAGACGGGCGCGCGGATCGCCGAGTTTCATCATGAACTCCTGCGCTCGACGGGCGGTCATCCCCTCGGGGAGATTGACCACGTAGTCCCCTTCGACCGGGAAACGATTGACGACGTGGAGCAACGCCGTGCGCATGAGCGTCGGGACCGGCGCCACGTTGGGATCATTCACCGCGGCGTCGTCCTTCGCGGTTCCGATGGCGGGGTAGTTCGCATAGGACGCGCAGCCCGAAAGCATCCCGGCGGCGGCCAGCGTCAGCGTGCCGACCAGGGCGGCGAGTGTCCGAGTCCGAACGGTGTGCGTGCGCGAGGCGGTCATCATCTGGCTCCCTTGCAACTGGACTTTCACTCTAACGCTTTCGGCGGTTTGTGTGGAAGGGGTGCAGATACACCCGGAATTGCGGGTGACGCCCGGCCCGCGCGAGGATCGCGACCGACTCGGAACGCTATTCTTGCCGGAGAAGGAGCGTCGAGGTGAGCAGCGGAGCGAGATCGGGAAAGTCCGGCGGCAAACGGTGCCTCGTCACCGGCGGCGCCGGGTTCATCGGTTCGCACCTGGTGGATCATCTGCTCGACCGGGGAGACGAGGTCGTGGTGGTGGACAACTTCTCCACCGGGAAGCGATCGAACTTGCGCGGGCACGAGAACGACACCCGCCTGCGGGTGATCGAGTCCGACGCTTCCGATGCGGTGCAAGGGTTCGGATCGCACGAGCGCTTCGATCAGGTCTACCACCTGGCCGCCGCGGTCGGCGTGAAGCGGATCATCGAGCAGCCGATCGAGAGCATCGAGACGAACATCCGCGAGACCTCGGCGGTGCTGCACTACGCGGCTTCGTGCGCCGCACGCCGGGAGACACCGCCCGCGGTGCTCATCGCGTCGAGTTCAGAGGTCTACGGCAAGGGCAGCAAAAGCCCCTTCAGCGAAGAAGACGATTGCGTCTACGGGCCGACCACGGCGCTGAGATGGTCGTACGCATGCACCAAGGCGATTGACGAGTACCTGGCGCTCGCGCACCACGCGCGGTCGGGACTGCCCGTGGTCGTGGCGCGGTTCTTCAACACCGTCGGCCCGCGACAGGTGGGCGAGTACGGAATGGTCCTGCCGAACTTCATCGACGCGGTGCTCGCCGGGCGCTCGCCGGAGGTCTACGGCGACGGGACGCAGACCCGGTGTTTCTGTGATGTTCGGGACATCGCGCCGGTGCTCCCCCGGATGATCGAATCGTCCGCCTGCCACGGCCGAGTGTTCAATCTGGGGTCCGACTCGTCGATAAGCATTGCGGACCTGGCGCGTCTCGTCGCACGGACGCTTGGTTCCGATATTCAACCCGTGCTCATCCCATATGATCGGGCGTATGCTCCCGGATTCGAAGACCTCCGGCAGAGGCGCCCTGACCTCCGCCGGATCAGGGGAGCGGTGGGGTTCGAGCCGACGATCGACCTGGCGCGGACCATCCGCGATGTTGCCCGCACCCGGGGGTGGAGTGCGTCCGATCAATAAGTGATTCCGCGACTCGTTTGACCCCGCGATGGCGAACCCCACACCCCTCATCCTGGCATGGCAGGCCTCGCCGACCTCGTCGGACTTCGGGTCGTTGGCGAACGACCCGCTTGCCCCGGACGCGACGATCGAGCACGCGCTCCCGGTCCCATCCGTCGGCACCTCGCTGGATATTTTTCACGGGTACATCGGTGTCTTCATCGTCGCGTTCCTGGTCACGCTCGTGATGACCCCGATCATGCGACGCCTGGCCATCGCGAACGGGATCGTGGACCGCCCCAGCGAATCGCGCAAGATCCACCGTGTGCCCATCGCCTACCTGGGAGGGGTCGCGGTCTTCCTCGGGATGCTCGCCGCGATCACGTTCAGTTACGTCGCCCCGGACCTGGTGCTGGGCGGCAAGCCCGTCAGCATCCTCGAACCTCACCAGTCCCGCTTTGAGCAGTTGCCCGTGCCGATCTCCGTCGTGGTGGGAATGTTCGCCATCATGTTCACGGGGCTGCTCGACGACATCGCGCACCTGATCCCCCGGTCCAAGATCGGCGGACAACTTCTGGCGGCGGCGGCCCTTTCCTACCAGGACATCGGGACAAAGGTCGCCTCGGGACTCCTCCAGCCCATCGGCGCCTTCCTCGGAAACCAGGAACTCGTCTACCGCATCCCGCTCCCCTTCGAGATACCGGGCTACGGCTCGTCGCTCGTCATCGACCTTATCTACTGGTCCGGCGTCGTCATCATCGCCCTGTTCGTCCTCGGAGCCTGCAACGCCAGCAACCTCATCGACGGGCTGGACGGGCTGCTCAGCGGCGTGACCGCGATCGCCTCGATGGGGCTGCTGCTCATCGCGCTCTGGCTCGCCGCGTCGGACGACGGACGCCTCGATTCGGCGCGCGTCGTCCTCGCCCTCGCCCTGCTCGGCTCGTGCCTGGGGTTCCTCCCGCACAACTTCAACCCGGCGACCATCTTCCTGGGCGACGCGGGTTCGCTCCTCATGGGGTACGTGACCATCGTCATCGTGCTGATGCTGGGCGACACGGGCCGGACGCACCTCGTCGTCGCGGGGCTGATCATCTACTCAATCCCCATCATCGACACCGTTCTCGCCATGGTGCGAAGAAAGATGGCGGGCAAGTCCCTCTCCTCGGCGGACGATCAGCACCTCCACCACATGCTGAAGCGCGCGCTGGGCGTGCGCGGCGCCGTCATGACGCTGTACGCCGCCGGGATCGCCTTCGCCGCGCTCGGGATCTGGCTGAGCATGGGCCGCGTCCGCGTCGTCTTCACCATCGCCATGGTCGTGTGGGCCTTCATCGGCGTGACGGCGGTCAAGGTGGCGCGCCGCCAGGCTCTGGAGGCCCAGGGGAAGGCGCTCGCCGAGGGCGGATCGCCCGCGACCGTCCGCCCCTCGGTGCGGAAGGACCCCGAGCCGCGAAAGCCGTCGCCGGCGCGATGAGCCGCGCCGGGACCTCGCGGCGCGCGAGGAAACTGGCTCCACCCCCGCGCCAGCCGCAACCCAGCCCCTGCTCCATGCGAATAGGCCGGCTTCCGTTCCCGGAGCCTGCCCATGCCGCACCGCCTCCACCTGCTCGTCCTCTTTCTTGGCGTGATCGTTGCTTCGGGGGCCGCGTCCGCCGCGGACCAGCCGACGGCGCAGGCGCGCTACCTCCAGGACGAACTCGTTCGCGCGGCCGAGGCAAAGAACTGGACGCGCATGATCGAAGTCGGGCTTCAGTTGCACCCGATGAACCCGCGGGGAGGTTCCACGGCGTTCAACCTGGCGCTCGCCTACGAACAATCGGGCGACCCCGCGAAGGCGGCGGAGTGGCTCGTGACCGCCGGACGCGATGGATTCGCCGGCGCGACGGTCGTGAGCACGACGCCTGAACTCGAAAACGCACGCAAGCAGCCTCGATACAAGGAAGCGATCGAACTCATCCGCGCGAACCGCGCCCGGCAGTTCGAGGCGTTCAAGGCCGAGGCGGAGAAGACCGAGCCGATGGTCATCCTCCCGCCGAGGTACGACCCGTCCAAGCCGGCGCCGCTGATCATCGCGTTGCACGGCACGGGCGGGACCGGAAAGCAGATGGCCGATGCGTGGCGCGCCACCGCGTCGAGGTTCGGAGCCGTCCTCGTGTGCCCCGACGCCCTCCGCCCGGCGGGAAGCGGGTACCACTGGATGTTCATCGACGAATCGGAATGGCTGGTGCTGCGCACGCTCGAATGGACGAAGACGAAATACCCGATCGACGACTCAAAGGTGATCCTCACCGGCTTCTCACAGGGGGCGAACGTCACGATGCAGGTGACCACGAAGCACCCCGACCTCTTCGACGGCGCGATCGTCTGCTGCGGACACTACGAGCCGCACGCGCAGCCGCTGCCGGAGAAGCCGCCGGCGCGCTGGCCCCGGTACGTCCTCCTGACCGGTGAGCACGACGAGGGTGCGGCGTCGAACCGGCAGTTCGCCGACCTGATCCGCTCGAGGGGAGGCGAGGTGGACCTGCACATCTACAAGGGCATGGGGCACAGCCTGCCCAAGGCTCGCGAGAAGGAGTTCAAGGACGCGGTGGACTTCGCGCTGGGGACGAGCCGAGGTCGTTGAACGATCGAACCGGCCCCGCTCATCCGCCGGTCAACCCGCCCGCTCCGCGGGTCCACGTGAATCGGACGCCGCCGCGGTGCGCGAGTCGCTCTCGGCCGTCGGGTACGCGATCCGACCGTGATAAATGCTGGCGAGCGTCCGCGTGACCGCCTCCTCGATCCGGTGGAGTTCCGCGAGGGTAAGGTTGCACTCGTCGAACTGCCCGTCCATCAATCGCTTGGTCGCCAGGTGATTCACGAGCGATTGGATGCGCGAAGGCGTCGGGTCGGGCATCGATCGCGTCGCCGATTCGACGGCGTCGCAGATCATCAGGATGGCTTGCTCCTTGGTGCGCGGCTTGGGGCCGGGGTAGCGGTACTCGACTTCGTCGGGCGGAGCGGAGGCGCCCGGGTCGCCGTCCTCCTCTTCCGCTTCCCGCCGGGCGCGGTCGAAGAAGTACTCGACGAGCGTCGTCCCGTGGTGCGTCTCGATGTACCCGACGAGCGATCGGGGCAAGCGGTACTCCCGCGCGAGTTCGATGCCGTCCTTCACGTGGCCCACGATGACAAGCAGGCTCATCGCGGGGCTGAGCTTCGAGTGCCGATTGAAGCCGCGCGGCTGGTTCTCGACGAAATAATCGGGCTTGTTCATCTTCCCGATGTCGTGGTACAGCGCGCCGACATACACGTGCAGCCCGTTCGCGCCGACCGCCTCCGCCGCCGCCTCGGCCAGGGTCGCCACGGTGTGCGAGTGATTAAACGTGCCGGGAGCCTGCAACTGCAGTTTGCGGAGGAGGGGCTGCTTCGGGTCACGCCATTCGCCCAGGGTCATGCCCGTCGTCACATCAAAGAGCCGTTCAACCGTGGGGAGGAACACGAGCGTGAGCGCCCCCGCGCCGAATCCGGCCAGCCCCGCGCGGAGGGCATCCGAGAAAATTTCCCCCCACAGCTGCGTGCCCTGCGCCAGCAGCGGACGGCTCAGCAGGCTCACGGACACCACCGACAACGCCAGCCCCGCGCCCACCACGAGCGCCGCGCGAACCACGTCGTTCCGGCTCCGTACGTCGCGCAGTTGCCACGCGGAAAGCCCCGACGCCGCGAGGATCACCGCCACGTAGCCCAGCGGCAGCGAGAGCGCCGCGCCGACCACGGCGCACTGCGCCGCGGCCATCGCCAGCCCAAGCCTCGGCTCGAACGCGACCACCGCGATCATCGCCGTGAAAACAACCGGCGCCACGGACATCCCCCAGAGCCAGCCGGGCTGCGCGATCGTCGCCCAGCACGCCGCACCGGCCCCCCCGGCCATCAGGATCGCCAATCCGAGGAACCGCATGGGCGTCCGCCCCAGTTCGCGGTAGAAAAGCCGCACGTACACCGCGAACACCGCCGTGATCACCAGCGCCACCCCCAGCACGCCGGCCCACCGCGCCATCCACGCCGCCGGAGGCAGGCTCTGGCGGAACTGCGCGTCTTCCTGCTGAAGCAGGAACGTCTGCTCCGCCGTCAGCACCTGCCCCCGACGCGCCAGCACCTCACCCACCCGGTACCGCGCCATCACCGGCGGAACCTCCGCCGCCGCCGCCGCCCGCCGGGCATCGGTCTCGGACTTATCAAAGACAAAGAGCGGCCGCGCACCATGCGCCAGCCGGTGCGCCACCGCCTCGCCGATCGACCCCACGAAACCGGCGTCCGTCACCAGGGTCCGCAGGAGCGCGCTGTTGTCCGCCGAGGCGCTGATCGCCGCGGACTCGCGGACGTTCCGCGCCGCCCCCGCGGGGAGACGGAGTTCCATGCGCTGCGCCGGGTCCGCAAGAGCCAGCTGCAGCTCATCCTGGCTCACGATCGGCGTGTCCGCGAGCAGGTCCATCAACCGCGCCACGCGCCCGCCCCACGCTTCCATCTCCGACTCGCTCCCGCCGATGGCGCGGAGCGTGTCGAAGCGATCGGGGGTCAGGTTGAATGCGGCACGAATCTCCGGCGCCATCTCGTCAAATGATTGTGCCGTCACCGCCGCCACGGGCAGCGTGCGGATCGACGCTTCCAGTTCGCGGTACGCGCTCTCATCGGCGTTGTACACACGGGGCATCACCACCGCGCGCTCGGCCCGGCGGCTCGCCGTGTTGGCGGCGTCGATCACCTCGAACTCCACCCGCGCCGTCCGGGATTCATCGACGATCCGTCCCTCCGCGGGCAGCAGCCTCCCGCGCGACAGACCGATCACCGCCACGCACATGAGCACCAGGAGCACCACCACGCTCCCCGACGCGAGCACGCCCGGCTGCATCAGCCATTCGCGGAACTGCTCCAACGCCCCGCTCGGCGCGTGCCGACGGGTGCGCGAAGGCCCCCGCCCCTTGCCGCCGCGACCCCACCGATCAAGCCACCGCTCAGCCACGGTTCACCCCCGGAGGCTCGCGCACCGCGGGCGCATCCGTGTACGCCTCGATGATGCGCTGCACCAGCTCGTGACGCACGACATCGCTCGTGTCCAGCGCGCACATCGCCACGCCCGGAACGCGCCGGAGACGCCGGGCCGCGTCGATCAGCCCGCTCTCACCCGGCTCGGGAAGATCGATCTGCGTCGTGTCCCCCGTGATGACCATCTTCGAGCGCTGGCCCATCCGCGTGAGAAACATCTGCATCTGCCCCCGGGTCGTGTTCTGCGCTTCGTCAAGAATGATCGCCGCGTCGTTCAGCGTCCGTCCGCGCATGTACGCCAGCGGAGAGATCTCAACCACGTCGTTGGCGATGAATCGCTTGATCGTCGCGAAGTCCATCATGTCGTGGAGCGCGTCAAGCAGCGGGCGGAGGTACGGGTTGACCTTCGCGAACTGGTCTCCCGGGAGGAATCCGAGTTTCTCACCCGCTTCCACCGCCGGACGCGCCAGCACGAGTTTCTTGACCCGCCCGCTCTTCAGAAGATTGATCCCCGCCGCAACCGCGAGATACGTCTTGCCCGTCCCGGCGGGACCGATGCCGAAGACCAGGTCGTGCGACCGGATCGCATCGAGATACGCCTGCTGGTTCGGGCTTTTCGCCGTCACGGGGCGGCCGCCCGCGTACACGCTCATCCGCTCGCCATTCGCCGCGGCTTCATCCTCCCGCGCGGCCTGGCCCGGCCGATGACTCTTGGCGGCCTGCCAGCCCGCCTCCGCGATCGCGTCCATCACCTGCTGGCGGTTCATCGTCACCCCCCGGCCGGTCGCGCGGATCAGCGTGTCCAGCACAAGCGACGCCGCGTTGACCGCCTCGCCCTCGCCGAGAACGCGGACGGTACCCTCACGCGCCGTCAGGTTGACCCCGAGGGCTTCTCGGATCATCTTGAGGTTCCGCTCGCCGACCCCGTACACCGGCACGCGGTCAACCGAATCGGGGACTTGGATGGTCGTTTCCAACTCGGACAACTCGCTTCAGGCCCGCCGCCTTGCCGGATCGCCGGAGGCGGTGTGGGCCGGGAACCCATCCTCAGATCGTGATTCTACGCCTTCAACACAAGCGGCGGCTCCAACAATGAGCGAAACAATTAGGGCGATGGTCGGGACACTGGCGGCCCTGGCGCTCGCCTTCGCCACCGCGTGCGGACCGGATGAGCCGCGGCTCCTTCCCCTCACATCGCCCATCGCGCAAGATCATGAAGGCGCAAGAGTGACCATCAGCGCCCGGATCCGAGATGTCCGACCGGCCCTGATGCGGTCGTTGCCTTCGATCGAGTTCGCCCCCCTGCGCGAGAGCGGAAGCGCCCCAGAGGGGTTCCTCGACTTCGAACTTGTCGGGCTTCGCGGCGAGCCGGGGAGCGTCCGCGTGGAGTTCGCCGCGACCGACGGCTCGCTCCCCGCGCTGCGCGAACCGCGCCCGATGACCATCCGCGTTCGCATCGGACACTTCGGCGATGCCGAGCGGGAACGCTCGCTCGCGCGTCGAATGGCACGCGAAGCCCTGACGCTGGGAGACGACGGATCGTGAGCGCAACGAGATCACACCGCGCCGGCTCGAACCACCGCGTCGCGGGCTGGGTCGGCGCCGCGATTCTCGCCTTCATGCTGCTCGTCTGCCTCGGCTCGCTTCCCTTTACCCTTTCCTCCGCGGGCGCCGACGCGACCGGGCACACGCTCCCGCCCAGGTACCGCGCGGGCGATCTGAATGCCTACCTCCTCCCACCGTCGTGGGCATCGATGCGCCCCGATGAACATTCCCGGCACACGTCCATCGGAGCCCCCGCGCACCTCCTGGGCACCGACAAGCTCGGCAATGATCTCCTCATCCGCTGCCTCACGGGAGGGGGCGTCTCGATCGGTATCGGCCTCGCCGCCGCCGCCATCAGCGTCGTCATCGGCACCCTCTACGGCGCGCTCGCGGGCGCCGCCGGAGGACGCGTGGACGCACTCATGATGCGCATCGTCGATGTCCTGTACGGCCTTCCCTACGTGCTGATCGTCGTCCTGCTCGCGGTCGCGGGCGACGCCCTGATCGATCGGTACACCGCACGCGGCGGCGACCTGGACGGGAGCACGCGGACCGTCATCGAGATCGGCATCCTGCTCGTCGCGATCGGCGGCGTGTCCTGGCTCACCATGGCGCGCGTCATCCGGGGACAGGTGCTGAGCCTGCGGGCCCAGCCGTTCATGGAAGCCGCCCGGGCCTTGGGCGTGCCGTGGCCCAGGAAGTTCGTGAAACATCTGCTGCCGAATCTCGTCGGGCCGATCATCGTCTACGCCACGTTGACCGTGCCCCAGGCGATCCTCCAGGAGTCGTTCCTGAGTTTCCTGGGGATCGGTGTTCGCCCGCCCATGCCCAGTTGGGGCAACCTCGCCGCGGATGGGCTGACCGAACTGAACCCGGTGCGCGTGCGATGGTGGCTCATCGTCTTCCCCTGCCTGCTGCTGGGCATCACCCTTCTGTCATTGAACTTCGTCGGCGAATGGATGCGCGAGCGACTCGACCCAAGGCAAGCCGATCGCGCCGGCTGATTCTCCGCGACCAGCGGTCGGATTGGGATATGCTCTCCCCCGGCACGGAGGCTGGGCGGGGGAACGGGCCACGGAGATGACTCCGATGGAAAACCGATTTGGTCTGAAGGACCTCATCTACTCGCTCGTCCTGTCCGTCCTCGCCGTCGCCCTCGTCCTGCTCATGGTGCAGGGGGAGCGACGCTGGAACGAAACACGCGCCCTCCGCGAGGCGGTCGAACGGCAGACGAAACTCCTCAGCGATCTCGAGCGAAGGCTCAACGCCCCGAGCACGCCGCCGGGCGTGCCAACCACTCACGCAAAGACCGATTCCTGGGCGCGTCCGGGCGTCCCCATCATCACCCCACCCGAGTGGTCATTCCCGAGCGATCCGCGATCGCGCCCCGACTTCGCCGTCGGAGGAACGCTCACGGAACTCTTCGAGGGACGCATCAAGTCCATCACCCCCTACATGGCCAACGACGCCTTCTCGTTTCGCATCGTGAACGAGTCGGTCTGCGAGTCGCTCGCGGCGCTCGACGCCGCGACCCTCGAACTCCGCGCCGGCCTCGCCGAGGCGTGGCAATACGACCCGGAGGGTCGGTGGCTCCGCGTGAAGATCCGCGATGAGGCCAGGTTCAGCGACGGCGAACCCGTCACCTCCGAAGATGTCCGATTCACCTTTATGGACTACATCCTGAAGCGTGAGATCGAGACCGGCCCCTTCCGAGGCGACGCCGCGTTGATCGAGCGCATCGAGCCGATCACCGACAAGACGGTCGAGTTCACTTTCCGGGAGCCGCGATTCAATAATCTCCGCACGGCGCTCCGCAACGCCATCCTGCCCGCGCACTTTTACAAACCGTTCACGCCGGAACAGATCAACGCCTCGACCGCGCTCCTCATGGGTTCGGGACCATACCGGCTCGAAACGCTCAACCCCGACCAGCAATGGAAATCCGACACCCCCCTGCTGCTCGTCCGCAACGAGCGCTACTGGGCGCCCACCGCCCGAACGCCCCCGATCGACCGGCTCCGGTTCATCTCCGTCCCCGACAACGGCACAAGGCTGATCGAACTCGAAGCCGGCCGCGGCGACATGATGCGCTCCACCCCCGAGCAGCACGCCTCCAGGAGCGCCGATCCGACATTCGCCGAACGATTCGACTCGCTCGCATGGACCAACATGCGATCGGGCTACACCATCCTCGCATGGAACGGCGGGCCGCGCCGTGGAAAGCCGACACCCTTCGCCGATGCGCGCATCCGCCGCGCCATGACGCTCGCGCTCGACCGCGAACGCATCAACCGCGATTTCTACGAAGGGCTGTGCGAAGTCGCCACCGGCCCGTTCCCGAAATGGCAGGCGGACCCATCCGTCACCCCGTGGCCCTTCGATCTCGACACCGCCGCGGCGCTCCTGGATGAAGCCGGATGGACCGACACCAACGCCGACGGGGTGCGAGAAAACGCCGCCGGAGACCCGCTCGCATGGGAACTCACCTATGTCCGCGGCAGCGTCGTCGGCGAGCGCGTCTCCCCCTACATCATCGACCAGTGCGCAAAGATCGGCGTGCGCGTCACCACGCGCGTGGTCGACGCCGCCACGCTCGCCGAACTGCGCAAGACCTTCGATTACGACGCGATCCCGACCCAATGGTCCTGGTCGGACCCCGAATACGACCCATTCCAGACGCTCCACTCGTCCCAGATCGACGGCGGCGACAACTGGATCCAGTACCGCAGCGCCGAGGCCGATGACCTGATCGAACAGGCACGCCGGACCATCGACCCCAAGGTCCGCGCCGGTCTGTGGCATCGACTGCATCGACGGCTCCACGAGGATCAACCCTGCACCTACCTCCTCAACGTGCCGTGGACGCGCTTTGTCAGCCGGCGGATCGAGAATGTCAACACCTACCCGGCCGGATTGGACCGAAGAGAATGGTTCATCCCAAGTTCCAGGCAGTAGCGCGAGCCGATCGAGCCAGCGCCCGCGGCGCCGCCCTCGACCATCCCAGACATGACCACGTTCCTCACAAGGCGAGTGCTCCTGATGATCCCGACCCTGATCGGGATCACGCTCATCGTCTTCATGTTGATCGCGCTCTCCCCCGGCGGACTCTCGGGGGGCGCCGAGCGCGCCGCGTCAGGCGACGCCGCACAGCGTGCCGCCGAACGAGCCTATTTCAACGAACGCTTCGGCCTCGACGATCCGCTCCCGCTCCAGTATCTCCGCTGGCTGAACCGCGTCAGCCCCGTCCGCGTCGGCGGCCCGATCGGCGTCTCGTTCGGCACGCCGGACCTCGGCCTCTCGCTCGCGCGCTCCCGGCCCGTCGTCGAGGTGATCGCCGACGCGCTGCCGACCACCTTGCTGCTCAACCTGCTCTCACTGATCGTCATCTACATCATCGCGGTACCGCTCGGGATGCTGGCCGCGCTCCGGCGGGGAACCTGGGCCGACAACATCATCCGCGCGGCGCTCATCGCGCTCTGGTCGGCCCCTGTGGTCGTCGCCGCCGTGGCGCTGCAGGGATTCTTCGGACGACCTGGGCTTGACTGGCTCCCGTCGAGCGGGCTTCACTCCATCGACGCACGCGATCTCCCCTTCTTCGACTACCTGCTCGACGGCGCGAGGCACCTGGTGCTCCCGGTCGCCTGTCTTTCCTACGGGTCGCTCGCGGTGCTCAGCCGCCAGACCCGCGCCGCCGTCCTCGAGAACCTCGCCGCCGATCACGTCCGCGCCGCGCGGGCAAGAGGACTCCCCGAGAGCGAGGTCTTCGCGCGCCACGTCGTCCGCAACAGCCTCCTGCCGCAGATCACATTGCTCGCGGCGGTTCTCCCCACCATGCTCTCCGGCTCGATCATCGTCGAGCACGTGTTCAATCTCCACGGGATGGGCACGCTCATGCTCGAATCCATCGATCAGCGCGACCGAGAAGTGCTGATGGCGTGCGCGCTGATCGTGGCGCTGGTCAACGTCGTCTCGCTCCTGATCGCCGACGTGCTCTACGCCATCGCCGATCCGAGGGCGCGAGCATGAGCCGCACGCCGGCCCATGCCGAGCGCCGCCGCCGCGCGCTCGCTCCCTCGAGGCTGTGGATCGCCTTCACGCTCGCCCTCGCCTTGCTCGCGCCGGTGATCGCAAACAGCCGCCCGATCGTCCTGGACCGCCTCGATGCGAGCGGGCGAGTGATCTCGCGCGAATATCCGCTCGCCGCGTCGCTGCTCGGGGAGGCGCTCACGCCCCTCGACTTCGCGGAGCGCGAGGAGCGCAACGAGGTTCGCGCCACCTTTACACTCGTCCCCTTCTCACCCAATGAACGCGCGGGGGATCGCAAGGCCTCGTTCCTCCCGCCGGGCGCCGCCGCCTCAGCCGGACGAACCCACCTCCTCGGCACCGACCGCCACGGGCAGGACGTTCTGAGCAACCTCATCCACGGCTCGCGCCTCGCCATCAGCGTCGGGCTGATCGCCGCCGGACTCGCCACGCTCATCGGAATCGTCCTCGGCGCCTTCATGGGTTACTTCGGCGGCTGGGTGGACACGATCCTGTCGCGCCTGGTCGAGGTCGTCATGGGCGTCCCGCTGCTGTTCGTGCTCGTGCTCGCCGCGGGGGTCATGCCCCGGAGCATCGAGGCGACGATGGCGTTGATCGCGTGCTTCACGTGGACCACCGCCGCGCGGTTCACACGCGCCGAGTTCATGAGGCTGCGAAACGCGGACTACGTGCTCGCGGCCCGGGCCGCCGGGATCCCGATGCGCTCGCTCCTCTTCCGCCACATGCTGCGCAACGCCGCGGCGCCGGTCCTGATCGACGCCTCGTTCACGATGGCCACCGCCGTGGTGCTCGAAGCGACGCTGAGCTACCTCGGGCTGGGGCCGCCCGACCGCGCCTCGTGGGGCGCCCTCCTCGCCTCCGCCACGAGCGACGCCGGCGAGTTCCGCTGGTGGCTCGCCGCCTTCCCCGGCGCCGCGATCTTTCTCACCGCGTTGAGTTACAACATCATGGGCGAATCCGCCCGCGACGAACTGGACCCGCGCGCCGCATGACCCCCCCACCCGCCAACGCCACACCGCTGCTCTCGATCGAGGACCTCGCCGTCTCGTTCCCCGCGCCGGACGGCGGCCGGGTCTTCGCCGTCAACGGCGTGTCCCTCGACGTCCACCCGGGCCGCACCCTCGCGGTCGTGGGCGAATCGGGCAGCGGCAAGTCCGTCACCGCCATGAGCGTGCTCCGGCTCTTGCAATCACCCCCGGCAAGATACGAACGCGGCCGGATCATGTTCCGCGCCGCGGCCTCCGGCGTAGACCTGCTCAAACTCCCCGAACGCGAACTGCGACGGGTCCGAGGCGGAAAGATCGCCATGATCTTCCAGGAGCCGATGACGAGCCTGAACCCCGTCTACACCATCGGCGAGCAGATCATCGAAGCCATCTCGCTCCACCAGGGGTTGACCGGACGCGACGCACGCGACGCCGCCGCCTCGGCCCTCGCCGAGGTCGGGATCGACCGCCCCGCCCACCGCCTCCGCGCGTACCCGCACGAGTTCTCCGGGGGGATGAGGCAGCGCGTCATGATCGCGATGGCCCTCGCCTGCAAGCCGGTCATGCTGATCGCCGATGAGCCGACGACCGCGCTCGATGTCACGATCCAGGCCCAGGTCCTCGAACTCCTGCGCACGCTGCGCGAGCAATCGGGCCTGGCGATGATGCTCATCACGCACGCCCTCGGCGTCGTCGCGGAGAACGCCGACACCGTCTGCGTCATGTACGCCGGCCGCGTTCTTGAGTATGCGTCGGTCCAGGACCTCTTCGATCGCCCGCTGCACCCCTACACGCGCGGATTGATGCGGTCGATCCCCAGCGCCTCCTCAAGAGTCTCAAGGCTGGCGACCGTCGCCGAAACCGTGAACAACCCGGCGGAGTTCGAGAGGCTCCCGGGCGCGAAACGGGGCATTCGGCCGTGGTGGCCCGGACATCCCGCCCCCGCGGATTCGTCCCCCGCCGCCGGACCGACCGGAGAGCACCTGCTCCATGAAGTCAATCCGGGGCACTGGGTCGCCTGCTGGCGGACCCGCGCCCTCGCCACCGCCGCGCTCGGTTAGACGTACGATCAGTCCCATGCGCGCGGCCAATCCCTCAACTCGGCTCTGTCTCCTGCTCGTCGCCGCCGCCGCGGGCGGATGCACCGCCAAGGGAAGATGGTCGGAGACCGACGCCCTCCGCGAACAACTCGCCGACGCCGAACGCCGCATCACCACCCTCACCGCCGAGCGTGACGAGGCCCGCGCGATCATCGCCGAGGCAGACCGCGTGCGCCTCGGCACGGGGGAACTCTCCGCCGAAGCGGCCGCCGCCCTGCCAAGAGTCGCCACGCTCACCATCGACCCGCTCAGCGGCCTGACCGACGCGAACCCCGACGATTCCACGCCGTTCGACGCCGTCGAGGTGTACCTGAAGCCCGCGGACGGGCGCGGTCGATTCGTTCAGATCGTCGGCTCCGTCTCCGTCCGCGCCGACCTGCTGCCCAGGACGGGAATGTCAAACGATGCGTCACCCCGCACGCTCGCCTCGGCGACCTTTGGCCCGGCCGAACTCCGCGAAGCGTACCGCTCGACCTTCCTGAGCACCCATTACACCCTCCGCATGCCGCTCCCCGATACACGCGACCTGGCCGCGAACAACCTGGCGATCAGCGTCGAGTTCCTCGACGCGCTGTCCGGGCGGGTCCACCGGGCGGAGCGCGTGCTGACCGTGGCGCGGCCGATCCTCTCAAGGTGACGAGGAGTCATTCCTCCACACCCCCCGCCGACGCTTCCCATTACACTGGTGCCGTGGCACGCATCGTCCCGACCATGCTCATCCTCGCGCTCGTCATCGCCGCACCGTCCGGCTGCGGCAAGGCCCTGCTCTCACCCAAGGACGAGCGATCCCAGTACGACCGCTACGACCGCGTCCGCAACGACTACGCCCCGCAGTACGTGCAGGACGAATACGGGCGCCAGCTGCCCAACGTGCGCGCGAGATTGAAGCCGCGGGATTGACCCGGATAACGCCGCAGGATCAGCGCATGTGGACGCCGATGCCCAGGACGCGCGTCGCCGAGCGGATGGATTCGCCGGAGATCGACCCCGGAGCGCACCAGGCAGCGCTGCAAGGTCTCGCGCGGCTGAACCGCCTGAGCGGGAGCGCACGCATCCTGTGGCCGGCGCTGCGGGACATGGCACGCCGGGCGGGCCGGGCCGTCACCGTTTTGGACGTCGCGACCGGGTCGGGGGACATCCCGGTCCGACTCGCGAGGCGAGCGCGGGCGTGCGCCCTCGACATCGAGTGGCACGCCTGCGACGTGAGCGAACGCGCGATCACCCACGCCGTGGCACGAGCCGCACGCGAAGGCGTCCGGCTCACCGGACACGTCACCGACGCAACCCGCGACAGGTTGCCGGGACGATTCGACGCCGTCACGTGCAGCCTGTTCCTGCACCATCTTGATGAGCCGGAAGTGGTACGCGCGCTGAAGGCGATGGCCGACGCCGCCGGCAGGCTCCTCCTGGTCTCCGATCTGCGCCGGACTCGAGCGGGGTTGATGCTGGCGCGCATCGTGCCGCGCCTCGTCACAACATCGAGCATCGTCCACTTCGACGCGGCGGCCTCGGTGCGAGCCGCGTACCAACCCCGCGAACTCGCCGCGCTCGCCGATCGGGCGGGCCTCGCCGGATCGACACTCCGGCACGCCTGGCCCGAGCGTATGCTCCTCACGTGGACGCGCCAGACAGCCTGATCGCAACCATCTCGCCGAGCGACGCGGCACGAGGCGAATGGGACGCCATCGTCATCGGCGCCGGCCCGACCGGCTCCGTCGCGGGCGCGGGATTGGCCCGATCGGGGATGCGGACGCTGATCGTCGATCGAACCGTACACCCGCGCGAAAAAGTGTGCGGCGGCTGCCTCTCGTCGGCGGGAACTCGCGCGCTGGCTCGCCTCGGGCTGAGCCGCGCGGTCAACGACGCAATGCCCTTGCGGACACTCCGCCTGCACGCCGGCGGACGATCCGCCTCCGTCTCGATCGAGGGCTACGTGGCCATCGGACGCCGGACGCTCGACGCGCGCCTCGCGGCACTCGCGCTCGAGGCGGGCGCGAGACTGCTCTGGCCGGCCTCGGCACGCCTGCTCCCGGGAGGCGACGTACAGATCACCAGTCCGAGCGGCGACTTCCGAACAGCCGCGGCGGCGGTCATCGTCGCCGATGGTCTGAGCGGAACAAGCCTCCGCGATGACCCCGCATCGGCGTGGATCGTCCGCCCGCAAAGCCGCATCGGCGCCGGCGCAATCCTCGATTCGTCCCCGCTTCCGCTCCGTGAAGACGAGGTCGCGATGCTCTGCCACCGCGAAGGCTACCTCGGGCTGGTCCGGCTGCCCTGCGGACGAGTCAACGCCGCCGCGGCGTTCGACCCGCGCGCCGCCCGAAACGCGGGCGGCCCGGCGCGCCTCGCCGCGCGACTGATCGAGCGAGCCGGCGGCGATGCACAGGCGATCGATCGCGCCCGGTGGAAGGGCACCCCCGCGCTGACACGCCGACGCGCACGCATCGAAGCCCGTTGCATGCTCGTCGCGGGGGACGCCGCGCGGTACGTCGAGCCGTTCACCGGCGAAGGAATGACCTGGGCGATCGAGAGCGGCGAGTCCGTCGTCCCGCACGCCCTCTCGATGGCACGCCGCGAATACCGAACAGGCCAATGGACCCGCGCGAGCACGCGCCTCCTCCGCCGGCGACATCTCACGTGCGCCGCCGTCGCGGGAGTGCTGCGCTCGCCCCTCGCCCTCGAAATGATCGTCACCCTCGGCGCCGCGCGGCCGTCGCTCGCCTCGATGCTCGGACGGTGGATCGGCCTGTCGTCACCCCAACAGGTCGGAGCCTCCGCATGACCGCGCGCCTCGCCTCGATCGGCCTGGCCGTTCCCACGGGACGACTCGGAATCGACCGGGCGATCTCGCTCGCGTCCGTCCTCGCCGCCGAGGGGGTACGCGCCGAAACCATCGAGGCAATCCATCGGCGCAGCGGCATCGACGAACGGGGCTGCGCCATCATCGGCCCGGATGGAGAACAGACGCTCTACAGCGCCACCCGCGACCGACGCGGACCGACCACGTCACAGCGCCTTTCCCGGTACACCGCCCACGCGACGGCGCTCGCCGTCAACGCCTCGCGCGATGCCCTGCACCGCGCCCGCGTCGACCCCGACCGCATCACCCATCTCATCACCGTGTCATGCAGCGGGTTCGACGCCCCGGGCTTCGATCAATCGCTCATGCTCGCGGTCGGGCTGCGATCCACCGTCCGCCGGACGCACATCGGGTTCATGGGCTGCCACGCCGCCGTCAACGCGCTCGCGACGGCGGAGGCGTTCGCCCGCGCGGATGCGCACGCCGTCGTACTCCTCTGCTGCGTCGAGGTGTGCAGCCTGCATTACCACTACAGCGAGCGCGTCGATCAACTCGTGGCGAACGCACTCTTCTCCGACGGCGCCGCGGCGGCGATCGTCGCCGCGACCGCTCCGGAAGACGCGCCGACGCTCGCCGGATTCTCCTCGGCGATCTTCGACCACAGCGCCGGAGAGATGTCCTGGCGCATCGGCGACCACGGATTCGAGATGACCCTCTCCCCATCCATCCCCGACACGCTCCGGCGCGTCGTTCCGGGATGGGTCGGCTCATTCCTCGATCTTCACGCGATCGCGCGCCGGGACGTGGGAGGATGGGCGATCCACCCGGGCGGGCCACGCATCGTCCGCGCGGTCACGGACGCGCTCGGACTCGACACCGAGGCCGGGGCGGCCTCGCTGGAGGTGCTCCGCCATCACGGAAAC
Source organism: Phycisphaerae bacterium (assembly GCA_016795005.1). GTDB lineage: Bacteria > Planctomycetota > Phycisphaerae > Phycisphaerales > UBA1924 > JAEUIV01. The sequence continues at coordinate 22,982 of JAEUIV010000119.1, forward strand.
ATGTCCTCGCCGACCGTGCTCTTCATCCTGCGAAGGCTGTGGGACGCCGGGTTCCCGAAGCCGTGGGTCGCCCTCGCATTCGGGCCGGGCGTCGCGGGCGAAGCGCTCATCGTCCGTTGACGCCGTGTTCGGCACAACCGATGGGGCCGGCGTGCACGTGACGGATTCCTTGTGGTCGGCAAGCCCAATCCGAGAACAGCCCTTCACGCCGCCGGACGGGCAATCTCTCACCGCACGTCCTATAATCGCGCCCGCACGATCCATCGGGGCGCTTCAGCAAAGTTTGAGAAAATCTTGGAAATTGGCGAGGAGCACCCACCACGGGGCCGATGCATGGTGTATCAGTGAGGGATCGATCGAGAGTGTCCGCCGAATGACCAACGCCTCCACACGCCGACGTATCAACGCACCGCGACTGGCACGCACGCATGTCGTCTGGGGCGCGCTCGTCGCGGCGATGACCGGCGTGGGCGGGTTGCTCCTGGCCCTTGACCGCAGCCCCGCCGCGCCGGCGGAGGCCGTCGCGCTTGTGAACCTCGAACGCGCCAACTCGAACAACGAGTTCGCCGCGATCTTCGACACCAAGACCCCGATCAAGCCGGGCGCCTGGACCGGGATCGTCATCCACCACTCGGGCGGAGCCATCGGCTCGGCCGAGACGCTCACGAAGCAGCACAACGCCCGCGGATTCAAGGGGCTTGGATATCACTTCGTCATCTCCAACGGACAGGGCGCGCCGGACGGACAGATCTTCGTGGGATACCGCTGGTCCGAACAACTCCCGGGGGTACACGTCGCCGGGTCCAAGGCGGAGCAGTACAACCGGCAGACCATCGGCATCTGCCTCATCGGCGATGGCGAGAGACGCGAGTTCACCTCGGCTCAGATCGCCCGCCTGGCGGAACTGGTTTCCTCGCTCCAGTCCAGGCTCCAGATCCCGGACCGCAACGTCGTGCTCCACCGCGACATCTCCCCCACCGCCAGCCCCGGCCGCCTCTTCCCCGAAGCCACGTTCAGGCAACTCCTCGCCGACGCGAACTGAGCCGGGCAACCCATCCAGTCACCCCGCCCAACGGCCGATGATCACCCTCGATCAGTCGGGTTTTCCATTTTTTGTGCAATTCCCGGCATCATCATCGCCGGACATTGCCCCGATGGAGGCTTGACGCCATACTGAGGGGTTCGGGACGGGTGGCCCGGACCGGGACCGTTGGGGATGGCCCCGCAATCGACCGTATCTCCCGCGTCAGTGGGGACTTGCACCTCCGAATCCGTGACGAACTTGAAAGCCTTCGAGCCAGCCAAACCGGGAACCACCCTCGCGGGTTTCAACGTCCTTGCCGAGATCGGACGGGGGGCCGCGTCCATTATCTACGCCGTGCAGGACCCCAAGACCAAGCAGGTCTGGGCGCTGAAGCACGTCGAAAAACGGGAACCGAAGGACGCACGCTTCATCGAGCAGACCGAGCGGGAGTACGAGATCGGGAGCAAGGTCAACCACCCGGCCGTCAGGCGGATCGAGCGGATCATCAAGACCCGCGAGATGCTCATCAGCGTGAAGGAAGTCTTCCTGGTCATGGAGTACGTCGACGGGGTCAGCATCGAGAAGAAGACACCCGGGACCTTTGAAAAAGCCATCGACGTGTTCTCACAGGTCGCTTCGGGACTTTCCGCGATGCACCGCGCCGGGTTCGTTCACGCGGACATGAAGCCCCAGAACGTGGTCATCATGGCCGACGGCCGGGTGAAGATCATCGACCTGGGGCAGGCGTGCGCGATCGGCACCGTCAAGGAACGCATCCAGGGGACGCCGGACTACATCGCCCCCGAACAGGTCCATCGCCGAGCCATCACGCCCAAGACCGACATTTACAACCTGGGCGCCACGATGTACTGGCTCTTCACGGGCAAGAACATCCCCACCGCGATGCCGAAGGAGGGCGGGTCGATGGTCGCCAGCCTCGACGATCACATGATCGAGAAGCCCAAGCCGGTGCGCGAACTCAACCCCCGCTGCCCCGAACTCCTGTCGGACCTCATCATGGCGTGCGTCCAGATCGACCCCGAGCAGCGACCCGCCGACATGGAAGAGGTGTTCCAGCGGCTCGATCTAGTCCGCGCCAAGATGGCCGCGGCACAGAATCCGCAGGCGGCGCCCGCCCTGGATGACACGGCGATCTGAAAAAATCCGGCTTCTGCCGAGCAACCGAAAACGCGCCGTGTTTCGACCGGCACGCTCACCCGATACTCTCTTGGCATGTCCCACCCGCTCGATGAAGCCGTCGCCGATCTCATCCGCGCCACCGATCCGGCCGCCGCCGACCTGCTGGAGCGCGAATCCGCGCGACAGACGTCGACCCTCGAACTCATCGCGAGCGAGAACCACGTCTCCCCCGCCGTGATGCACGCGATGGGGACGTGCCTGACGAACAAGTACGCCGAGGGATACCCCGGCGCGCGGTACTACGGCGGGTGCGAGTTCCACGATCAGGTCGAGAACCTGGCGCGCGAGCGCGCGAAGCAGATGTTCGGCTGCTCATTCGCCAATGTTCAGCCGCACTCCGGCGCGCAGGCCAACACCGCGGTGTTCATGGCGCTGATGCCGCCGGGGAGCACGTTTGCATCGCTGGTTCTGAAGGACGGCGGGCACCTGTCGCACGGGATGAAGATCAACTTCAGCGGGCACTACTACACGCCCGTCCACTACCCCTTGCACTATGACCTCGGGCACCCCGAGGCGGAGCGTATCGACTATGACGCGGTGCGGCGCGTGTGCCTGGAGCACCGCCCGAAGATGCTGCTGTGCGGGTACAGCGCGTACCCGAGGACGATCGATTTCGCTCGATTCCGCGCGATCGCGGATGAATGCGGGGCGCTGCTGATGGCGGACATCGCGCACATCGCGGGTTTGTGCGCCGCGGGGGTGCATCCGTCTCCGTTCCCGCACGCGCACGTGGTGACGACGACGACGCACAAGACGCTCCGCGGGCCGCGGGGCGGGCTGATCCTGACCAACGACGAGGAGATCGCCCGGAAGATCGACAAGGCGGTGTTCCCCGGCGTGCAGGGCGGGCCGCTGATGCACGTGATCCTGTCGAAGGCGATCGCGTTCGGCGAGGTGCTGAAGCCCGATTTCAAGGTGTACGCGAAGCAGGTCGTGAAGAATGCGCAGGCGCTGGCGGGGGCGCTGACGGAGCGGGGCTTCCGCATGACCACGGGGGGGACGGACAACCACCTGATGCTGGTCGATCTGCGCGCGCGGAAGGAGACGTTGACCGGCGCGGACGCGGAGAAGTGGCTCGAATCGGCGGGGATCATCTGCAATAAGAACGGGGTTCCGAACGATTCGCGGCCGCCGAAGGTGACGAGCGGGGTCCGTCTCGGGACGCCGGCGCTGACGACGCGCGGGTTCAAGGAGGCGGAGATGTCCCTGGTCGCCGGGCTGATCGATCGGGTGCTTGATTCGTCGGGCGACGCGGCGGTGTGTGATCAGACGCGGAACGAGATCCGGGCGTTGTGCGAGGCGTTCCCGATGCCGGGGCACGCGGCGGTACAGAGGTGAGCGATTCCGCCCGCGTCGATCTCCCGCACGGACAATCTGCAAGAAAAAACCTCCTCGATCGGGGTTGATCGAGGAGGTCGTTGTGTTGTTGGATTGGTTTTTTCAGCGGCGGCGGCGGCCGGCGAAGATCGCGGCGATGCCGAGGAGGCTGGCGGCGCCCGGGGTGGGATGATGCGGCTCGCTGAGGTCCGTGCCGTACTGGAACTGGATGTTGTTGATGCGTGCCATCGGGTCGAAGCCCGAGGGGAGTCCGGAGAGTGTGAAGACGACGCTGTTCTTGATGAGCGGTCGTCCGCCGGTGACGGCGGAGTTTCCGGTGGCCGGGTTATCGCCGGCCGAGGTGATGCCGTAGTTCAGCCCGTCGAGCGCGGCCGGTGGATCGAGGTCCGGTCCCGGGAAGGTCGGGCCGCCGAAGAGGCCGAGGCCGCTGCTGCTGATGCCGTAGTCGGTGCTCTCCGGGCCGCCGCCGGCGAGCGCGCCGTTGTAGCCCCATTCACCGCCCACGACCCCCCCCGCGGGCTGCGAGGCGAAAAGCACCACTGAGCCGGTGTTCAGGATGGCCGAGACCGACGTGAGCGCCAAGGACGCGCCCGAGACATCCCAGAAGACACCCGTGAGCACGTCGGCCGGCACCATCACGTCGGCTGAGGCCGAGTTTGTCAGCGTGACAATCAGTTTCGATGAGTCCATCGAGTCGACTTCAAAGCGGACGGTGCCCTGAAGGTTGCCGCTGGTCGAGGTGAACTGAAGCATCCCCGCGGACGCGGTCGAGCCGATCGCGGCGATCGCGGACGCACAGACAGAACGAATAAACCGACGCATGTTTCCTCCCTCTTGCCCGGGCTTCCACCCGAGCCTCACTCTCAGAATGACCACTGTGCCGGACGGCCCGGAACAAATGTGACGTGTACGCTGATTAAACTAAGCGATTCCGACTTGGGTGCAACCTAAACGGGTGCTTTTTCTCGATTCTGGGCAAAAATAGAGCGGAACGCTGCTGTCATATCCAAACATAAACCAAATAAAAATGCCACCCCGTGCCCGGCTGAGGCCGCGGGCCGAAGTTTCCGGGCTTCAGGCGGAATCGAGTGGATTGATTGTTGGCAGCGTGTCCGGTGGATCCGCTCGGTTTTCAGGGGTTGAGCCTGGCGCGGAGGAACGGAACCACCTGATCCATGGCGATGCGTTCCTGCCCGCCGGAATCGCGGTCGCGGACGGTGACGGTGTGGTTGGAGAGGGTTTCGCCGTCGATGGTGAAGCAGAAGGGGCAGCCCGCTTCGTCCATTCGGGCGTAGCGTTTTCCGATGGACTGCTTGGCGTCGGTTTCGATGAGTCCGGTGCGGCCGAAGTTTTTCATGAGGTCGGCGTGGAGTTTTTCGGCGACCTCGGGCATGCCGTCCTTGTTGACGAGCGGGAAGACGGCGGCCTTGATGGGTGCGATGCGGGGGTGGAACTTCATGAACTCGGGGCTCGCGCGTGCGGCGTCCTTTGTGTAGGCCTCGCAGAGGAGGGCGAGGACGCCGCGGTCAAGGCCGGCGCTGGGTTCGATGACGTGGGGGAGGTAGCGTTCGCCCTTGGGCTGGCCGTTGGGGGCGAGTTCGCCGCGGGTGGTGTCGTTGTATTCGAGTTTCGCGCCCGAGTGCTTCTGGTGCTGGGTGAGGTCGAAGTTGCCGCGGTAGGCGATCCCCTCCAGTTCGCCGAAGCCGGGGGCGGTGAAGGGGAAGCGGTACTCGATGTCGCTGGTGGCCTTGGAGTAGTGGGCGAGTTCGTCGGCGGCGTGCTCGCGGAGGATGAGGTTGTCGCCTCCCAGCCCGATGGACTTCCACCACTCCATGCGCCAGTCGCGCCAGAAGGCGTACCAGTCCATCGCCTGCGATTCGTGGCAGAAGAACTCGATCTCCATCTGCTCGAACTCGCGCGAGCGGAAGGTGAAGTTGCGCGGCGTGACCTCGTTGCGGAAGGCCTTGCCGGTCTGGGCGATGCCGAAGGGGACCTTGACGCGGTTGGTGTCCACGACGTTCTTGAAGTTGATGAAGATGCCCTGGGCGGTCTCGGGGCGGAGGTAGGCCTTGTTCGCCTCGTCGCGAATCGCGCCCGGAATCGTGTCAAACATCAGATTAAACATCCGTGGCTCGGTCAGTGTGCCGGGCTTTTCCGCGTCCGGGGCGATGACCCGCGTCCATGGCTGCGGCAAGGTGTTGAGCGCCACGCTCCGCACCTCGCCGAATGTCTTTTCGGCCTTTTTTCGCTGCTTGGCCTCGCTTGGTTGATCTCCGACGTATGCGAAGACCGGCTTGTCGCCGGGATCGCCCGACGCGGGGACGAAGACCATCACGTGGTCATATCGGTACCGGCCTCGGGTTTCCCGGCAATCCACCATCGGGTCATTGAACCCCCCGACGTGCCCGCTCGCCTCCCACACTTTCGGGTTCTGGATGATGCAGGTGTCCAGCGGCAGGTTCGTCACCGGCTCGGCGTCCGGACCTTTGCGTCCCCAGCAGGGGAGCATGACGACATCCTGCCACCATGCTTCGCGGAGGTTGCGCTTGAGCATGGTTCCCAGCGGGCCGTAGTCCCAGAAGCCGTTGATCCCGCCGTAGATCTCGGAGGCCTGGTAGATGAAGCCCCGGCGCTTGCAGAGCGACATGATGTCGTCCATGGACTTGCCCGCGGTCGGGGCTTGCGGCGTCGGGCTTGGCGTGTGCGGGTCGGACATGGCGATGGCGCTCCTGTGGAGGGGGGCATCGTAGCGGGGTGTTGTGAGCGGAAGAGTTCGGCTCGGGCGGGGGGCGTCCGCCGGGTGAAGGACGGAAGAATCAGAGGACACCGGCGCTTCGCCGGCGTCACGAGCGGGGGGAGGCGGTGAAGGTGTTCAGGGGCCGAAGGCGGGGCCTCCGCCGCCGAAGGGACCGCCGCGGCCGCCCTTTTTTCTTCGGCGTCGGCGTTTGCCTCCGCCGGGTTGTGGTGAGCCTGGGGCGCCTGGTGTGCCCTGGTCCGACTGCGGACGTTGCGGGTGCGGCGGGCGCTGTTGTTGCGGCGGCGGCGCGCCCGGAGTTGATGGGCGTTGCTGGCGCGGCGGTTGTTCCTGTCGCGAGCGGTCGCGGAAGTCTCGCTGGCGGTCGGGCGGCGGGGGATTCCTGTTCGGCGCACCGGGGGCGCTCGGTGATGCCGGCGGGGCCTGTCGCTGGGGCTGTGATCGTCGTTCGACCTCGCGCGCGGGCATTCCTCGGAGCGGATCGGACGCGGGTGGAGGGGTGACGGCTTCTGGCGCGGTGACTTCTTCGACGGGGACGGCGATCTCCGTGCCGTCGGCTTCGAGTTTGACGAGAACGAGTTGCGTGAGGATCTGGCGGTCGATGACGATGCCGACGCCCTGGGGGGTGCCGACGCGCTTTTTCATCTTGGGGAGTCGCTTGACGAGTTCGTCGTAGGTTGAGTCTTCGTAGCGGAGGCAGCACATGAGTCGGCCGCAGCGGCCGGAGATTTTCATGGGGTCGAGCGTGGCTTTCTGGGTCTTTGCGCTCTTGATGGAGATGGGCTTGAGGACCTTGAGGAACTGCTTGCAGCAGCAGTGCTGGCCGCATTTTTCGTAGTCGGCGGTGAGGCGTGCCTCGTCGCGTGCGCCGACCTGTCGGAGTTCGATGCGTGTCTTGAACTCGTGGGAGAGTTCGGTGACGAGGTCTCGGAAATCGACGCGGTCTTCGGAGGCGAAGTAGAAGGTGAGGCGTTCACCGCCGAGGATCGGTTCGGCGTCGACGATTTTCATGGGGAGGTTGACGTAGGCGGCCTGTTCGCGCGCGAAGCGGACCATCCTGGGGCGGAGTGAATCGAGGCGCGAGTGCTCGTTCATGTCCTCGATGGTTGCGACGCGGATGACCCTTCCGTCGGTGAAGAAGGGGTAGTCCTGTCCGCCGGAGTTTTCGATGTATTCGAGCATTTCCTGGCGGGAGACGCTCTTGGAGCATCCGGCGTTGGGGCAGGTGCTGGTGAGCATTTCGCCGAGTTCGGTTCCTCGGTGTGTTCGGACGACGATCTTGGATCCGCAGCCGGGCTTGGCGGTTCCGTCGTAGGGGTACTCGCCGATGAGTTTCATGAGTCCGAAGCGGACGACCATGGTTTTCGGGATGCTGAGGCGTGCGTAGGCCTCGGCGTCGATTCGGTCCTGTTCGAGGTCGGCCTCGAACTGGGGGAGGGGCATGATGGGCATGTTGGTTGTGCTTTCGCGTTGCGCGGCGACCGATCGCGGCGGCCCGCGTCGGTGGTCGTGATGGAGTTGTCGCCGGGCTGAGTTGGTTCCCCGCAAGGCAGTCCGGCGCGCCGCGCGGGTGCAAACGCGAATCAAGACGTGGGGAGTGTAGCGGATAGCGGAGGCTAGATAATTGCGGCTCGCGTTGGAAAGGCAGGAGTGGTCGAGCCCGACGGCATCGCTACGGGGTAGCAAAGGACTGAGGGCCCACCCAGATAGAGAGCACGGTGGGGTCCGGCGAATCACGGGCGCCTTTGCTCGGAATCCCTGTTACATCAACTGTAGCGAAGTATGGCGGGATGCCGCTCTGAGACACTTCTGAAGTGATCGTTGAGGACAGCACTGGTTCCGCCCGAATGCTCGAACTACAGATTATCCCGCATGCGAGAGAAAACAGCAGTCTGAACGTGGTTTCGTTCTTCATGGAACCTCCCTCGAACTGACGTGGAGAACGGATACAGCGAAAGTGTGACACCAAAAACGTAGCAGTCAAGAGCGCCAAATCGTTGGAATCACCATAGTTTTCTGAATTTGCACTCGCTGCGGATCCCGACAGACCTCAGTTCCGACAAAATACCGGCACATTCGCCAATGCGAGTATCGGCCCAACTTATTTGGTTCTGTAACTCATCCGAACCGGATCGATCATCGCCTGGAGCCTGGGGCGCCCTTGGCCTGTTCGAAGAGTTCGGGGAGTCGGGCGACCTGGTACAGCTCGATTGATTTCTGGTTCTGCACGCCGTAGATGGAGATGGTTTCGCGCGTGATGTCGAGGACGGCGAGGAACTCTTCTCCGCCGCCGGCGTCGGCGGTGAGGAGGCGCACCTGTCCGGCTTCGGCGATGTTGCCGGCGTAGGCGGGTTCGGGTGTGCCGAGGCGTCCGGCTTGGACGGTCAGCATGGCGGCGATGATGAAGGCGCTCGCCCAGAGTGCGGCGGCGGAGGGGTCAAGGCGACGGTGTTGGGTCGTGGTGGATGACATGTTCAGCGTCCCCCTTTCTGAGCGTGTTCCGCGTCGGCGGCGAGGTCGCGGTGGCCGAGGGTCTGGAGCATTTTGCGGCTGCGGTCCCAGCGGAGGGCGAGCATTTCCTGATTCGCGGTGTCGTAGACGTAGATGGCGGCTTCGGCGACGCCCTGGATCCGGCCGTCCACGATGGCGTACTGGCCGGTGGCGCGTTTGGGTCGGGTCTGCGCGTTGGCGCCCGGCGCGAGGGTGACCAGGGCGAGGAGGCCCATGAGGAGGGCGTTGAGGGCGATCAGCCCTGTGTGCGTTCGGCGTGGCATGAGACTGACTCCTGCGTGTGGTTGTGTCGGCTCAGTCCTGGTGCGTTCGTCCGCTGGGAAGGACGGCGAGCGCGACGGCGGCGCCGGCGAGGGCGAAGGTGAGGAGGTATGGGACAGCGATGGCGGGTTTTTCCGGTGCGGCCGGTGCGGGCGGTCGGACATCCTTTGGGGCCGCCTTGCTCGGGGCGGCGTCGTCGTCGCCGATCTGCTTCATTCCCTGTCGCGCGAGGGCCGGGAGCGAGAGAGTCAGCCAGAGCGTCGCGGCGAGCGCGGTGCGAGTGCGGATAGTCATGCCATCACGATACGGCGGTGGGCGTTCCGGCTCAAGGGTCGCCTAGCGGTTCATCGTGCGGCTTCGAGGAGCGGCTGGCTGAGGCGTTCGAAGTCGGTTGCGGCGAGGTGGACGGTGCGCCACCTGGGGCTTCGGACGCGCATGTGCTCGAAGTAGGCGTTGGCGCGGACGACGCGGATGGCGTACCAGCGTCCCCGGTCCTCGAACATTTCCTGGAAGAGTGCGTCGGGGGGCTGCCCCTCGCACCAGTAGATGAAGAGGAAGGCTCCCTCGAACCCCCGGCCGAAGAGTCGCTCCCATTGTCGCATGGAATCGACATCGTCCTGAGTGACCCAGGATTCGAGGCGTCCGCGGGCGAGGGGCGAGGTGAGGTTTCGCGGGACTCTTCGGCCCTTGACGTCGATGAGGAAGTTGGCGCGGCCGCCGTAGATCACGAAGTCGAAGGACTTGAGGGTGAGTTGTTCGGTTTTCGAATCGTTCTCGATTCGGAGCGGGGCGCGGTCGGGGAGAAGGGTCTTCTTTGCTTCATCCACGGCGATGTAGGGGATGCGTCGCGCGCGGAGGTAGTTCTCGAACGCTCGTTCGTAATGGTGCCTTCGCTGGGCCACGCGGGAAGCGTAACAGTGGAGTGACGCGGACGGGAAGTGGGTGTCCGGCGTGTCAGTGCTGTTGTGGAACCGGCGCGGGCGAAGCGAGGCGATCGAGGATGATGGGGATGGCCGGCGGAGTGGGGTTGGCGATGCCGATCGCGTTTCGGGCGGCCTCGACGGGTTCGAGGACGCGGATCATCGAACGATGATCGGCGGCGACGGTGACAACATCCGAAACGCCCTGGAGCCTTGCGGAGGATGCGGGGACCACGCCGTCACCCACTTCTTCCCAGACGCTGGCGGTCCCGTTGCGAAGGGAAGCGGCTCGTTCTTCGCCGAGGATCCGGGTGAAATAGGAGCTTTCCAGGGCGTCGGTGATGCGTTGCCGGCCCGAGGAGGCGACTTCCCCGACGACGATCGTGATGGCGACGTTTTCGGGGAGGGGTCGCTTGTTGAGTTCCGTGAGGAAGGTTGATCCCGGGTGGAGGTCGTCGCCCGCCTCGCCGTGGCCGTCCACCATGAATCCGAGGAGACCGGAGGTGGTCTTGTTTTCACACTTCATCCACCGGACGAACTGGTCCCGTACCTCCATCGCCTGTCGGAGGCCCGCGAGGGGCGAACCGAGGTTCGGCGTGCCGAGCATGATGAGGCGCGGGACGGCGGGGAGGTCGGCGCGTGCATCCGCGCCGCTTCGGAGGAACTCCGGGCGAGTGAGCGTGTCGCGCGCGACGAGTCCTCCCATCGAGTGGGCGACGATGTCCACGGTTCGGACATCGCGCGAGCGGAGTTCCCGGAGCGATTCGATGAGCGCGTTCGCGGAGGCGGCGATGCGTTGATCGTTCGGATAGTTAAAACGGAGGACGGCGTAGCCGGCGTGGGCGATGGCGGGGGCGGCGTTGTCCCAGATGGAGCCTCCTTCGTCGAGGCCGTGGATCAGCAGAACGACGCGCGTCGGGAGCGGCGTGCCCTCGGCGATGCGTGCCCACGGTCCGTTGGAGGAATGACAGGCGGGGGCGTAGGCGAAGAGTCCGACGGTGGCGGCGTGTTCCTGCCTTGCCTGTTCGAGTGCGCAGTTGAACTTTTCGGTCACGGCGTCCTCGGCGGAGCGCGCGTAGCCGTTGACGGCCTCGTTCGAGAGGTTTTCGCGGAGCCACCTGCGTGCGGCGTCGGCGGCGGTGGCGGTCTCCGCGAGCAGTCGATCGGCGACGCCGACGGCTGGCGAGAGGGTCGGAGCGGACTCCGTTTCCGTCGCGTCTTCGGGTCGGGCGGTGGCGGAGACGGCGAGGAGGGCGGTCGTCAAGAGAGCGAGCGCGGACGATCGGATTCGACGTGGCATGGCGTAACGATAGTTCGGAAACGGAGGGTGAGGCTTGCACCCCCCGTCGGGGGAGGGCTACTTGCCGATGTAGACGGAGCCGGTGGCGGAGACGACTCGGACATTGAGGTCGCCGGAGGGGCTGGTGATGGTCAGGATGGCATCGTCGGGGTGTGTGAGCCTTCCGAATGCGTCGAAGGTGACGGCGGAGGCGGGCAGTTCCTTTGCGGAGAGGCCGATGCCCGCGAGGTAGTTGTTTGCTCCGGCGCCGAAGACGACTTCGTACGGGGATCCATCGGGGCGGTTGATGGGTGATTCTGGATCGGAGGCTCGCGCGAGCCAGTATGTTTTTTTTTCGGCGTCGATGCGCACGACGGTGGGGTCGGCGGGGTGTTCGAGCGTGGCGGACTGCGCGTATTCGAGGTCGGCGGCGAGGATGGTGGCGGCGCTGATGAGTTTGAGCGAATCGTTGGGCCGCAGCGAGGGCGCGGCGACGACGCTGATGATCGCGAGGATGGCGATGGTCAGCATCAGATCGAGCAGCGTGAAGGCTCGGGGGCATCGGGGGATCAATTCTCGTAGCCCTCCGCGCGCTGCGCCTGGGTTCGGAAGCGGGCTTTTCCCTGGACACGCGGGCTGGGCGTTCCGCTGGCGGCGACGATGACGGTGGCCGCGCTATCGTCCGCAATCAGTTCGTCTTCCCAGGCGGCGGGGGCCGCGGCGACCGGTCGGACGAGCAGGTTCGGGGTGGACAGGGCGGACCAATAGGTATCGAGGGTGGACTTGAGCGCGGTCTGGTACGCCTCGGCGCCCGTCGCGGGCGCGACCGAGCCGAGGTAGGTGGTGACCGGCGGAATGGGGAGTCGGTCCAGGTAGAGGGGTCCGGCGAGTTCGGTGAATCCCGCGCGCGGGTCGAGGCGGGTGTCGTAGAGGAGTTGCGACCGGCCGCGCAGGGTGAACGCCCCGCAGACGGCGCGTCCGATGAGCGCTGATTCGCCGTCGATGGTCAGGGTTGACTGCGGGGCGTAGATCGAGGCGAGGATCATGGCCCGCGAGTTGATGGTCCAGGCCGGCGCGGCGGAACCGCCGTCGGCGGTGTTGAGGGTGGAGAGATAGACCTGGTCCGCGAGCGGGTGGTTCATGGCGTCTTTCGGCGCCCGGCTGGAATCGCGCGCGATGGTGCGATTCAGTCCGATGGCGCAATCGGTGAGGGTGACGTTTCGTCCGAGGTAGAACTCGATTCTGGAATCCGCGGTCGCGGGTTCGATGGCGCCGAAGGTTCGGACGATGGTGGCGCCGCTGGCCTGGACGATGACGTCGCCGGCGAAGCGCAGGACGCCCGAAGATTCGACGGTGATGTTGGTGAACTTGTAGACCGTCTTGGCGCCGACCTGGCCGAGGGTGACAACGGCGCCGTTCTGGATGGTGAGCGCGCTGTAGTTTCCCTGTGTCAGGGTCTGGGTGACGCCGTTGAGCAGGGGCAGCACGATTGAAAGGATCGGGAGCGTCGCGACTTCCGGCGGTGATTTCTCGCGGATGAGGGGTATGGTGTAGGGAAGGCGCGTGCCGTCGTAGTACTTTGCGTCGGTGAGCGCGGCGTCCATCGCGAGCGAGGCGTTGTTGTCCGTGAAGAGGGCGGTTCGCCGCAGCTTGGCGTTCCCGTCGATGTTGAGGGCGGCGGCGCTCGAGAAGCCCGTGCCGATCTTGATGGGGACCAGCGAGTCCGGTTCGGTCGAGTAGGGCGAGGGGGCGATGACGGAGTCGGTCTCCACGGTGAGGCTGTTCCCGGCGAAGACGGCGAACTCGGCGAGGCGTGCATCGGCGGCGATGTTCAGCGGCACCGGGTTCGCGAGGCTGACGCGCTTCTGGACGGTTGCGGTCATCGATCCGACGGTTGCGACAGCGGTCATGAGGAGTTCCCGGTCGCCTGGCTGCGGGGTCGAGCCGTCGAGACGGGTGAGGCGGACGTTTGCGGTGCCCCCTTCGATCGAGAAGTTTCGGACGAGTTCGCCGGTCTTTGCGTTGGCGTAAGAAACGCCGTCGGCTTCGGATTGGAGGATGGCTTCCGCGCAGCCCGCGGCGGCGTGCGCGCCCCATCGCGCGGCGGCGTCGTCGCAGGCGTTCTTTCCGATCTGGGCGGCCGGCTGGCGCGAGGTGATGGCGACGCCGGCGAGCACGACACCGACGCCGAGCGCGATCAGGACGAGGATCATGGCGACGCCTCGGCGCGGGTGGTGTTGGGGTCGGGGTGTGAAGCCGGATTCGTGAGTGAGAGGGGTGTTCATGCAGTTTCTCCCTGCTGGAAGTCGGAGCGGAGGTTTCAGTTTGGCGTGAGGTGGTTCGGGAAGGAGTGGACGGTGAGGACGGAAGGGGGATGATCGGAGCGGTCGTTCATGGTGAGGGTGAATCGGAAGACGGCGGCGTCCCGCGGATTGATGGTGTCGTGCTCGAGGTGAGCCGAGGCGACCTCGTCGCAGAGGGTCTCGGACCGGGTGTAGCCGTTTTTCCGCTGGACGAGCATCTCGCTGAGGAAATCCGCGCCGCTGCTGAGGGCGACATCGGAATCGTCCTGGAGTTCCTTGGGCCAGGCGTCGGGGAAGGCGACGCGCTCGACGGTGATGGTGCCGTCGGGGTTGTTGGTCCAGACGGCGCGGATCTCTCTCAGGTTGACGGTGTTGGATCGCTTCTTGTCGTCCAGCCAGAGCGCGAAGCCTCGTTGATTGTCGTTCTGGAGGAGACAGAGCGCCGGCTCGGTGTAGGCGCGGAGGCGGACGTAGGCGGCGTGCGCTCGCGTGAGGGCGCTGCGGGAATCCGTGTCGGCGGTGATGTTTCGCGCGACGGTGGTGAGGACGGCCGAGAGGGCCATCCCCGCGATGACGGTGATGGCGGTGGCGAGGAGGAGTTCGAGCACGGTGAGCGCGCGTCGGCGTGCCGGGTTGTGTTGTGGGGAGGTGTTCATGCCGGTGGTTCCGGGATGAAGGTTTCGATCGTCGCGAGTGTTCGTGACGCGTCGCGGACCTCGACGACGACGCGAAGCCCCTTGACCCAGATGTTGAGTTCGGGGTAGTAGAGGAGTTGTTCGGTGACATCGGCGCGGCGTCCGAGCGCCCAGGCCGTGGCGGTGTAGGCGTTGCCCGAGAGGGTTTGGATGGAGCCGACGGGCTGGTCGAGGTTGTCCTTGATCTTGAGGTTCTCGTAGTCGAGGACGACGAGTTCGGCCATGAGATCGTCGGCGGCCATGGCGGCGAGGATCTGTTTCTGGCCCTCGAACGAGAGTTGCTGCGAGGTGGTGACGGCGGAGATGACGGCGAGGACGACCATCCCGAGGAGGGTGGAGGCGACGAGTGCCTCGATGAGCGTGAAGGCCGAGGTCGCGGCCGATCGTCGCAGTGGGTTGCTTGGAATGGTGGTCACGGCAGCGCCTCTGAGGAGTGAAGTTTGGCGGCGGCTTTTTCCCGCCGGCGTCACTTATTGAAGATCGAATTCACGGGTTGGAGGCGCGGGTGTCGCGGGGCATGAATGCGCGGCGGGATCGGCTATCGGGCGTCAGAGGCCGAATAGTTCCGCGCGGCGCGAGGGTCCGAGTATCGGGGCGCGTCGGGGTGGCTTGCATCCGTTCGCATCTCCCCGGACCATCACGGGATGCCCCTCCAAGCCCCGGTGCGCGTGTGGCGGTTTCTGCTTGCCGACCTTGTGCGGCTCGGGGTGCTTGCGGGCGCGTCGCTGGTGGTGGTGATCTCGTTCGCGTTCTCGGTGCGGTTCCTGGCGGAGGGTCGGATCGACCTGCCGGGGGCGCTGCGGCTGTCGGTGCTGGCGATGGTTCCGATGCTCCAGTACGCGCTGCCGTTTGCGTGCGGCTTTGCGGCGACGCTGGCGTATCACCGGTTTGCCTCGGACAACGAGGCGACGGCGTGCAGCGCGGGGGGGATCAGCCACCGCGCGGTGCTGGTGCCCGCGGCGGTGGTGGGGCTTGTGCTGGCGGTCGCGGTGGCGGTGCTGGCACACCAGGTGATCCCCCGGTTCCTGCGGAAGATGGAGGAGATCGTGACGCGCGATCTGACGGGGCTGATCACGTTGTCGATCCGCCGGGGCGAGAGCGTGCGGCTGGGCAACATCGAGCTTCACGCGAGGGAAGCGGTGCAGGCCGGGCCGGACCCGACGGTGGGCGCGTTCGAGCGGCTGCGGTTGTCCCGTGTGCTGGCGGCGACGCTGGATCGTGACGGCCGGGTGCAGGGGTACATCAGCGCGGATGAAGTGTCGGTGTGGCTGTACCAGGTTGAATCGGCGGGGCAGTCGTTCACGGAAGCGCAGTTCCTGTTTCGCGGGGCGTCCGGGGAGGGAACGGGCGACACGGTGCGGAGCGGTTCGTTCGCGTCGCAGCGCGTGCGGATCCCCAGCAACTTCACGGATGATCCGAAGTACCTGACGTTTTCCGAGTTGCGTGCTTTGCGCGCGCGTCCGGAGAACCTGAACAAGGTTGACCTGCTCCGGCGTCGGCTGGCGATGCGGTTGTCCGAGACGACGGGCGCGGAGTCGCTGTCGTCGAGCCTGTCCGACGGCGGCGAGGCGACGCTCGTCCGCGCGGGTGGCGAGCGCGTGGTGTTGCGTGCGTCGATGCTGGAGCCGACGGACGACGCGCGGTGGCGCATCGTGCCTCGCGCGGGCGAGCCGATCGGTGTGGTACGGACGACGCGCTCCGGGACGACCATTCGACTTTCAGCGGGGGCCGGGTGGATCGAGCCGGAGGAGGAGGACATTCCGGCCGGGCCGCGGATGCGTGCGACGTTCCGGCTGGTCCTGGAGTCCGTTCGCTTGTCGGAGGATGAGGATGTTCCGTCACGTGGGGATCGACAGACTCTGGCGGGGCTTTCGCCGGAGGATTCCGGGCGGGACGGTTTGCTGGAGAAGTCCGTGTCCGAGTTGCTCGACCTGGCGACGCGGGAGAGCGGGCGGTACGGCGCGTCGGTCGGGGTGGCGACGCGGCAGGCGGCGGCGCTGCTGCGGAGCAAGACTCAGGACGTGCAGCGCGAGGTGACGAGCAAGCAGAACGAGCGGGCGGCGTACGCGGTGGCGTGCATCCTGACGCTGCTGGCTGGCGCGGTGACGGCCCTTCGTCGGCGGGAGGCGTTGCCGCTGCCGGTGTACCTGTGGTCGTTCTTCCCCGCGCTGGCGTCGGTGATCACGATCAGCGCGGGGCAGGGTTTGACGCACAAGGAGGGGTGGCCGGGGCTGATCCTGCTGTGGGGGGGCGTGGCGGGTCTGGGGCTGATCCTGGCGCGCGAGTATGCGCGGCTTGTGCGACACTGAAGCGAATCTTCACACCGAGGCCGCGCGAGCATGACGAGCGATGAGCGAACAAGCGATGGGCGGATCGGGCGTGCGGCGATGCTGCTTGTTCTCGGTGTGACGCTGGCGCGGATCGTGTACCTGGTGTGGCTGTGCCCCTATGAACTGGCGGCGGACGAGGCGCAATACTGGGACTGGTCGCGTGCGTCGCATCTTGATCTGTCGTACTACAGCAAGGGGCCGGGGGTCGCGTGGCTGATCGCGGCGAGCACCCGTGTGTTCGGCGATGCGGAGTGGGCGATCCGGCTTCCGGCGGCGCTGAGCGCCGGGGTGTCCATGCTCGCGGTTGCGGCGCTGGCGGGCAAGGTCGGCGGGAGTCGGGCGGCGTTCGCCGCGGCGGTGGCGTTCTGCTGCGTGCCCGCGTACCACGCGACGGCGATCCTGATGACGATCGATTCGCCTTACATCGCGTGCTGGGCGCTGGCGGCGCTGGCGGCGTGGTCGCTGCGCGAGCGCGGGTCGCTCGGCGGGTGGCTGTCGCTGGCGGCGTGCCTGGGAGTCGGGTTCCTGTTCAAGTACACGATCCTGCTGCTGGTTCCGGGGCTTGTGGCGTGGTGGTGGCTTGAGCGCGGGCGGGAGCGTGTCGCGGCGTCGGTGCTGGTCCGCGCATCGGCGGCGCTGGTGGTGTTCGCGCTCATTGTTTCGCCGGTGTTCATCTGGAACGCGCGGAACGGCTGGCCGACGGTGTCACACCTGCTCGGTCATCTCGGCGCGGCGGGCGGGGACCTGCCCGCGAAGGCGACGCCGCGCCCGGTTGATCCGCGGTGGAGCCTTGAGTTTCTCGGCACGCAAATCGGTCTGATCGGGCCGATCCTGGCGGCGATGGCGCTGGCGGTTGCGGATGCATCAAGGAACCGACTGGTTGACACGGACGGGTGGCGCGTGGCGCGGTTCGGTCTGGCGACGTCGCTGCCGATTCTTGTGTTTTATTTCGCGGTGTCGTTCACGACGGATGTGGAGGGCAACTGGCCCATCGCGGGGTACAC
>JAEUIV010000122.1 GCA_016795005.1 Phycisphaerae bacterium
GATGGCCGACTTCCTCGAACAGAAAATCCAGCACGTCCGCACGCAGGTGGGCGAGGCCCGCGTGATCTGCGGCCTCTCGGGAGGAGTGGACTCCGCCGTCTGCGCCGCACTCCTCCAACGAGCCATCGGAAAACAACTCGCCTGCGTCTTCGTTGACAACGGCCTGCTCCGCAAGGGCGAACGTGCGCTCGTCGAATCAACCTTCAGGAACCACTTCGACATCGACCTCCGGATCGCCGACGCGGAAAGCCACTTCCTGCGCGACCTCGCCGGGATCGTGGACCCCCAGGAAAAACGCCGACGCATCGGCCACCGATTCATCGAGGTCTTCAAGGAGGCCGCGACCACCATCAAGGACGCCAGGTTCCTCGCGCAGGGAACCCTCTACCCCGACGTGATCGAGAGCGGCCACGGACACGCCGGCACGAGCGCGGGGATCAAACTCCACCACAACGTCGGAGGACTCCCCGCCGAACTCGGATTCGAACTCGTCGAGCCGCTCCGCGAACTCTTCAAGGATGAAGTACGCAAACTCGGCGAAGTACTCGGGTTGCCGGAACAGATGGTCTGGCGCCACCCCTTCCCCGGCCCCGGACTCGCCGTGCGTGTCCTGGGGGAAGTCACGAAGCCGCAACTCGAACTCCTCCGCGACTGCGACGAGATCCTCCTCGAAGAAATCGTCGCCGCCGACCTCTACCGCACGACCAGCCAGGTCTTCGCCGTCCTCCTCCCCATCCGCTCCGTCGGCGTCATGGGCGACGGCCGGACCTACGACAGCGTCGTCGCGATACGAGCCGTCGAAACGCAGGACTTCATGTCCGCCGACTGGTCCCGCCTCCCCTACGAAGTCCTCGAACGCATCTCGTCGCGCATCATCAACGAGGTCCGCGGCGTCAACCGTGTCGTCTACGACATTTCGAGCAAACCCCCCGCCACGATCGAGTGGGAATAGCAAGATGGCATCAAGTGGCACGGGCGTCCCGCCCGTGGCGCCAGGCCTCCCGCTCCACTTCCACGCATTCCTCCCACCCGCTCCAAACCCGCCTAGACTTATGACCGATGAGCAAAACCGTGACCAACACGACTCAAGTCACTTTGCCGACCGAGCTCGCGGATCGGTTGGCGCGTGAAGGGAAGGCGATGGGGCTTTCTCTCCCTGCTTTCGTCGCGTTTCTGGACCACTGCCGGGCGAATCGCCTGGATCCCAAAGCGCAAGACGCGGCCCGATTCATGTTCGGCACTCAGGCGGATTCCCTCCGGAAACTCGCCCAATGACTCCGCTGTCGATCGGTCGTCCCCGATTCGTCACACAGAGCGAAGCCTTGGCGTACCACGAACTGTCCATTCAGGAATACGGCGGCGCGCACGGCGTTCGCGATGCTGGCGCTCTCGATTCGGCAATCGCTATGCCCATGCAAGGGCTTGGAGATGGTTACGCGCATGCATTTCCATTTGAAATGGCCGCGGCCTACGCCTTTCACATCGCGAAGAACCACCCATTCATTGACGGCAACAAGCGGACGGCCCTCCTTTGTTGCGGTGCGTTTCTACGCATGAACGGATGGGACCTGGGCTCCAAGGGAACGGAAGCGGCGGATGCGATTCTTGCCGTAGTCGAGAATCGAATGGCGAAACACGATCTGGCGGTTTGGCTTCAACAGCATTGTCGCGAACGCCCGAGGATCGAACTTCGGGATTTTTTCGCGGGATTGACCTACCAAAAGATCCACGAGTTCATGGCGTCCGGATTGACCGACAACGACGCCGAACGCGCACACGTCGGCCGAGTCAACACGATGCTGGAAGCCGCGGCAGCAATTCCCGCCATCACGCAGGCGAATCGCGGCGGCATGCTCGCGCAATCGAAAGGCGAGCAGAAGTCCGCCGACATCCTATTCGGCCAAGCCCACCTTCTCACCGCCCTCTACCGCATTGCGGAAGACATGGGATACGAGTGGTAACCCCGCGCCCCTACGCGCTCGCGCGATGAGAACGGATATCCACCGCCCCCTCGCCCATCACCGCGCGCAGTACCTCGGGCCGCATCGCCGTGAACCGCGCGCCGAACGTCGCCTCGGCGCCGCTCCCCGATCCATGAACAATCGTCAAGGCCACCAGCCCCGGCGCGCCGGATCGGCCGATCATCTCGACCACCGCCTCGTCGCCGCGCCGGAACACCTCGGCGGATCGGAACCGCACTCCACCCGCGGAGATCTCCACCACCTCGAAGTTGACCGCATCCGATACCTCGCCGCGCGAGGACACCCGGGCGCCACGGAAAACGACATCGCACCGCATCCGGGGCTGCGCTCGCCGTTCGTCGTGTGGGCCTCGTGATGGGTCGGGCATGCGGAGGCTCCTTCTCAGGAAGATCGGTCGGAAAAGAGCCGGCTCCGCAGTTCTTCGATGTTTCGCCCCTCCCCGAGGCTCGAAAACCGGTCAAACGCCCCCCGGCTCAGCACCAGCGACACCTCCGCCACCCCCGACGCACGCGCCAACCGACGCAGAACACCGACCTCGGACCGCGACAGACCCATCGCGCGCGCCAGCGATCGAAACGCCCGCTCTTCGGGCGTCGCCAGCCGTCGATCTCGCCAGGCGTACCGCGAGATCGCCCAGCCGATCACGACACACAACATCACGAAGGCCAGCACCGCCACCAGGCCGGGCCGGGAAAAGAAAGGCTCTTCCGGGGCAACCAGTGTCACCC
>JAEUIV010000136.1 GCA_016795005.1 Phycisphaerae bacterium
GAGGTCGAGCGAGAGGGCGTTGCGCTTGTCCGTCCGGTTCAGCGTCAATCTGGCGACGCGGGCGTCGAGGGTGAGCGTTGCGAGGTCGGGCATCGCCCCCAGCATACGGCGGGCGCGCTTCGATACGCTGTGGCCGGCATGCTCCCCCTTTTCACGCTGGCCATCTTCCTCTCGGCGACGCTGCTTTTTCTTGTGCAGCCGATGGTTGGGAAATTGGTTCTTCCGCTGCTGGGCGGGTCGCCGAGCGTGTGGAACACGGTGATGCTTTTCTTCCAGGGGATGCTGCTGGCGGGGTACGGGTATGCGCACGCACTGGGGCAGATCAAGGATGTGCGGCGGCAGATCCTGGTTCACGGGGCGGTGATGCTCGCGGCGGCGGCGCTGTTGCCGATCGGTCTGCCGCGGGGGGCCGGGTGGGAGCCTGATCCCGAGGGGTTTGCGCCGTTGCAGGTCCTGACGATGCTCGCGGCGGCGTGCGCCGGGCCGGTGTTCGTGCTGTGCTCGGCTTCCCCGTTGTTGCAGGCGTGGTTCGCGCGGACGCGGCATCGGTCTGCGAACGATCCCTATTTCCTGTACGCGGCGAGCAATGTGGGGAGCATGACGGCGCTGCTGTCGTATCCATTGGTCGTGGAACCGAACCTGACGCTGTCACACCAGCGTGCGGCGTGGTCGGTCGGATTCGGGGCGCTGATCGTGATGCTGGCGGGGTGCGCGCTGGTGGTTTCCAAGGAAGAGCGGCGCGAGGCTTCGGCCGCGCAGCCTCGGCGTTCAACGGAATCTCCTCGGGACGAGCGGGCTCTGACGCGGCAGCGGCTGATGTGGCTGGCGCTTTCGTTTGTTCCCGCGGGGCTGATGATGGGGGCGACGCAGCACATCACGATTGATATCGCGGCGGTGCCGCTGCTGTGGGTGCTGCCGCTCTCGATCTATTTGCTGACGTTCATCCTGGCGTTCGCACGGGGCGGGGTGGCGGTTGGCCGCGTGGCGGGGCTGCTGCTGCCGGCGGTGGTGGTTGGGGTGGCGGTGATGGCGATCATCGGCCTGCGGACGCCGACGTGGCTGCCCGTGGGTTCGCACCTGCTGCTGCTCTTCCTTGCGGCGATGGCGTGTCACGGACGGCTGGCGGGGCTTCGTCCCGGAACGGAACGGTTGACGGAGTTCTATCTGCTGCTCTCGGTGGGCGGCGTGCTGGCGGGGATCGTCTGCGGGATCACGGCTCCGGCGGTGTTCAACGGGATTGTGGAGTACCCGTTGTTCATTGTCGGCGCGTGCCTGCTGCGCGAGCCAAGGCGCGGCCCGGCACCGGAGACGAGGGCGGACATCAACTGGGCGCGGGTGACCGTCGGGACGCTGCTGTGGATCGTGGTGCTATCGATCGTGCCGTTTTATGTGTTCATGATGGCGTGGCTGATGGGTCCGGCATCGCCGGCGAAGCCCGGATCGATCCTGTTTCAACTCTGCTGGATTGTTCCGGCGTGTCTGACGCTCGTGGTGCTGTCGTGGCGATGGCTGTACGCCGCGGCGGTCCTGATGCTGCTGTCGATCCCGTGGTTCGATGGTCAGCTGGTGGGTCGTGAGATTCTCCAGGTGCGCACGTTCTTCGGCGTGCATCGCGTGGTAGCCGACGGGCCGGCGGGGCGGACCTCTCATCGTCTTGTGCATGGCCGGACGGAGCACGGGCGGCAATGGCGCACGTCTCCGCTTGATCGCGAGCCGATGGCGTACTTCACGCGCAGCGGGCCGGTCGGTGATGTTTTTCGAGTTCTTGATGCGCGCCCGGAGCCTCAACGGCTCGCGGTGATCGGCCTTGGGGCGGGGACATTCGCGGCGTACGGGAATCCCGGGCGCTCGATCACGTTCTACGAGATCGACCCCGTGGTGAAGGACATTGCGACCGATCCCGACCTGTTTTCCTACATTCGTGACAGCGCGTCGCCCGTTGATTTTGTTCTGGGGGATGCCCGGCTGACGGTGGCCCGGGCCGAGCCGGGGTCGTACGACCTGATCGCGATGGATGCGTTCAGTTCCGACGCGGTGCCGGTGCACTTGATCACGCGCGAGGCGGTGGCGTTGTACCTGTCGAAGTTGAAAGCGGGCGGGCTGTTGCTGTTCAACGTGTCAAATCTCTACATCGACTTTGAGCCGGTGCTTTCGATGCTCGCGGAGGGATCGGGGCTTGTCGGCATGATCTGGCGCGACCGTGACGTGCCGCTGGCGGAGCAGATGGCGGGGAAGCAGCCCTCGGCGTTCATCGTGCTGGCGCGGACACGCGAGGATCTGGGTTCGCTCATGAGCGATCCGAGGTGGTCCCCGCTGGCCCGGCCCCCGGCGGGGATGCGGGTGTGGACGGATGACTATTCGGACCTCCTGAGCGTCGTGAAGTGGAAGTAGCGAGGCGGTGGATGCGTGCAACGGTGCGTTAGACTCCACTTCCCATGTCTACACCGACCCATTCGCCGATTTCCAACTCCCGCCGGGGCGTCATCCATACGTGGTCGCGGACGCTGATCCCCACGACGAAGGACGCTCCGGGCGACGCGGAATCGCCCTCGCACCGTCTGCTGGCTCGGGCCGGGTACATCCGTCGGCTGACGGCGGGGGTGTACGACTACCTGCCGCTGGCGACGCGCGTGCTGAGGAAGATCTCGGACATCATCCGCGAGGAGATGGACTCCGCGGGCGGGTCCGAGTTGCTGATGCCGATCCTGATCCCGATGGAGCTGTTCGCGGAGACGGGTCGCGCGGAGGCGTACGGTCCGCTGCTTTTTCAGATGGATGATCGTCATGGTCGGCGGACGGCGCTGGGGCCGACGCAGGAGGAGGTGGTGACCGAGCTGATGCGCGGGACGGTGTCGTCGTACAAGAGCCTGCCGACGACGCTCTACCAGATTCACACGAAGTTCCGGGATGAGTTCCGTCCCCGGGCGGGGCTGCTTCGCTGCCGCGAGTTCATCATGAAGGATGCGTACTCGTTCCACATGAACGTGGAGGGGAAGGGCGGGCTGAACGACGCGTACGACGCGATGTACAAGGGGTATGTGAACATCTTCACGCGGTGCGGGCTGGACTTCAGCGTGGTCGAGGCGGAGAGCGGGCCGATCGGCGGGAGCGCGTCGCACGAGTTCATGGTGAACTGCGAGAGCGGCGAGGACACGATCCTGAAATGCCCCGTGTCCGGGTATGCCGCGAACGCGGAGAAGTGCGAGATCGGGGAGCGTGGGGCGCCGAGCAAGGGGTATTTCGGCGGCGAGGCGAGCGGAGCGCTGGAAGAGGTTCACACGCCTGGATGTCCGGGGATCGAGGATGTGTGCAAGTTCATGAAGGTGAAGGCGTCGAACATGTTGAAGACGGTCGTTTTCCAGAGCGAAGACGGCGCGTCGTGGGTGGTCGCGGTGGTGCGGGGCGATCACGACGTGAACGAGGGCAAGGTGCGGGACGCGGCGGGATTCAAGGTGAAACTCGCGGACGCGGCGCAGGCGCGTGCCAAGGGGTTCGAGATCGGGTTTGTTTCACCGCGGGCGGCGGCCGGGAAGGCCGGGGTGCGGCTGCTGGTGGACAAGGACGCGGCTGTTTCGTTCGACGATGCGAAGGGCAAGCCCATGTTCTGGGTGACGGGGGCGGACAAGAAGGATCACCACCTCAAGCATTTCAACTGGGGGCGCGACGCGGCGGAGGCGGTGCCCGTCGCGACGGTGACGGATGTGCGGAACGCGATGGCGGGCGACCCTTCGCCGAGGGCCAAGGGGGCGGCTCTCGTGGCGCAGCGCGGGATCGAGGTGGGGCATATTTTCAAGTTGGGCACGAAGTATTCGGACGCGATGGGCTTCGCGATCATGGACGAGACGCAGCAGCGCAAGAGCGTGATCATGGGGTGTTACGGGATCGGGGTCAGCCGGACAATGGCGGCGTGCGTGGAGATGAGCCACGACGACGACGGGATCCGGTGGCCTCTGCCGATCGCGCCGTACCACGTCATCATCACGCCGATGAAGGTAGAGCCGGAGTCGCGGGCGATGCAGGCGGCGTGCGAGTTATCGGGGGCCTTGGCGGCGGCGGGGTTCGACGTGCTGATCGACGATCGTGACGAGCGTCCGGGGGTGAAGTTCAAGGACGCGGACCTGATCGGGATCCCCATCCGCCTGACGCTGGGTGACAAGAGCCTGGCGGAGGATTCGGTGGAGTTCAAGTTGCGGAGTGCTCCCGCCGGGACGGGTGGCTTTGTGAAGATCGCGGAGGTGGTGCGGAAGTGTCTGGAGGCGGCGCGATGAGGACCGCTCTCTCCGTTGCGATTGTGGCGGCGAGCGCCGTCCAGGTCGCGTGCTCACCAAGGACCGGCGTGGTCCAGGTCCAGCGGAGCGCGACGCTGTCGGATGAAGCGGGCGCCGCCGGTGACGTCGCCCGGACGCTGGATGCGTTGCACGAATCCGCCGCGAAGGCGGATGAGGCGCGCTATTTTTCTCTCTTTGCTCCCGGCGGCATCTTCCTCGGCACCGACGACAGCGAGCGCTGGACGGTGGACGAGTTCCGCGCCTATGCGCACCCGTTCTTCTCGCAGGGCAAGGGGTGGACGTACACCGTGGCCGAACGCTTTGTCTCGTTTTCTCCGGACGGCAAGACGGCGTGGTTCGATGAACGGCTGGACAACGCCAAGTGGGGTCGCTGCCGCGGGAGCGGAGTCCTGACGAAGTTCGGGAAGCGATGGAGGATCGAGCAATACAACCTGCTGGTGCCGATCCCGAATGATCTTCTGCCCGAGGTCGCGGCGCGGATCAGGGAGTTTGAGGCGACCCATGCAACGGATCGGTAGTTTTTCCGGCGTTGGCGCGTGGGGCTTGTCCCGGTTGCTATAACCGGCGCGTGCTCATCGATCCCTCACGACTCGAGTTCCCGATACTCTCGCAGGACGAGCAGACACTGGTTGTCTCCAAGCCCGCGGGGATGGCGACGGAACTGACGAATGATCCGCGCGGCGTGGCGATGGTGTCACGGATTCGCCGGGCGGCGAAGGCGGGCGTGCAGGTGCGGCTGGTGCATCGGCTGGATCGCGTGACGCGCGGGGTGATGATCGTGGCGCTGACGAAAGAGGCCGCGGCGTTCTATGGAGAACAGATCCGCGAGGGGGTGTGGGAGAAGTACTACCTGGCGCGGATCCCCAAGCCTCGGCCCGAGAAGTTTCCGCATCACGCGGGGCTGATCGGGACGCACAAGGCCCACATCAAGGAAGAAGGGACGCACGCGACGATTGTCCGCGCGGGGGGGAAGCCGTCGTTTCTTGAAATACTTGCGATCGAAGCGTCGCCGGGCCGAACGAATGAGTGCCACGTCCTGATCCGGCTGCTGACGGGGAGGCTGCACCAGATCCGGGTGATGCTGGCGGCGCTCGGGCTGCCCCTGGTCGGCGATGAGTTGTACGGCGGCGCGCATGGCCCGCTGTACCTGGAGCACGTGGCGCTGTGGTACGTCGATTGCGCCACGCGGGATATCCGTCTGGCGCACGTCGAAGACGATTCGGAGCGAGAGATGGTTGCACCCAAGATGAAGCACGCGCTGTCGCGCATCATCCGGCGGTAAGGTGAACCGGCCCGGGGACGGGTAGAATTCGCGTCATGCCTGATATCAACACGAAGGCGGTCAAACGTCGAACGCTTCGCTTTGCCACGATCGACGATGCGCTGCGCGAAGGTGAGCGGCTGGCGGAGGCCGAGCGTGCGGGGCGGCTGAAGCGGCTGGGCAACTGGACCCTTGGACAGGCGTTGAACCACGTCGCGACGTGGATCGACTACGGGTACGAAGGGTACCCGCCGAGAGCGAAGCCCCCGGCGATCATCCGGTTCGTGCTGCGGTTCATGAAAGCGAGGATCCTGAAGGGATCGATGCCGCAGGGGGTGCGGATCCCGAAGGTTGAGGGGGGGACATACGGCACGGAGGTGATGCCGACGGCGGCGGCGCTCGAGAAGTTCAGGCGGTCGTTCGAGCGGCTGCGGCGGGAGCCGGCGCGGTTTCACAGCCCCGCGTTCGGCGTGATGTCGGAAGAGGAACGGGTGGCGCTGAACCTTCGGCACGCGGAGCTGCACCTTGGGTTCTTCGAGGGCTAGCGCCGCGTTGAGCGACTCCGTCAGAGCCTTCCCACGCGCGGCATCTCCCCGACCAGCGGTTTCAGCCACTCGCAGAAGGCCGGGGTCACGCCGCTGGTCCCCGCGATGAACTCGGCGGGCATGTGGCGCGTCTTGGCGGCGACTTCTTTCAGTTCGACGCGCTTGAACTCGACGGCGTAGGGCTGATCGGGCCTTGCGGAACCCGGCCCGGCGATGCGCTGGATGGCGATGGAGCCATTGGTCGCTCCTTCGCACGCCGCGCGGGCCGCGAAGCGTGCGACGAGTCGGGCCTCGTGCTGGTCGATGGGGCTGGCGTCGGGGTAGCAGCGTTGCGGATAGCCGAGGGTGTCGGCGCGGGTGCGGGGGGATTTTCCGCCGGCGGGCGTGAGTCGCTTCGAGAGTTCCGCGGCGAGCGCGTCTCCGAGCGCGCCGGTGCCGGAGAGGCGGACGTTGCCGTGGGCGTCCTTTTCGGAGCCTGCGGGAGAAAGTTTGGCGAGGAGCGGTGTGCCGTCCCGATCCTGGACTCCCTCGCTGACGGCGATGAGGCAGCGCTTGAGTTTCTTGTATACGGCTTCGACTTCCGCGCTCACGCGGTCGAGGTCGAAGGGGACTTCGGGCAGGTAGACGAGGTGCGGCCCGTCGTCCTCGCGCTGTTTGCCGAGCGCGGCGGCGGCGGTCATGAATCCGGCATGGCGCCCCATGACCACGTTGATCTTGATCCCGGGGAGCGAGGCGTTGTCGAGGTTGTCGCCCATGAAGGCCTTGGCGACGTAGCGCGCGGCGGAGGCGTAGCCCGGCGTGTGGTCGTTCATCATCAGGTCGTTGTCGATTGTCTTGGGGACGTGGATGGCCTTCAACTCGTACTTTGTTGATTCGGCCATTTCGCTGACGATGCGGCAGGTGTCGGAAGAATCGTTCCCGCCGATGTAGAAGAAGTAGCGGATGCTTTTCTTCTTCAGAGCGGCGAGGATGCGTTCGCAATAGGCGGCGTCGGGCTTGTCGCGGCTTGAGCCGAGGGCGGCGGAGGGAGTTGCGGCGACGGCGTCGAGCAGGTCGGGCGGGGTGGAGGTGAGGTCCACGAAGATCTCGTCGACCATCCCGCGCACGCCGTGGCGCGCGCCGAAGATGGAGCCGATCGAGCCTCGGCCGTGCGTCCGCAGGCCCTCGACGACGCCGACGAGCGACTGATTGATGACGGCGGTGGGTCCGCCGGACTGTGCGACAACGGCGTTACCGGGTGCGGGAATGGCGGGCATGTGATGGTCCTTTGATCGGGTGCGTTTCGATCGTACCGCGCGGCGGCGTGATGCTGATGTCCCCGCCTGGTCCTCAACTCACGACCAGGCCGACGAGGGCAAACTTTTCGACATCGACCAGCCCCAGGTCGCTCAGTTTCAGTTGGGGGATCACCGGCAGCGGCATGAAACTCAGCGGCATGAAGGGGTCCGCGTGCGGGCAGCCGAGTGTCCTGGTCGCCTCGTGCAGCGCGTGCTGTTGCTTGATAAGCGTTTCGGAGGGCTGGTCCGACATCAGTCCGGCGATCGGGAGGGGAAGCAGAGAGAGCACGCGGCCATCGACGACGGCGCACTGTCCGCCGCCGGCCTGCGAGAGAGCGCGGGCCGCGGCGAGCATGTCGGCGTCGTTCGTGCTGACGATCGCGAGGTTGTGCGCGTCGTGGCCGACGGTGGAGGCGATGGCGCCGCGCTTCAGGCCGAAGCCCTTGACGAATCCCAGCCCGATGTTCCCACCGCCCTTGTGACGTTCGATGACCGCCATCTTCAGGAGGTCGCGGCCGATGTCGGGAACGATCGCCCCGTCCTTCACGCTCGCGTCCATCGTGAGATGCTCGGTGACCAGTTGGTGCGGGTCCATGCCGATCACGCGGATGCGGGGAGGGGCCTGCGGATGAGTGTGAGCGTCTTTCGGCGCCGGTACACGGAACGACGCCTCGGTGAGATTCGGCGGCAGGCGCACCGCGGAGGCGGGGAACTTCTTCGCCGCCTGGGCGGGATTGCTTGGTATCGGGAGATAGTTCCCGTGCTCGGCGACGAGCGCGCCTTCGAAATACACCTGCCTCGGCCGCGGGGCCTTCAGATCGTCAAAGACAATCAGATCGGCGAAGTACCCGGGCGCGACGGCGCCGCGGTCACGCTGGCGGTAGTGCTGCGCGGTGTTGAACGATCCGATCGTGATCGCGGCAACCGGATCAAGCCCGCCCGCGATGGCCAGTCGGACGACGTGGTCGATGTGGCCCTCGATTTTCAGGTCGGCGGGGTGACGATCGTCGGTGCAGAAGCAGAAGCGCGAGCGCGTGGCGTCGGTGATGAGCGGGAGGAGCGCCTCCAGGTTCCGAGCGGCCGAGCCTTGGCGGATGAAGATGCGGATGCCGGCGCGGAGTTTTTCGCGTGCCTCATCGATGCGCGTACATTCGTGATCGGACGAGATCCCCGCCCCGGCGTAGGCCTGGAGCCATCGGCCGGTGAGGCCCGGCGCGTGGCCGTCGACGATCCGGCGCGTCAAGCCGAGGTTGATCTTGGCGAGCACGCCCGGATCGCCCAGGGCAGCGCCGGGGAAGTTCATCATTTCGGCGAGCGCGACGACGCGGTCGTCATCGAAGAGCGGCGCAAGGTCGGCGGCTTCGAGGCGTGCGCCGCTGGTCTCGAGGTGACACGAGGGCACGCAGGAGGACGCGGCGAACATGCAGTGGAGCGGCACGCCCCTGGCGTTGTCCATGAGCGCGCGGATACCGGGAATGCCCAGCACATTGGCGATCTCGTGGGGGTCGAGCACGACGCCCGTCGTGCCGTGGGGCGAGGCGAGGGTGACGAACTCGCTGGGGGGCATCATGGTGCTCTCGACGTGCATGTGGGCGTCGATGAAGCCGGGGGCGACGAACGAGCCGGCGCAGTCGGCGGTGCGGAGTGATCGGTAAGGCTCGCCCCCCGAAAGGACCGCCGCGATTCGCCGCTGGTGGATGAGGATGGTGCCGGTGATGATCTCGCCGGAGAAGACGTTGATGATCCGGGCGTTTGCGAGGGCGAGGTCCGCGGGGGCATCGCTCCGTGCGACGGCGAGGAGTTCGGGGGTGATCGGGTCGGCTTGATGCATGTCACTCTTCGACGCGATGAGCATCCAATGCGCTCGGCTTGAACAGATTACACTGATTCCTGAGTTTGGAACGGACGTGGATACCCCAGAGAGCCATCCGACCCTCCCGGCCCATGCGCTGACGTGCATGGAGATTTTCGGCGGGAACGAGCCGATCGACACGGCGATCTCCACGCCCGGGGTCGATGCCTTCATTTTCAGCAGGCCGTACGCGGGCGAGCACGCGGGGGGCGACATTCATTACGCCTCGATGTGCGTCACGGGGCGGATCGCGCGGTTCATGGTGGCGGACGTTTCCGGTCATGGCGAGGTCGTCGCGGAGGTCGCGCGGACGCTCCGCGGGCTGATGCGGAAGAACATCAACACGCTCGACAATGCGCGGTTCACCCGGGCGCTGAACACCGCGTTCCAGATGGACACGACGGGCGGCAAGTTCGCCACGGCGATCCTTGCGTCGTACTTTGCGCCGACGGATGAACTGATCGTTGTAAACGCGGGCCACCCTCGTCCGCTGCGCTTTGACGCGGAGCGGGGCGCGTGGTCGATCCTGACCGAAGCGGGGCAGGAAGGGAAGAGCGCCGCGAACCTCCCGCTCGGGATCATCGACCCGACGGAGTTCTCCCAGTTCTCGACGCGCCTGAATCGAGGCGACCTTGTGCTGTTCTATACCGACGGGCTGATCGAAGCGTCGTCCGCTGGTGGCCAGATGCTGGGGGAAGAGGGGTTGATCAGGCTTGTCTCCAGCCTGGACCGGGGTGCTCCCGAGCGGATGATTCCCCAACTGCTGGCGCGGATCGAGGCGCACCAGGGGGGAAAGCCGATCGGCGATGACGTGACGTGCGTTCTCCTGTGTCATAACGCGTCCAACCCGCCGAAGTATTCGCTCGGCGAGCAGATGACCGCACTGGCGAAGGCGATCGGCC
This sequence comes from Phycisphaerae bacterium, assembly GCA_016795005.1. Lineage (GTDB taxonomy): Bacteria > Planctomycetota > Phycisphaerae > Phycisphaerales > UBA1924 > JAEUIV01. The sequence goes on from JAEUIV010000136.1 coordinate 10,127, forward strand.
TTCGGCCGGTGTGAGCCGGCACGATCACGCATTGCGGCTTTCTGTGGTCCGCACGGCCGCCGACATCCGCGTGAAGGCGCCGGGACGGGGTCGCGTCACCGGTGCTGCTGCCGTTCCTGCTGGAGTTCCCGGAGGATTTCATTGCCGGTGCGCGGCTCGGCGGGCGCTCCGCGGCTGCGGTCCATGCGTGCAAGTTCCGTTTCCGCCGCGATGCAGCCGAAGGCCGGCCACTGGCCCAGTCTCAGACATTCTTCGAACCGCGAGCGGGCCGACGGAAGATCGCCCCGGATGAGCGCGAGCGCGCCGAGGCCGTGGAGGAGCGTCGCCCGATCGCTCGCCGCGCCTTCGACCCCCTCGGCTCCCGCTCCCAGCGCCTCGGCTTCCGTCAACTCACCCTTGGCGACTCGAAGCACGCGCAGGTAGGCGCCGTTTTCGATGATGTCGAGGTTCGGCGTGATCGGGGCGAGCAGGGCGGCGGCGCGTTCGGGCCTGCCCGACCTGGACTCGGCGAGATAGAGCCAGAAGGTGTACGCGACCAGCATGTCGTCGTTCGGCTTCACGCGCTCCAGCCCGCCCCGCCAGGCTTCGGCGGCCTTTTCGAACTGGCCGCGAAGGTATCGTGTGAGGGCGAGGTGGTAATAGACGTTGTCGTGCAGCGTGGTGAGCGGGATGTTCCGCGCGTTGGGCAGGCCGTCCGGCTCGATCTCGTCCGGCACATGGTTCTCGCGGATCAGGTCGGCGGCGCGCTGCAGGTCTTTCGACGCGAGGTCGAAGCGCCGCGTGGTGAGGTAGCGATGACCGCGGTGGCGGAGGATCTTGACGCTCTGCGGGTGCGTCTTCCGCCCGCGCGAATAGATGTCGATCGCTTCGTCGTAGCGTCCGAGATAGGCGAGCCTGCGGCCGAGCCAGATGATGGCGTCTTCGTTCGTGGGATCGGCGTCGTACGCGGCGCGGGCGACGGCGAGGTTCTCCTCAAAGACCTTCCGCTGCGCATCGCTCAATCGCAGCGCCGGCGAAACATGCCGGGCGCGCTCGGACCCGACGGGGTTTGCCTCTCCGTTCATGGGGGCTGAGCACGAAGCGAGCACGATCGGAAGCACGACCAGGAGACCAGATGAGTGGCGCATCCCCTCATCATCCGGCGCGGCGGGTGTTGCACGCAAGGCGGGCGTGCAGATCACGGCAACGCTTGACGGGCGGTTCCATGGTCGGCAAAAGTCATTCGCCCGAGTCGCAGGCTGTTGAGCACGACGCTGACACTGCTGAACGCCATGGCTCCGCTGGCCAGGATGGGCGAGAGCAGCCAGCCGGTGATCGGGTACAGCGCCCCCGCTGCAATCGGGATCCCCAGGGCGTTGTAGACGAAGGCCCAGAAGAGATTCTGCCTGATGATGCGCATCGTCGCGTGCGAGAGAGCGATCGCCTCGGGCACGGCGCGGAGGTCGCCCCGAATCAGCGTGATGTCCGAAGCGTCGATGGCGACGTCCGTGCCGGTGCCGATGGCCATGCCCACGTGGGCCTGAGCGAGGGCCGGTGCGTCGTTGATGCCGTCGCCGACCATGGCGACCACGTGGCCGTCGGCCTGGAGCGTCTTGATGGTCTGTGCCTTGTGCTCCGGCCGTACCCCCGCGAGGACCTGGTCCACGCCGACCTGTGCCGCGACCGCGTCGGCCGTCTGCTGGTTGTCACCGGTCATCATGATGACGCGGAGTCCCATGGCGTGCATGCGCTCGATCGCCGACCTCGACTCCGGCTTCGGCCGGTCGGCGACGGCGACCATTCCTGCTTCGCGTCCCTCGATGGCGATGAACATGGGCGTGCGACCGAGCGCGGCGAGCGTCGCCGCCTGTGCGGCGAGAGTCACCTTGATGCCGCGCTGCGAGAGGAGATCGGCGTTGCCGATCAGCACGGCGTGACCCTCGACGGTTGCTTCGACTCCCGAACCGACGACCGCGCGGAACGCCGTCGGCTCCGAGAGTGCAAGCCCCTGCTCCGTCGCCGCACGCACGATCGCGGCGGCGAGCGGGTGCTCGCTGCTTTTCTCGGCCGAGGCCGCCAGCCGGAGCAGTTCCTGCTCCGTGAAGTCTCCGCCGGGCGCGGGCCGCACATCGGTCAGCGCCGGCTTGCCCTCGGTGATGGTGCCCGTCTTGTCGAGCACGATCGCGGAGATCCGGTGTGCGGTCTCGAGGGCCTCGCCGCTCTTGATGAGGATGCCGCGCTCGGCGCCGCGTCCGGTTCCGACCATGATCGCTGTCGGCGTGGCCAGCCCCAGGGCGCAGGGGCAGGCGATGATGAGCACCGACACGGCCGTGATGAGCGCCATGCTCAGGCGCGACTCGATCGGCGAAGCGAACCACCACACGCCGAATGTCCCGAGCGCGATCGCGATCACGATCGGCACGAAGATGCCGCTCACACGGTCGGCCAGCCTCGCGATGGGCGCCTTGTTTCCCTGCGCTTCCTGCACCAGCCGGACGATCTGCTGAAGGGCGGTGTCCCGGCCGACCTTGGTCGCCGTCAACCGCAGCACTCCTGTTGTGTTCATCGTGGCGCCGAAGACGTTGTCGCCCGTCGCTTTTTCGACCGGAAGGCTCTCGCCCGTCAGCATCGACTCGTCCACGGCCGATTGCCCGCTCTCCACGCGCCCGTCAACGGGGATCTTCTCTCCCGGGCGGACGAGCACGGAATCGCCGACCACGACCTCCTCGATCGCGATGTCTCGTTCCACCTGGTCGCGGATGACCCGCGCGGTCCGAGGCTGCATCTCGATCAGCCGGCGGATGGCGGCGGTGGTCCGGCCTGTCGCGCGTGCCTCGAAATACTTGCCCAGGAGGACCAGCACGATGATGACCGCCGTGGCCTCGTAGTACACCGGAACGGAGTGCGTCACGACCGAGGCGTCCGCGAGGTGGGCCCCACCGACGCCCAGGAAGAGCGCCGGTCGGATGGTCGCCACGAGCGAATAGAGGTACGCCGCGCCGGTGCCCATCACGACCAGGGTGTCCATGTTCGCGCTGAAGTGTCGAAGGCCCTTCCACGTCGAGCGGAAGAAGGGCCAGCCGCACCAGAGCAGGACCGGCGTCGTCAGGGCGAGTTGAAGCCAGTTGATCCAGGGGACATTGAAGGCCCGGATGCTTCCGTGCGACATCGCGATGACCACCACCGGGGCCGCGAACGCCGCGCCGACGATC
>JAEUIV010000162.1 GCA_016795005.1 Phycisphaerae bacterium
AAGAAAGGCTCTTCCGGGGCAACCAGTGTCACCCGCTGAACCGACGCAATCATCACGGGCGCGCTCACGAGCGGACTCCCCCGGCGGTCAGGCCCGCCAATCCCTCGTGGCGCCTCGTTTCACCGCCTCGACGAGCGAGCCGACGAACCGACTCGTGCGGAGACCCGCCGAGCGTCTCAAGAAACCCCCGCAGGCTCCGCCGACGCGCCGCGCTGGCCGCCGAAGCCAGCGCCGCGACCGCCGTGCCGGCCACCGGCTCCACCGAGTCAGCCGAGAATTCTTGCAGGATGAGATCGGATTCCGGGGTCGGACGCATCCGCGCCAGCGCCCGCACGGCATCAAGCCGGACCAGAGGCGAAGAGTCCGCCACCAATCCCCCGAGGAACGAAAGCACACGCTCCCGCTTCGCAGACGCGAAGCCAAGCCAGCGGATCAGCCCCCGCCGAGCCTCGACCGACAGCGCCGTCACCGCCGCGCGATCTCCCAACAGGCGGTCGAGGCCCGCGATGCGCCTTGCCTCGACCGCGCGCGACCGTGCAAGCAGGAGGTGCGATGTGCGCAAGGCGCCTTCATCCCCCGCCGCGAGCGCCGCTTCCAGCGCTCCGCGAGCGATGGGAGCGAGCGCGGGCAACGCCAGCCACGCCACCAGCCGCGCTGAAGCGAGCGTATCGGCCCGCCTCCGGGCCAGAGAACGCAACGACAAATGGACCGCCTGCGTCGGGTCTGAAAGTAGTTCGCGCACGGCGGGGCCTGGCGCGTGCGCCATTGCGACCAGCGCTTCCAGCACCGCCTGGTTTCGGTGAGCCGGATACTCCCTCGCCCCCGCGGCGATCACCCGGTCGAGCGCCCCGATGAGTTCAGGAGAATCCGCAACCGCCCGCATCACGCCGGACGACCCGTCGCGCTCGACCACGATGTCCGCCGCAATCTGGTACGCGAGTGACGCTCGGTCAGCCTCCGCCGACGCCGCTTCGGTGAGCAGCCAACCCGCCAACCACAGCCGGGCGGAGTCAACCACCACCACCCGGCAGTCCGCGTCCAACCGCCTCCATTCGCGCAGGATCGCCTCGATCGAAAGCCAGCCGTTCGCCTGTCCGCGTTCAGCGCAATCGAGCAGTTCCGCCACAATCCCACGAACCTCGTCGGCGCCGGCGTGGACCAATGCCCCCCGGAGCGCACAAATCCGTACTTCACCCTTACTTAGTCGCAGGACTCGGGCTTTGGCGTCGAAGGTCCGCATAATTCTTCACGTGAAAAAGCCTTCGGTCAGCACCGCCTCCGAAGTTGAACGTAAGAACTGGGCTGCCCGACTATTACGGCAAATTTGAGCCTATTCGACGCCTTTTCAGTGCCGAAACGCAGCCCGCGGGCGGGCAAAGTTTGGGCAAAACTCTTGCTAATAGGCTGCAGAGGGCTACACTCAGAGCCGCGAGGGGCAGAAAATACCAAACGGATTTCTAACGCATTCGCCAACGAATCTGAGGACGATCGATGAACCCTCCCACCAAATCTTCCAGCCTTCAAGCCTACCGCATGATTTTGTACCGCCGCGCCCTCCACCCGGAACTCTTCCGGGTGAAGTCCCGCCGGACGCTCGATCACGCGGCCTACCAGTTCGAAGCCTGGCTCATGCCCGGCAGCCACCTGCTCCGTTTCGAATACGACGGCGGGTGCGCGACGGAGTTGATCACCGATCAGGAAGAGGGGATCCCGGACCGCGGCGTCGTGGCGGCGATCCCGTGCGCGGGCGAGCGCGACCACGAGCAGCAGTTCAACGAGAAAATCCGGCTGGTTTCGACGGTTCAGACCGAATCACTCCCGGAGAGCCTGTACGCCGCGACGTACAAGGAACTGGTCGCTTTCGGGAAAGAGAATGATGCGCTGATTCACACCTGGCAGGATGAGGACGGCGGCAAGTGCGCTTCGATCCTCGATCTCCAGCGATATCGTCAGGAAGTTCACGCCCAGTCGTACCACCTGATGGCGCAGGGCGGGCTGGTCCTGCGGACACAGACGATTTTCGAGCACAAGGAATAGTTCCCCGGCTTCCTTTGCCCAGTTTCTCTCAGCGGCCCCGGAAGTCCCGGGGCCGCTTTCGTTCCCGATACGATCGCGGCGTTCAACACGGTGAAAAAAGAGACCGACCATGACCACCGAAGCCAGTGAAAAGCAATCGAAATACAAGGGCACCCTGAACCTGCCCAGGACGTCCTTTGCGATGAAGGCGAACCTGGTGCAGAACGAGCCTTCGAGCCTGAAGCGGTGGGAGGCGGCGGGGCTGTATGAACGGGTCCAGGCGCAGCGATCGGCGAACGCGGTGGCCGGCGGAGCGACGTTCGTCTTTCACGATGGTCCGCCCTACGCGAACGGGCTGCTGCACCTGGGGCATCTCCTGAACAAGAGTTTGAAGGACATGGTGGTGCGGATCGCTTTGATGGAGGGCAAGGTGTGTCCCTACATTCCGGGGTGGGATTGTCACGGGCTTCCGATCGAGCACAAGGTGATGCAGGACCTGGCGGAGAAGGGCAAGCTCGCGAAGATCGCGGGGCTTGAAGCGGACGCCCGGCGGATGGCGGTGCGGCGCGAGTGCCGCGCGCACGCGGAGAAGTGGATCAAGGTCCAGATGGAGCAGATGAAGCGCCTGCTGACGCTGGCGGACTACGTTCATCCATACCTGACGATGGACCCGGCGTATGAAGGCTCGACGCTGGAAGTCTTCGCGGATCTGATCGACGCGGGTCTCGTGTACCGGCAGTTGAAGAGCGTTCACTGGTCGCCGGCGAACGAGACGGCGCTCGCGGATGCGGAACTGGAGTACTACGACCGCGAGGACCCCTCGATCTACGTCGATTTCGAGGCGGAGGATCAGGACGCGGTCTACGACGCGTTCGACCTTCCCAGCCGCGGTGAAGCGAACGAGGCCGAGGAAGAATCCGAGGTCGATGGACATGGGGGCCGTCCGAACCAGCGTCCCTGCTTCATGATCTGGACGACGACTCCCTGGACGCTGCCGGCGAACGTGGCGATCGCGGTGCATAAGGACGCGGAGTACGCGCTGGTGCGCATCGACGGCAACGTGACGGTGATCGCGAAGGAACTGGTGGAGAAGGTGGCGAAGGCGGGGAAGGCCGAGGATGTCCGCGTGCTGGCGGTGACGAAGGGGTCGCGGCTGGTCGGGCTGCGATACCGGCACCCGCTGTACGCGGAAGTGGCGGGGGGGATGCCGGATTTTTCGGCGCTGCCGAAGGAAGCGACGCGGCACGCGGATGGATCGTGGAAGAACGTCTACACCATCGTCGCGGCGGAGTATGTGACCCTCGACGACGGCACGGGTCTGGTTCACACCGCGCCGGGGCACGGAGCCGACGACTACCGCACGGGCCTTGCCGAGAGGCTGCCGATCTATTGCCCCGTGCGCGAGGACGGGACGTACGACACCAGCGTTCCGGCGTGGCTGCACGGGAAGAGCATCTGGGACGCGAACAAGGAAGTGGTGGCGGCGCTCGAGACGAGCGGGCACATGTTCTTTCATCACATGTTCACGCACTCCTATCCGCACGACTGGCGGGGAAAGTCGCCGGTGATCTTCCGTGCGACGGAGCAGTGGTTCATCGGCGTGGACACGGCGCGAAAGGCCGACGGCGTGACGCTGCGGGAGGCCGCGCTGCGGGGAACGGAGAGCGGTGTTGGCTTTGTTCCCGAGTGGGGGCGGAACCGGATGCGCGGGATGCTCGAATCGCGGCCCGACTGGTGCATCAGCCGGCAGCGCGCGTGGGGCTTGCCGATCCCGGCGTTCTACGCGAAGGACGGGCGTGTCCTGATGACGGCGGCGAGTGTGCGAGCGGTGGCGAAACTGGTGCGCGAGAAGGGTTCTGACGCGTGGTTCATGGGGTCGCCGACGGAGATTCTGAAGTACTACGACTACGCGGCGGACGCCCAGGCGCCGAAGGGTCTTGATCTCCGGTCGCTCACGAAGGGGATGGACATCTTTGACGTGTGGTTCGAATCCGGGTGCTCGTGGAACTCCGTGATCCGCGAGCGATTCGGCAAGGACCACCACCCCGCCGACCTGTACCTCGAAGGCTCGGACCAGCACCGAGGCTGGTTCCAGGTTTCGCTGCTCACATCGCTCGGAGCGACGGGGGCGCCGCCGTACAAGACGTTGCTGACGCACGGGTTCATCGTGGACAAGGACGGCAAGAAGATGTCCAAGAGCCTCGGCAACACGCTGGAGGTTGATGCGCTGTTGAAGGAGTTCGGCGCGGACGTCTGCCGCTGGTGGGTGGCGACGCTGGCGTATGACGGGGACATCAAGGCCGACCTGGAGTTCTTCAAGACGGCGGGCGAGCAGTACCGGAAGGTTCGGAACACCCTTCGGTTCCTGCTGAGCAACCTCGACGACTTCGAGGCGCCGTCGGGCGGCGCGGAGTGCGGCCGCGGTCGCGCGTGCGTGTCGAAGGCCGAGTTCAAGGCGACCGATCTTGATGCGTGGGCGCTGGCGGAGTTTGATGCGCTCTCGCGCGAGGTGAGGGGGGCGTACGCGGAGTACGACTTCCGGCGGGCGACGACGCGGCTCTTTGATTTCTGCAACGAGTCGCTGAGCGCGGTGTACCTCGACGCGGTGAAGGACCGTCTTTACTGCGAAGCGCCGGGCGGGATCCGGCGGCGGAAGACCCAGACGGTGCTGTTTGACATCGCGGACGGCCTCTGCCGGTTGCTGGCGCCGATCGTTCCCCACACGGCGGACGAGGCGTGGCGCGCGCTCCACAAGATTGATGGGAAGGACGGCGAGCGGTCGGTGCATCTCATGACCTTCGCGAAAGAGAGCGGCATCGCGCGTGACGCGGCGTGGGACGCGGTGATGAAGGCGCGGGGGCTGGGTCTCGCGGCGCTGGAGCGCGCGCGGCAGTCTTCGGATCTTGATAATCCTCTTGATACAGCGGTGATCCTGCCCGACCCGGAGCGGTCGCTCGGACGATTCGACCCGACCGACCTGGCGGACCTGCTCGGCGTGAGCCTTGTGCGGCTGGACTCGCTGGGCGGCGCGGGCGAAGCGAAGGTGCAGGACCTTCGGAATGAGCCGAGGTGCGAGCGGTCATGGAAGCGCGACGGGACGGTGAAGTCCCGGAGCGACGGCGGGATGCTGTGCGATCGGTGCGCGAACGCGGTGGGGGTGTAGCGCGGATTCATGACCCGCCGGGCGCGTCCATTTCGACGGGCGCGCGGACCGGCGGGGGCAGGCGGTTTCGGCTGGTCGTGGCGCGGAGTTTGGACCGGAGTTCGGCCCGCATCGATTCGATTTCACTCCTGAGCCGGGCGAGACCTGCTTCCGGGCCGTGTTGGAGGAGTTCTTCGTGCGGGATCGGGCGGCCGACCATGACGGCGATGCGCTGTCCGACGAGCCTGGGAAGCGTTCGTGTTCTGGGGAATGCCTGGTAGGCGCCTTCGATGGCGACGGGGACGACGGGGCACCGTGCGCGTTTGAGGAGAAGGGCGACGCCGCGCTTGAACTCGTGGATTTCGCCGTCGGGTGTTCGAGACCCTTCGGGGAAGATGAGAACGGGGACTCCGGTTTCGAGGCGTGCGAGGACTTCGCGTATGGCGCCGAGGTCGCCCGAATCTTCCTTGATCGGGAGGGCGTTGACGGCGGAGATGAGCCAGGCGAACGCGCGGTTGGTGAACAGGCCGGCGCGCGCGATGAAGTGCGTCGGGCGCGAGGTGTTGCACATCCCGATCGCCGGGGGATCAAAGTGCGACTGATGATTGGCGGCGATAAGCACCGGCCCGTGTCGCGGGATGCGGTCGGTGTTGAAACGGCGGAGTCGATAAAAGAAGGTGAGGATGACGAGGCAGACGGTCCAACAGGTCCAGTAGAACAATCGCTGCGCGAGCGAACTGGTTCGTGCGGGCGCGTTGTCCATGCCGGGCAGGATAGCGGGAGGGGGCGCGGATGGGTGGGCGGCGCGCGATCGGCGTGATGTGTCAGACGACGACGCCCGGAGGCGGCGTGAAGGCGAGGAAGACGTTGAAGTCGCCGATCGGCATGGGGGTGGTGGACGAGCCGGTGAGGCGGAGGGTTGTGCCGTCGATTCGTGCCTCGACGAGGTTGATGGTTCCCGCGGCGACGCCGTAGACGCGGCCGAAGTTGTCGGCCGGGGCGTTCTTGATGCGCACGGTGTTCAGGTCAAGCGCGACGATGAACGAGTTGACGAACGAGTGCTGTCCCCCGGGAAGTCCTCGGAGGGTGACTTCCTCGATTCGTGCTCCGTTCCGGAACCCCGTGTTGGACGATGGGAGTCCGACGAGGCTTGCCGGCGCTCCGATGTAGATTCCGGATTCGATCATCGCGGCGGCGAAGATGTGCCCGACGCGACCGCCGGCGCGGATGTCGGTGTTGATGATGCGTCCGCCGATGCGGAAGGTCTCGAAGCCGCGTGCCTGGAGCGTTGGAGCGAGTGTGAAGTTGACGGTCGAGGAGGAGAGGTCTCCGGCGATGGTGATGAAGGTTGCGTTGCGGACGTTGATGGAGCCGGTGAAGTCTCCCTTGACGTCGAGTTTGAAGAAGGATGTCGGGCGGATTTCGCCGTGGAAGTCGCCGGGGGTTCCGGTGCGGGCGTCGCCTCGTGCGGTGATGGTGTCGTAGGCTCCGCCCTGGAGCGAGACACCCTCGAAACGTGTCGCGGAGACGGAGGTGATGGCGCGCTGGACGTTGATGGTGGAGTTCAGGACTTCGCCGGCGTCGATGGAGCGGAGGTCCCCGCTGTTGACGCGGATGGTTGATCGATCGATGCCGTTACGGAAGGCGAACTTTCCGGCGCTGCCCGTGACGGTGATGGTGGCGTCGCGGAGGGCGCCGTTGACGTTGAGGGCGTCGATGACGGGGGTGCTGCCGCCGCCGTTGAAGGCGAAGGTGCCGATGAAATCTCCGTCAACTCCGGCGCGTCGATCGCCCGTGATGTTGATGCTGGGGGCGAATGCGGCGACGAGCGATCCGCCCTGCCATTCGACGGCGGTGAGGCGTGCGATTCGGCCGGTGAAGGTGACGGCGGAGTTGTTGACGCGGCCGAGGGCGATGGCGCCCGCGTTGGTGGCGCTGGCGATGGACCAGTTGGTGAGGTCGCCCCTGACGGTGATGGAGCCGATCTGTCCCTGGATGGTCCACGCGGAGCCGAAGACCGAGCCGTTGATTCGGACGGTGCCGAGGGTCCGCTGCGGGGAGAGGTTTCGGTTCAGGTTGAGGCCTGCTTCGAAGTCTCCGTCGATGCGGAGATTGTCGAGGGATGGCGCGGAGATCCGTTCGGCTCGTCCGCCGGTGTCGAGCCATTCGGCGGCGCGGATCGAGCGGATGCCGACGCCGACGCGGATTTCCGAATCGACGACGGATCGGAAGGTGAACGCGGGGACCGTGGTTGAGGTGAGCGATGCGGAGCTGAAGTCCGCGTTCATGGCGGTGCCGTTGATGGTGACGATCCCGAAGCCGCCCGGCGCGACGACGTCTCCCGTGAGGGTTCCGTCGATGCGGAAGGTCTTGAGGAGGCCGGACTGGAGGTAGATGGCGACCGGGTCGTTGAAGAGTCCGTCGTCGTCGATGTCGTCGTCGAGCGAGAGTCCGGGGACGACGAATCCGTTGAGGTCGTAGCCGGTGATGGCGGCGTTGAACCGGATGGACGAGACGGGGGCGCTGGAGATGACGAAGGCGATGTTGCCTCCCTGGTTCCGGCGTGCGTCGGTGATGGTCCCCACGCTTGTTGCGTTGGTGATGGCGATGCCGATGCGCGTGGACGGGAGTCCGTCGCGGAGGGTGATGCTGGTGATGGCGCCGTTCTTTCCGAACTTGACCTGGACGGCCTGCGAGAGGTCGCCGAGGCCCGCCTGATCGAGGTCGAAGACCTGCACGCGAGGCCCGCTGGAGCCGTCGTCAGCGCCGAAGGTGACCGATCCCGTGGGGTCGAGTTGTTGGGCCGGCTGGCCGGAGATATCGACCATGAGCGCGATGCGCATGTACCGGATGAGGTCGGTGGTGAGGATGGTGAACGACCCGGGCCGGCTGAGGACGGCGGTGCGGTCGATGACCGGGAGTTCGTTGAAGGCCCCGTTGACGGTCGAGGCGTTGACGATCTGGAACGCGGCGAGGGCGTCCATGACGGCGAGGCCGGCGGACCCTCGGATCTCGCCGAAGACGGTGAATCCGCCGTTCTGGTTGTCGAGGTTGGAGGCGTTGTTCCCGAGGTTGAAGAAGAACTCGTTGGTGGCGGAGTTCGGGTTTCCGCCGAGCTTGGCCATGGCGATGGTGCCGCGGATGTTGGAGATTCCCGGCTCGTTCATGACGGGCGGGTCTTGGGTGATCCTGGGGTAGTTGTTGGTTCCCTGGGCGGAGAAGCCGCCTCCCTGGATGACGAACCCCGGCACGGAGCGGTGGATGAAGGTGAGGTCCCAGACGCCGCGGTTGGCATAGTTGAGGAAGTTCTGGACCGTCAGGGGGGTGCGGTCCATGAACATCGTGACGTCGATGATGCCGGAGGTCGTGGTGAAGCGGACGATGGTTTCCGATGGTCGGCGTGTGTAGAAGATGAGGTCCCCGCCCTGGACGCCGTCGCCGCTGACGGTGTTCGCGGCGGTGAACTCACCGTCGAGGGATCGTCCGTCCTGATCCTTGATGATCGAGGCGTTCAGCCTGACGCGGTAGCGGACGTCGGCGGCGATGTTCGCGCTGACGCGGATCTGCCTGCTCGATGCGACGTACTCGACGGTGCGGGCGACGGTGGTGTCGTCGCTTGTTCCGAAAATCTGGTCCGGTCCGGCGGTGGTGACTTCGACGGAGTTGGTGTTGACTGTGGAGGCGTTGAGGTTGGCGTTGGCGGTGAGGACGATGAGGCCGCGGTTGTCGGCCTCGATGAGGCTGATGGAGGGCAGGTCTCCGGCGAGGAGGAGGCGTGGTTCGAGAGGTTCAAAGACCGGCGTGAGCGGGCGCGAGGCGGCTCGGCTCTTTCCGGGAGTTCGATGAAACAGGTTCAGAATCCGCTGCCACCGCATGCGCGCCACTCCTCCGATGAACGAGACGCCGACTGACCCCACCCCTTACGCACGAGGTCGGCGGCGGGTCGCATGATAGTGATCGGTTCGGGGAGGGGTCGGGATGGAAGAAGAATCGGTCAATCCCGAGGAGTTTGCGTCATCTGTTCGGGACCGGAGCGGCGGGGAGATTGGGGTCGAGGCGGCAGAAGACGTCGAAGCGGGTGGTGACGCCGTCGTATTCGATGGTGGCGATGGTGGAGGTGAATCCCTTTGCCTGGGGATTTGGTGTGATGTCGAAATCGACCTGCATTCCGCCTCCGCGGTCTGGTCGGCGGACGGCGACGATCTGTATTCCGAGGTCGGAGTTGCTCGAGCTGACGGTGATGGCCTTTCCGGGCTGGACGGCTTTTCCGGTGAAGAGCATGGTGGTTCGTGTCGGGCCGCGGGAGGAGATCGTTCCAAGGGCGATGAACTCGTCCATGGCGTGCCATTGCGACTTGTCGATGAAGGTCTTGTAGCCCTGGAAGCGTGCGGGGACGGGGATCATCTCGGCGTCCGGGTGGTCGGTCTCGACAACGAGCCACCTTGGGACTTCGTCGGTGTTGACCTCGTTGATCTTGTAGTAGACGGTGTAGTTGTCGCGGAGCGGGTCGGTGGCGGGGTCGAAGTCGTTGTAGATGGGGGCCATTCCGCTGATCGAGAGGACTCTGAAGGGTGTTCCGGTGCGCGACTTGAGTGTGAGTTTTCCGCCGAGTTCCGTGACGATGGCGTAGCGCGGTCCGCCGTTGACGACGATCGGATAGCCCACCTCAAAATCGAAGGGCATGGGGAGCGGGACGGGGTTTCCCTTCTCGAAGATGTGGATGTTCTTTGTGTAGAGGCCCGACTCGCGCGGGAACTCGACGGCGACGAGCATCTCGATCTTGTCTCCCGGCTGGAGGACGCGCTGATTGCCGAGGATGGTGACATCGGTGCACGAGCATTCACCCTGGGCCTTCTCGATGGTGATCGGGGTGGTGCCGCTGTTCACGAAGGTCATGGTGTCGGAGATGAACGTGAGCGGGCGGTGTGCTCCGAAGTCCAGCCTGGGGCTGACCAGTTGGAGCGAGGGGAGCTTCACCGGCGCCGATTCGGCGGCGTTGGCCGGCGGGCCGTCGGGAGCGGGAGATTGCGCCGTCGCGTTTGCGAGGCACATCATGATGACAACCGGTCCCATTCCCGCGGCCAAACGTCGCTTGTTCATCTTCGATCTCCGTCACATTTCGGATGATGGCCGAGGGTCGGCCTTGGCAGACACGATTCAGCGGCCCACGCTACCGCGCCGAGGATCCCGGATCGGGGTTCGAGGCGGCGATTGTCATACCTTCGATCGGCGTGGGCGGTTCCCGACTCCTGTCCGGTTCTCGAAGCCGCGGACGACCGGCGATAACGGTGCTCGGACTCGGCTCCCCTGGCGCGGAACGGTGTCGGGCCGGCCGAGGGGATCGGGCCGCCGGGGCCGGCCGCGGCGGCCTGGCGGGCGACCATCTGCACGAGTTCGACGTACCTTGATCGGAGTTCGTTCACCGCGCCGACGAGGTCTCGGCTCTCGCTTTCGGCGAGGTTGCCTCGCGTCTTTTCCTCGAGGACGGCGAGGAGATCGATGTAGAACCGCGACATGTCCGGGTCGAAGACCGCCTGGCCGGTCTTTCGATCGGCGACGCCTCCGAGGTACATGAGCGCCTGCGTGACGAGCATCCCGACAAGAGACTGGAAGTCGGCGGGGGGGAGTTCTCCCGGCTCGCCGGCTCCCGCGGATGACTTCCTGGAGGCTTCCGCCTCCCGCTTGGATTCGTCGGCGGCGAGTCGGTCCTTTTCCGCCTGCGCCTGGCTCTTCCAATCTGAATCGACAATGATTTTCGGCGCTTGGCCTGGATCGTTTGACATGTCGGCGCTCCGCGTTGTCGTCAGCGCCGAAGCCCAAACAGGCTCCAATCACTCGACGGGGCAACAGTCTAGCCTTGTCGGCGTGGGGAGTTGCGCGGCGGGTCGCGCGGTTGCGGTTCGTGGTCAAGTAGACTGCGTTCTTCGCCTTCGGAGTTTGACCTCATGCCCACCCCAGCCGGCGCAGCCTTTCGATGCTTTCTCGGCGTGTTGTCGGGGCTTGTTTTTTTGTCCGGGTTGACCGGCTGCGCGGGCGAGGCGGCTCGCCCGGTGCCGGTGGTGGTTGCCCCGTCTGATTTTTCGGCGCCGATCGATCCGTCGTCGGCGGCGGTGAAGGATGATTCCCGGCCGCCGCGAGCGGTGATCGACCCCCGGACGGCGCTCGGCGGTGACGCCGACGTCATGGTGCTGACCGGTGCGCCGCAGGCGCCTGCGCAGCCCGCGTTGCCGCGATCGGAGGCGGACCGGAAGCTGCAGGTGGATCAGTTGGTCGGGCAGATCAACGGTCGCCCGGTGTACGCGAACCAGTTCTTCGCACCGATGGACGAGCGTTTGCGCCGCGAGGCGTCGCGGATGAAGAGCCGAGAGTGGCTGGCGTTTGCGCGCAAGGAGATCGAGGGGGCGTTGTGGGACAAGCTTCGCGACGAGTTGCTGCTCGCGGAGTTTCAGACCGGCCTCAGCCCCGAGGAGCGGATGGGTCTGCTGGCATTCATCCAGGACGTGCGCGACGACGTGGTGAGCGGCAACCTCGGGAGCACCGAGTTGGCGCAGCAGCGGCTGCTCGATACCGAGGGTCTTGACCTTGAGGCGAAGGTGAAGGACCTCAGCCAGCGCGAGTTCATCGCGTTTCAACTGAGGCGTTCGATCGGGAGCCGGGTGAACGTGGCGGCCCGTGACATTGAACTTTATTATGAGCAGCGTCAGAAGGACTTCGCGCCGCCTCCGGTGGCCCGGTTCGTGATTCTCCGGGTGCCGAGGAAGGACACGGAGAAGATCGAGGCGGCGGAGCGGGCGCTCGGGTCCGGCGAGGCGTTCGAATCGATCGCGGGTCGATTGAGCACGTGGCGTCCCGAGGCGGGCAGTGTCAACGAGGTCGAGTTTGTCAGCGGCGAGTATTCGACGGCGGCGCTGTTCGGTCCGGCGGCGCTGAACGAGGCGGCGCGTGCGCTCGAGCCGGGGCAGACCAGCGCCCGCGTCGATGTCGGCGCGGATGCGTACTGGGTGCGTCTCGCGTCGATCGAGCAGAAGCCCGGGAAGTCCTTGTACGAGGTGCAGCGGGAGATCGAGGACAAGATCCGCGCGGAGCGTGTTCGGGAAGAGGAGCGGCGGTACTTTGACCAGTTGTTCCGCCGTGGTTCATTCAGCGATGTCAAGACGATGACCAATCGCCTGTTCGAGTTTGCGGCGGAGCGGTACCTGATCCAGGAAGACATGAAGGCGAAGTGATCGGCTGGCTCAAGCGAGTTTTGCGACTGGCTCCGCCGAGCGGGAGGGCGCTCGGGGCGGCGGGCGAGCGTGTGGCGGCGAGGTTTCTTCGCCGGGCGGGGTATCGGCTGGTGGCGCGGAATGTCGCGGTTCGCGGTGGTGAGGTCGACCTGATCTGCGTGGCGCCGGATCGGTGGACGATCGTATTCGTGGAGGTGAAGACGCGGTTGTCGCACGAGTCGACGGGTCGGCCGACGCATGCTCCCGAGGTGAATCTTGATGCGCGGAAGCGTGCGGCGATGGTGCGAGCGGCGCGAGCGTTGGCGCGGGCGAGGCGTTGGACGGATCGACCGCTGCGGATCGATGTCGTAGCGGTGGAGTGGTCGCGTGCGGGCGAGCACGTCGTTCGGCACCATGTCGGGGCGTTCTGAGCGGCGTTATTTTCGAGCGCGCGCGCCGACGGCGGCGCGTTCGGCGAGGCCTCTCTTGGTTTCCTGCACTCGCTCGGTGTCGATGGCGGGCGGGAGGATCAGGCTGAACATGGACCCTCTGCCGACCTCGCTGACGAGTTGGATCTCGCCCTGGAGGAGTTCGGCGAACTCCTTCGAGATGGCGAGGCCGAGGCCGGTGCCCTGGTGCTGCCTGGTGTGGCCGCTGTCGAGTTGGCTGAACTTTTCGAAGACCATCTGGTGTTGAGCGGAGGCGATTCCCGGTCCGGTGTCGAGGACGCTGACGCGGACGCGCCCGACGCCGTCGGCTCCCGGGAGGCGCTCGGCGCGGAGGGTGACTTCGCCTCGTTCGGGGGTGAACTTCACGGCGTTGCTGAGGAAGTTGAAGATGATCTGCTGGAACTTCTGCTGATCGGTGAGAATGAGCGGGAGGTCGGCGGCCCTGGAGTCCGAGACGAAGCCGGTGCTGGACTGCAACTGGAGCACGACGCGGAGGCTCTTGCGGTCGGCGAGCGGCCGGATGAGGGCGATGAGCGCCTCGCAGGTTTCGCCGATGTTGACCGACTGGACGTGGATCTCGATCTTGCCGGCTTCGATCTTGGCCATGGCGAGGAGGTCGTTGATCATCTCGAGGAGGGTGCGTCCGGCGCCGACGATGTTGTCGAGATAGCGTCGGCGCTTGGCGATCTTGTCGGCGTCCTGGGCGGCCTCGACTTCGGGGAGCGTGTCCTGGAGGATCTCCGCGAAGCCGATGATGGAGTTCAAGGGGGTGCGGAGTTCGTGGCTGACATTGGCGATGAACTCGCCTTTCAGTCTTGCGGCGTCGTAGAGGGCGGTGTTGCGTTCGGAGAGTTCGTTGAGGCGGAGGTCGAGGCTCTTGTTGATTCCCCGGAGGCGGGTCTGCTGTTCTTCGAGGTTGGCGAGCATCGAGTTGAATGCCCCGGCGAGTTGCTCGAACTCGTCCCCGGTCTTGAGGTCGGAACGGACGCTCGTATTCCCGGCGCGGACGCGGTCGGCGGTCTCGCGGAGCGCGCGGACGGGCTGGAGAATGATCCGGGTGGTGATGAGGTAGAAGACGATCATCGCGAGCGATCCGGCGAAGACGCCGGCACCGATGAGGAATCCCTGGTTTTCGAGGAGCGCTCGGCGGACGGTGGGTGATCGCCGATCGAGGACGACGACTCCTTGTGGCCCGCCGTCGGCTCCCCGGACGAGCCTGGCGTATCGGTAGACGCGGAACTTTCCGTCCCAATGCGACTCGACGTGCTCGGCGGCGTGGGTGTCTGTTCCGTTGATCGGCGAGCCGAGGCGCCGCTTGGCTCGTTCGAGGAACCCCGGGGGGAACGAGGCTTCGCGCCAGTCGGCGATGGGCCACCAGCGGATCTCGAGGTTCCGCCGTTCGTCCGGGTCTTCGCCCGATTGCTTCGGGCGGAAGACGGCAGCGACGGCGGGGTCGATGAGCGGGCTGTCGGCCCAGAGTTCGGCGATCTGTCTTGAGGTTTCGAGTTGCGCGTCGTCGAGGACGGAGATCTGCCTGATCCAAGGCCAGACGAGGGCGGCGGCGACGATGAGGAGCACCGCGGCCCCGAAGAGGAGTTGGCACTTGTTGGCGAGCGAAACGCCTCGGGACCACATGGCACGAGTGTAAGGACCGCGCGGCGGCGGGGAGGGGGCGGGATCCGGCCGCTGGCGTGCGCGGGCGGATGCTGGCACAATTGCGTTCATGAGACGGTTGCGGGCCATCCTTGTCGTTGGAGCGGCGGTGATGCTGGGCGGTTGCGCCGGCCAGCCCTGGGCGTCGTCGTTTCAGTCGTCCGGTCCGGCGGCGGCGCCGCTCCCGGCGGATGCGAGCGTGACGCTGCGAGAGGTTCCGTGGGAGCGCATCCAGCGGACGCTCGAGGAGTTGCAGCAGGAGCGTGCGGCGAGCGATGTTCACCCGGATGAGTGGTCGCCCGAGCGGAAGGCGTCGGCGAAGAGCGAGTTGCTTCGGGGGCTGCAGGTCTCGGGCGATCCGGCGGGCATCGACGTGCTCGGCCGTTCCGAGTTCAGGACGACTCGGCCCGTCCGTCCATCGGATGGGGAACTCGAGCGGTTCGCGCGTTCGATCGGCGCGACGCTGGTGGTGTGGAGCCGGACGTATCTGGGTCGTACGACGACAACGGTCCAGGAACCCGTGACCGAGTTCACGACCGGGACCAACACGTACCGAGATCGTCGCGGGAAGTGGCGGTCGGACAGGTACTCCGAGCACTCGACGATCTGGGTTCCGGTGCAGGTTGAGGCCGACGAGCACGCGTGGATGGCGTACTTTCTTCGTGAGGGGTCGGCGGCGGCGGAGACTATCGAGCGCGAGCGGCGGAGATGAGCGCGCGGAGTGATTCCCGCGCCGCGTCGAGATGCTCGCGCTGGACCGGCTCGCGCGCGAACCGGGCGCGGTAGTACAGGTCCGCGAGCCGCCGGCCCGGCTCGATCATGGCGGCGTGCCGATCGGTCAGCGTCCCGAGGTGCGCCATGGCCGGTCGGTGGGGGGGCTTGGCGACGCCTGCTTCGGCGAATGTTCGGAGCATCTGGTTGAAGTACTCGGTCAGTTGGTGCAGTCGTGGGTCTCGGCTGATCTCGGCACGCCGCGCGCCGCCTTCGCGGAAGTTTGCGATGAGGCGGAGGCCCCGGCTGATCGCCAGGTGCAGGAGGAGCAGTATCGCAATGGCGAGCAGGACCGACCATCCGGCGAGCCGAGTCCAGTAGACGGTCTGGTTGTCCTGTGCGATTTCTTCCTCGGTGGCGAGGACCGCGGCGATGCGCTGATTGAAGGCGCGGAGGGCCTCGAGCGGGCCGAGGGTGACGCTCTGCAGCGTTCCCGCCTGGCGCTCGCGGTCAAAGGTGACGACGCCTTCGATCCAGGCGAACTGGAGCGCGTCGAGCGCTCGTCGCAGGAACGATGCGACGGTCCCCTGCGGATGATGCAGGCGTGAGACCTCGGCGGAGGGGGAAGGATCGAACTCCTCCCACAATCCGGGCCTGACCTCGGCCTCGACCCATGCGTGGGCGTGGTTTTCGCGGATGGTGTAGGTCTCGGAGGCGGGGTCGAACTCGCTGGCGACGTAGCCCGTGACGACTCGGGCCGGGATTCCGAGGGAGAGTGTCATCGCGGCGAGCGCGGAGGCGAAGTATTCGCAGTGGCCTCTCCCGCCGCGTTCCTTGTCGAAGAGGAACATCTCGATCGGGTCTTCGCCCGGCGGTGGCGCGGTCATGCGGGTGGTATAGATGTACTGCGATTGAAGATGGCGCGCGAGGGTGCTGACGGCCCGTCGGCGTGCATCCCACTCGTCCGAGTCGATGGAGATGCGCGCGTCGCGCAGGAGGCGGGCGGCGAGATCGTGGATCGGTCCTTCTTGAAACTGCGGCGCCGGAGGTTCGGGCATGGGTTCGCCGCGGTTGGTGATGGGGATGAAGGAATCGTCGGCGATGGGGGGGACGACGGCGCGCCGGAGCGGGACGGGCGCCGGCGGCGCGGGTTCGCTGGGCGCGCAGACGACGGTGTAGGTCGCACCGCTCGGCCTGATCGAGACTTCCATCTGGCCGTCGTAGAGGTTGCTGACGTAGGTTTCGCGTCGCGCGCCGGTGTCCCAGGCGACCCAGAGCGGCCTCCAGACGGAGAAGAGGCGGTTCAGGGGCTGGTCGATGGTGGTGACCTGGACGAGGAGGAGCGAGCCGCGCGGGTTGCTCGGCCTGGTCGGGTTGGTCGTTCCCAGGCCGTAGCGTCGGTCTGTTGAGGAGACGTAGGCGCTGCGTCTCCAGACTCCGGTGGCGTCGTCGTATCGGTCGAGGGCGGCGCCGCGGAGGCGGTAGGGGGTGCCCCGTGCAGGATTCTCGCGTCCGGAGACCTCGATCTTGACTTTCATGACGACGCGCTGGGATTCGGAGATGAGTCCCTGTGAACCCAGTTGGACGTGGTCTCGAAAGCCGGTGACCGAGGGGGTGTTGGCCGGCTGCCATCGGCCGAACATGGCTTCGCCCACTCCCCTGGGCATCCCGACGTACACGAAGGGGGCGAGGGCCGCGATGATGAGGGCCGCGGACCAAGCAGCCCGGCTGAGGTCCGAGCGGCTGCGCGTGCCGGCGTGCATCGCGCGCGGGAGGTGTTGGTGCGCGGGCGTCCCTCCCGTGCCGATGATCCAACGGGTCAGGACGCTCATCCACCCCGTTCTTGCGGAGTCCGCGGAGGTCACGTTGCGAGCCGGCTCCGGCGCGGCGGCGCGTGCCTGGGCGGCGTAGACCTGGTACAGCATCACGGTCAGCAGCAGGACGGGCACGTAGATCACGAGGACGGCGCCGAGTTCCGCGGTGACCGACGTGAGGCACGCGCCGACCGCGAGCATCAGGCTCAGGATGATGACCTGGGACTGGTCGCGTGGCGTCCGCGGCTCGAAGAGCTTGATGAGCTGGAGCCAGACGAGGTACGAGCAGAGGACGCTGACGGTGTTTCCGAGCGGCTCGGTCCATTTCATCGCCATCGCGACGGTGGCGCCGAGGAGGGAGAGGTTGATGACCCAACGTGGGAGGGGCCTTCCTCCCGGGCCGCCGACGATGAGGTAGGCGGCGATGGCGACGGGGACCGCGATGAGCGCGTAGACGAGGTCCTCTTCCGCGACGCTGTAGGCGAGGATCCCGAGGCAGACGAGCAGGTGGACACACCGGTAGTAGCGGAGGAGCAGGCTCACGGGCGCTGCTCCGCGTTGATGGGGCGCTGCGTCGGCCGGGCGACGACAAGGCGCGCGAGGTCCGACGCATCCAGGTGCTTGGCGCCGGAAGGGCCGAAGGAGGGATCGATGCCCCCCGCATGCACGACGATGCAGGCGGCGCGATGGGCGAGCGATTGGAGTTGCGGCGTCGGATCGGTCCGGCGGGGCGAAGCGGCGGTTGGATCAATCCTTGCGAGGGCGGTCATGATCGCCTGGCGTTGCCTGGGGGCGGAACTCGGGGCGATCAGGAGTTCCGCTTCCGGCGAGGCGAACCCGATCTCGACCCCCGCGGCGATGGCGGCGTCGATCAGGCTGGCGCAGAGGACAATGGCGCGTTCCAGCGGGTCGTGCTCCACATCCGCGCCTTCCGCGGTCGGGGGCGCGTTGAGGTTGAGCATGATCCACAGGCTTCCGGCGGTGGGGGCGGTCTGTTCGCGGACAACGAGGCTTCCGACGCGCGCGGTGGCGCGCCAGGAGATGAGCCTGGGGCTGTCACCCGGGACGTAGTTCCGCACGCCATAGAACTCATCACCTCGCCCGAGCGCTGGTGAAGAGGCCAGCCCCGACTCGGCGCGGGCGAGCAGATTGGAGGTCGCGTCGCGCCGGAGGCGTTCGCTGCGCGGCGCGATGACGAGCGTGGCGCGCGACTCAAAGGTGATGCTTTTTCGGATGAGGCCGAATGGGAAGGAGGTGGTGAGGGTGAGGCCGTAGAAGGCCGCGGCGCCGCGTCGGGTCGGGATGACGGTGACCGGGATCTCGATGGTTTCCCGTGGCGCCAGGTGCATGAGCGCGGCTCGCGGTTCCGGCATGAAGCGTGTCCATGCTGACGCGGCGTGGCGTCGGCCGCGTCTCCCCGGCTGTTCGGTGATCGAGACGGCGAAAATGGGAAGGAACCTGTTGCGGTTGTGGAGCATGTAGCGGATCGTGAGCGGCGCACCGGCCGTGGCGGTCGGCGGCAGCATGCGCTCCGCGCGAGCGCCCATCATCATGGCGCCGCTGAGGATGCCGGAGGCGACGCCCGCGCCGATGGCGATGGCGAAGGCGAGGAAGAGCAGGTTGTTCTGGCTGTTGCTGGCGCCGATGGCGATGAGCAGGGTGACGAGGATGTAGAGCATCCCCGGCAGGCCGAAGTGATATCGCCTTCGAACCGTCATGGCTCAACTGTACGCGGCGGCGCCGGTCGCGGATTCCTACTTGAATCGCTCGATCTGTTCCTGGGCGGAAGGCTCCTCGTCGTAGGCTCCCGCGGCGTCGCGTCCGGGCGTCATGACGATGAGGATGCTTTTTCCCTTGCTCGGCAGCATGAAGACCCCTTCGGCGGACTTGAAGCCTCGGCGTCGGGCGAGCAGGCCGCACTCGAGTTCGAGCACGCCGGCGCCGAACTCATCGACGGGGAGTGTGAAGGTGCCGTCGTCGTCGCTGGTCTCTTCCGCGATGACCCGGCGGTTGATGCGTCCCGGGTCCAGTTGGAGTTTGAGGAGGGCGCCCGCCACGCCGTTGTTCTCGTGGAGGCGGTGGTCGTCCTGATCGACGACGGTGATGTACGACGATTCGCCCACGACGACTCGTCCGCGCATGGTGTGCGGGCCGCAGGCGGTCGTGAGGAGAGCCATGGCGGCGAGGGAAGGCAGGAGCCGCGTATTCACGACGTGGCTCCTTCCTCGGTTGTCTTCTGGGCGGGCTTTTTCTCGATGTGAGCGGTGACGGGTGGCGCAAAGTCCTGATGGTTCGGGAGGTCCTTGATGGACGCCAGGCCGAACGATTCGAGGAATCGCCTGGTTGTGCCGTAGAGCATGGGTCGCCCGAGTTCCTCGGCGCGGCCGACGATGTCGATGAGCCGTTTTTCAAGGATGGATCGGAGGACCTCGCCGCAGGCGACGCCGCGGATGGCTTCAAGGTCGGCGCGTGTGATGGGCTGTCGGTAGGCGATGATCGCGAGTGTTTCGAGCGCGGCGCGTGAGAGCGATTGCTGTTCCTTGAGGCCGTGCAACGAGGCGAGCACTCCGCCGAACTCGGGTCGCGCCATGGCGCGGAACCCGCCGGCGACCTGCTCGATACGGAAGGCCCGGTTGGATTCATCGTAGGCCTTGTTCAGCGATTCGATGGCGTTGCGCACCGAGGTCGCGGCGGCGGGATCGCTCTCCAGGCCGAGGGCCTGCGCGATCTTTCCAAGGCTCATGGGGCGGTCGATCGAGAGCAGCACGGCTTCGACCGCGCCCGCGAGTTTTTCCGGCGCGATCGGCTCGGGGGCTGGGCGTCTGGACTTGCCGGGAACGGTGGCGGTGTCTGACATGCCGAGATGGTAGCGGGCGGCGCGCCGGCTCTCTTGCGTGGCATGGAATGGTCCGATCGCGGTGTGAAAACTCGTACACTTCCGGGGTGACTGTTGTCGCTCCCCGCGCCGGATCATGCGATGTTCGTCGTGCTGACTGGCTCGACGGCGTATGTTCGCTTGCGCCGGGATCGGTCGATCTTGTGTACGTCGATCCGCCGTTCAACACGGGGGAGACGCAGCGTGATCGGGCGGGCGAGTTCGAGGACCGCTGGAGCGGGATGAGCGAGTACATCGGGTGGCTCCGCGAGCGGCTGTCGGCGACGCTTCCCGCGCTTCGGCGGTCGGCAAATGTGCTGCTGCATGTTGACTGGCGCACGAGCCATCACGTTCGACTGCTGCTCGACGAGTTGGTCGGGCCGGATCGGTTCATCAATCACCTTGTCTGGTCGTACGGCCTTGGCGGCTCGACGCCGCGGCGCTTCGCCCGGAAGCACGATGACATCCTGTTCTACTGCGTCGACCCGGAGCGTTACTGGTTCGAGGCGCCGATGGTGCCCGCAACGAGCCAGCGGATGAAGGGGATGATGAAGAAGGCGACGGATGTGCTGAACATTCCGTCGATCAACAACATGTCCTTCGAGCGTGTCGGGTGGCCGACGCAGAAGCCCCTGGCGCTGCTTGAGCTGCTGGTACGCGCGTGCTGCCCGCCGGGCGGGACGGTGCTTGATCCCTGTTGCGGCAGCGGGACGACTCTTGCGGCGGCGCTGCGGACGGGTCGGCGCGGCGTCGGCTTTGATGTTTCGACCGAGGCGATCGGTGTGGCGCGGAGGCGGCTGGCGACGATCAGGGATGGACGTGGCCGCAGTCGGAACCCCAGTTCGCCAACACCGTTGTGATCGCGGTGAAGTCGTACGGGTTGCCCCAGTTCGCGAGCACCTGGGTGATGTCCACGAAGTTCACGGCGTCATCGCCGGAGAAGTCGCCGTCGCAGGGGGGCGGGAGGGTGGTGAAGGTCATCTGGAACACCTCGCTGTCGGCGTTCAGCCCGGCAAGGTCGCGGAAGAATCCGGTGAGGGCGATGGTCTCGCCCGCATGGTGATGCTGGATGGTCCACACCGGATGGGAGTGGAAGTAAGGAGCGCCGAGCGGGAAGTAATCCCCCGGGATCATCGGGGTGAGGCCGTTGTACATGGTGATGCCGTGCCCGGCGTTGACGAGCACGAAAACGATGTTGCTCGCCGGCGGCAGCACAAAGAGGCCCTCCTCCGGCTCGTCGGCGGTCGGGGTCGTCAGCCCGGCGGGCGCCCCGGAGATGCCGTCGAACCCCGCGAAGTCCTGATCGAGGAGGAGGGGTTGGATGATGTCGAGGCGGGCTTTGAGGTTGCCGGCGCCGTCCGTGCCGCAGAGGATCTCGTCGTGAGCGGTCGCCGGCGCGATCAATGCCAGTGTGAGGGTGGTTGCAAACGAGATGGATTGAAGTCTCATCGAGGCTCTCCTTCTGCTGATGGGGCGCGCACCGTCAGCGGCGCCCCAAGGTGTATGTCGAAAGTCAGGCGCGGGAATGCCGTCCGTGATTTAATTGTGCTGGCCGCATCCCGAACGGACCCCGGATGCAAGTCATCGAGTCGATTCCACATGCCGACGCGAGTCTGATTTGGAAGACCCTACCATGCCCCCCATGAACTCCGAGACGATTCTTCAGCGGCTGGGCCTTCTTGACGATCCTCGCGTCGTCCCTTTGTCCAAGCTTCCCGGCGGCGGGGCGGGCGATCCCCCGGCGGGTGTGGCGGTGTCTTTCAATCCTTCGACGGGGAAGGCGATCGCGGGTGTGCGGCTGGACACTCGCGCGTCGTATGACGCGGCGGTGGCGCGGAGCGAGGCGGCGTTCCGGCAGTGGCGGCTTGTGCCGGCCCCGCTTCGCGGTGAGATCATCCGGCGGATCGGCAACGAGTTCCGGCGTCAGAAGGATGACCTGGGCGCGCTGGTTTCGCTCGAGATGGGGAAGATCCTCGCGGAAGGCAAGGGCGAGGTGCAGGAATGCGTGGATATCGCGGACTTCGCGGTGGGGCTGTCGCGGCAGTGCTACGGGCTGACGATGCCCAGTGAGCGGCCCAAGCACCGGATGATGGAGCAGTGGCATCCGCTGGGTCCGATCGGCGTGATCTCGGCGTTCAACTTTCCGATCGCGGTGTGGGCCTGGAACGCCATGGTGGCCGGGGTGTGCGGCGATACGGTTGTGTGGAAGCCAAGCCTCCTCACGCCGCTGGTTGCGATTGCGGGGACGCGGGTGGCGCACAAGGTGATGCGTGAACAGGAGATTTTTCGGGGCGGCCCGGGCTATGACCCGACGGACGTGTTCCCGCTCGTGATGGGGACCGATGCGGAGGTGGGGGAGGCGATGATCGCGGATCATCGGCTGCCGCTCATCAGCGCGACCGGCTCGACGCGGATGGGGAAGCGCGTGGGGCAGGTGGTCGCGGGTCGGCTCGGCCGGGCGCTGCTCGAACTCGGCGGGAACAACGCGATCATTGTCACCCCGGACGCGGACATGGAACTGGTGGTGCGAGCGGTGGTGTTCGGCGCGGTCGGCACAGCCGGTCAGCGTTGCACGACGACCCGTCGGCTGATCTGCGTGCGCGGAGTGAAGGAGCAGATCCTGCCGCGGCTGGTGAAGTCGTATGGGGCGGTGAAGATCGGCGATCCGCTCGAAGAGGGGACGCTGATGGGTCCGCTGATCAACGAGCACGCGGTCGCCGGCATGGTGAGGGCGATCGAGCGGGCGCAGGCGGAGGGGTGCAAGGTGTTGTGCGGCGGGCTGGCGGGGATCGGGCGATTCAAGGACGCCCCCGGCCATTACGTGGAGCCGACGATCATCGAAGTGCCCGCGGGGAAGGCGCCGTCGATCACGTGCGAAGAGACGTTTGCACCGATCATGTACGTGTTCGAGGTGAACGACCTGGATGAGGCGCTGGCGCTCCAGAACGCCGTGCCCCAGGGATTGTCGAGCGCGATCTTCACGGACAGCGTGCGTTCGGCGGAGAAGTTCCTGTCCGCGGCCGGATCGGACTGCGGCATCGCCAACGTGAATCTCGGGACGAGCGGCGCGGAGATCGGCGGCGCGTTCGGCGGCGAGAAGGAAACCGGCGGCGGCCGCGAGTCCGGTTCGGACTCGTGGAAGGTCTACATGCGCCGGCAGACCAACACCATCAACTTCGGGGCGGATCTTCCGCTGGCGCAGGGGATCCGTTTCGAGTAGTCCGTCCGGGGGCTTGCACTCGTCATGACCACCCTCGCCGTCGTCCTGCTGGTCGTGGTGATGCTCGCGACCGATTTTTTCATCATCGGCGCGCTCTTTTCAAGTCTGCGCGCGACGATGTGGAAGCCACTCTCGGACGCGTATCCGCCTGTTCCGGCGAAGAGCGACGCGGTCCGGCGCGAGTTTCAATCGATCCAGATGGGGCTGTTCAATCTTGGCATGTGCGTCCACCTGGCGGTTGATTCGGAGCACCTGCACATCGAACCCGCGGCGATGCTGCGCTTTTTCCGGATGACCGGGATGAGCGTGCCCTGGTCGGAGGCGCGGGTGGTCAGGCGCTCGCGGGGGAACAAGTGGATCACGCTCCGCATCCGCAAGGTCGAGATCAAGGGGCCGGGATGGGCGTTCGGACTTGCGGAGCCTTCATGACTTCAGCCGAGGATGAGCGCGCCGACCCGGAGGACTTCCGCGACGCTCCACGCCTGGGCGAGGCATCCCTGCGGTCGGCGGGGCGGCTCGGCGTCGTAGACCTCGGCGATCTGGCCGAGACATCCCTCGCGAAGGAAATCGAGGAGGGGCTGCAGGGCTGCGCGGGCCTCGGCCCGTGCGCGGGCCGAGAATCCATCGGCGCGGAGCAGCGCCTCGGCATACGGCCCGATGAGCCAGGGCCAGACGGTTCCGTTGTGGTACGCGCGATCACGGCTTGTCATGTCACCCTCAAACCTCGGGCAATAACCCGGGTCGTTCGGCGCGAGGGTTCGCAGTCCGCGGTCGGTCAGCAGGCTTCGCCGCACGCAATCCACGACGGCCCGGCGTTGGGACTGATCGAGAGGAGAGAACTCGAGGCTCGCGGCAAAGATCTGATTCGGTCGGACCTGCGGCGTGGGCGTCCATTCTCCCGCGGCGTTGCGCTGCAGGCAATCGTTGAGGCGGCTTTCGCGCGCGTGCCAGAACTTCAAGCGGAATGATTCGGCGGCGCGTGAGGCGAGGGCCGAGTAGCGAGCGGCGCGGGCCGGGTCGGAATGTTCGATCAGTTCGGCGATCGACCGCAGCCCGTGATGCCAGAGGGCGTTCACTTCGACCGGCTTTCCGTGGCGCGGCGTGAAGACGACGCCGTCGCGCTTGGCGTCCATCCAGGTGAGTTGAGTGGTCGGGTCGCCGGATTCGATCAGCCCGTCGTCGGGGTCCATGCGGATGCCAAAGTGTGTGCCGGCTTCGTGTCGCTCGATGATCTGGTGGCACGCCGGGAGCAGGGAGGCTTCGAGTCCGCGGCGGTCGCCCGAGGCGTTCAGGTACTCGCGGCAGGCGTGGAGAAACCAGAGCGAGGCGTCGGCGGTGTTGTATTGGGGCGGTCCGCCGTAGTCATCAAAGACGTTGGGGATGAGGCCGTCCTTCGCGTGATGAGCGAAGGCCTTCAGGGTGTAGAAGGCTTCGGCGAACCGGCCGGTGGACAACAGGAGTCCCGGCAGGGCGATCATCGTGTCTCGCCCCCAATCGGAGAACCATGGGTAGCCCGCGAGCACGGTGGTCAGTTGAACGCCGTCCACCGTGCGCTGGACCAGGAAGTCGTCCGCGGCGTCGATCAGCGGCAGGAGTGGTTCGAGGGCCGGCTTCCCGTCGGCGAACGCGCGGCGGATGTTCGCTCGATGCCGTCGGCGCTCACCGTCGCGCACGAGCAAGGCGTCGGCTTTTTCCGGCGCGAGGGCCGCGACGATCTCGAAGCGTTGCCAGCCGGCCGGGTCGGCTTCGGGGAGTTGAATGTCGAGCGTGCCGGGGTTGAAGAGGTGTTCGACGGCTTCCTGGTGGCGTTCGCGCTCGAGTTCGAGCAGCACGTCTCGCGTCCAGGACGGGGCGGCGGTCGCCACGGCGTGATCGCAGCGGAGTTCGAGGTTGTGTCCCCCGGTGGCGACGGTCATGGTTCCGCCGCGGACATTCACGGTGAGTCGCGACGTGTCGGTGTTCGTGTTCACGGCATGAAAATCGCGCAGGGTGACGCGCGGCTCGACCAGGAGGCGCAGATTGCGTCCGGCGGGCGAGCGCAACGAATACCGAACGGCGCAGGCGTTGCGCCGCCAGGCGAGGGTGAGTTCCTTGACGAGTTCAACGCCGTGAACGTTGTAGATCCAACGTGCGGTGAGTGGTTCCTTTTCGAATCGTTCGAGGTAGTCCGGCCCGTGCGGATCGAGGACGCCGCTGACGTATCGCCGGGCGCTGAGGTAGACGCGGTGCGTTTCCCGACCGCCGGCGTCGGCAAAGATGAGGCATTCATCGAGGCTGGCGAGGCAGGAGAGTCGATCGACGGGTGGTCGCAGGCTGGCGATGAGCAGGGCATGGTATTTGCGGCGGTTGACGCCCG
The DNA here is from genome assembly GCA_016795005.1 of Phycisphaerae bacterium. Classification (GTDB taxonomy): domain Bacteria; phylum Planctomycetota; class Phycisphaerae; order Phycisphaerales; family UBA1924; genus JAEUIV01. The sequence continues at coordinate 25,442 of JAEUIV010000162.1, forward strand.
ATGCCGTGCCCATGGCGAAGCCCCCGTTGCCGGTGGTCAGGAGCCATTCGTTGTCCGGTGAGGGGCGGTTATGTCCGTCGGGCCGTTCGATGACGTATCGGGCGAGCGCCTCGGGAGGGGGAGGAGATGGCGCCTGATGCGTCACGCTGGCGGGCATTATCACCGGAGAGTCGGGCATGGGGGTTCCCAAGGCACGGGGTGGATGGAAGGTCTGAGAATCAGATGCTCCGGCGATCGCTTCGTCACGGATGAACCGCCGCGGCGCGTCGCCCGCGGGTCGGCGGAATGCGGGCTGCGGCGGGGGACGGAACCGGCCGAAAGAAGGGATCGCGATGCACACGGAATCCAGATGCAGAACCCCCGGCGGACGGGCCGATGTAGGGACCGGTAACCATTCCGCGCGGAGCGCGGTGGCCCGAACTCAGCCGGTGCGTGGCCCAAGGATGGGCGTGATCGAAAGGAGCGATTGCTCATGAGCGGCCTCACGTCCGGAGTCGGTTTGTTCAGCGGCATCAACACGGCGCAACTGATTGACCAGTTGATCTCGCTCGAAGCAAGGCCGAAGCAGCAGGTGCAGCAGCGGCTGATCGAGTTGCAGGGGCAGCGCGCGGCGTACCTGGATATCAACACGTCCGTCCTCTCGCTCAAGACCGCGGCCCAGAAGTTCCGCGTGTCGAACATCTTCAAGACCTCGCGCGCGACCAGTTCGGACCAGAACGTGCTCACCGCGACGGCGGGGACCACCGCGGCGGCGGGGACGTACCAGTTTGTCGCGAAGCGCCTGGTGAGCACGCAGCAGTTGCTGTCTCGTTCGTTCGCGGATGCGGACACCTCCGCCGTCAACGCGAGCAGTTTCACGTTCGAACTCGGCGGGGGTCAGCTCGCGACCGAGACTCGGCTCTCGGAACTGAACGGCGGGGCGGGGGTGGAGCGCGGAAAGATCATCGTGACGGACGCCGCGGGCGCTTCCACGACGATCGACCTCTCAACGGCCGTGACGGTGGACGACGTGCTGAGCGCGTTCAACACCGCGAGCGGCGTGCGCATCCGGGCGACGGTCGACGGCGACCGCATCAAGGTGATCGACACCAACACGAGCGGGTCGGGCGCGCTGACCATCGCGAACGCAACGGGATACAACACCGCGACCAGCCTCGGCATCGCCGGCACGTCGTCGCCGGGATTCGGGCAGGCGATCACCGGCTCTCGCATCCGCTTGCTCTCGACGGCGACGTCGCTCGCGTCGCTCAACGACGGGCTGGGGGTCAACATCCGCGACGGGAGCGATGACCTGGTCATCACGTCGCGCGACGGGAGCGTTCATCACATCAACCTCGGCCTGGTGACCCACGTGGAAGCCAACGGGCCGGGCACGGCGGACGACCAGACAGTTGTTGACCAGACGCGCGCCACGACCCTGCAGGATGTCATCACCTACATCAACGCCCAGACGGGCGGAAAGGTGACCGCGGCGCTCAACCCGGAGAAGACCGGGCTTGTGCTGACGGACCATACGGACGAGTTCGATGTCGTGAGCAACCTGATCGTCCGGAGCGCCACGAGCGACCGCACCACGGCGCGGGACCTCGGCATCGAGACGGCGGCGGACGGCGTGGACGCGGAATCGGTCAGCGGACGGCGCCTCATCGCCGGGCTGAACTCGCTGCTGGTCTCGACGCTGCGAGGAGGATCGGGGATCACGGACAACTCGCTCACGATCACCGATCGCGACGGGACGGTGACGAACATCACCATCGGCGGATCGGCGCTCGCAGGTTCGCTGGACGATGTCATCAAGGACATCAATACCCAGTTGGAAGCCGCGTCGGGCCAGGGGGTCCGCGTGAAACTCAATCGAGCGGGCAACGGGCTGGCGCTGGAGGACCAATCCGGGATCGGCTCGGGGAACATCTCCGCCAGCGGCGCGGCCGCGACCGCGCTGGGCATCGCGGCGTCGGGGGCGACGGGCGGATCGTTCAATGGGTCGAACCTCCAGGCGAAGTGGATCAGCCGATCAACGCTGGTTTCCTCGCTGAACGGTGGGAGGGGGATCGGCACCGGGACCATCCGCATCACCGACGGCACCGGATCGGCCTCGACGATCACGATCGGCGAGAGCATCAAGACCGTGGACGACCTGGTGAAGTTCATCTCGAGCGCCTCCAGTTCGGGGATCTCGGCGGACATCAACGCGAACGGCGACGGCATCGTTGTCCGGAGCACGTTCACCGGCGCGGGCACCCTCAAGATCGAGGATGTCACCGGCACCGTTGCAAAGAGCCTGAACCTGGTCGGATCGGACAATAACGACGACAACGTGCTCGAGATCAACGGTTCGTACGAGCGCACGGTGACATTTGCGGCCAACGATACGTTGAGCAAGATCGCGTCAAAGATCAACGCGGCGGGGGTCAGCGTGGCCGCGGCGGTGATCCGCGATGGCTCCGGCGCGCGCTTGAGCTTCACCTCGCAGCGCTCGGGGGCGATCGGGCGCGCAACGATCGACACCGGCGCGCTCGACCTCGGGCTTTCAACGCTGTCGAGGGGAGACGACTCGGTCGCCTTCTACGGCTCCGGCGATCCGGCGCGGGCCGTGCTGCTCACGGGGTCGTCGAATGTCCTTGACAACGTCATCCAGGGGGTGACGATCGACCTGAAGCAGACGAGCGCGACCCCCGTGACCCTCACGATCACGCGGGACACCGAGACTATCGAGAAGACGGTGAGCGAGTTTGTGACGGCGTACAACGCGATGATCGACAAACTGGCCCGGTACGACGCGTACAACAGCGACACGAAGCAGGCGACGAGCCTTTTCGGCGATCAGACGATCGGATCGCTCCGTGGCAACCTCCGCCGGATCGTCCAGGGGACGCCGGACGGCGCGACCGGCTCATTCACCCGCCTGTTCCAGGTCGGGGTGAGCATGAAGAACGGGACGAAACTGGAGTTCGACGCCGCGAGGTTCCGCGCCGCGATGGAGCAGGACCCGGCGGCGGTCGAGGCGCTCTTTTCCGCGCGAGACATGGTTCCGCGGGGGAACCAGGTCACGGTCCCGGACGGCGACTCGAACCCCGACAACGATCCGCTGGTCAACAACACAAGCAACGTGAACACGTTTACGCGTCTCGGGATTCTCGAAAAACTCGGCGAGTTCGCGTCGAACGTCACCTCATCGGTTGACGGCACGCTCAGCCGACGGGGGCGATCGCTGGACAGTCAGATCACCTCGGGGCAGGCGCGCATCGCGCAGTTTGATGTGCGCCTGGCGGCGAAGCGTGCGCGCCTGGAGCGGCAGTTCGCCGGGATGGAGAAGGCGATCGCATCGCTGCAGACTCAATCCGGGGCACTCGGGTCGCTCTCGGTCCGTTGATCACCGATTCATGGCCTCACTGAAGGCGCGTCCCCGATCCTCCGATAGCAAGATCCATGGCGTTTGACATCAACAACCCCTACTTCCGCACCAAGGTGCTCACCGCCAGCCCGGAGGAGTTGCGGTTGATGCTGATCGACGGCTGCGTCCGCTTCCTGGCCGATGGGCGTGCGGCGCTCGAAGCGAAGAACTTTGAGAAAGTCTACGAGCATTTTACGAACGCACGGAATATCCTGGTCGAGTTGACGACCAGCCTGCGGCGCGACGTGGACCCGGCGTTGTGCGACAAGCTCGAAGCGATCTACACCTACGTTCTCCGCCTGACCGTGGACGGCTCGTTCGACAAGGATCTGAAGAAGATCGACGAGGCGATCCAACTCATGGAGTACGACCGCCAGACCTGGACGCTGCTGCTCGACAAGCTGGCGAGCGAGAAGGCGAACGCCGCGGCGAGCGCCGAATACACGCCGATCTCGGTGCAGGGGTAGTGGCGACGCTCTCGCCACCCATTTCATCGAATAATCCGGATAAACGCACAAAGCCTCTTGACAGCGGGAAATTGGCGGTTATTGTGGGGCCGTAGCCATCAAGAGTCCCGAGGAACGGTCCTCGGGCGGCAACCGAGCCCCTGAACGGGCCGCGGTGCCGAGCCAGCCCGATCCGGTGAAGGACGGGCAGCGATGGGGCCGAGGGCGAACCGCCCGAGGCACAAAGGGTCGTCGCGTGACGCCCCACCCGCGCACATTCAGCACTCGAAGGTGGCATGGAGGATTGTCCATGCCCACAGCCGACGCATCAATCGTGCCGTTCCGATCTCGCCTTCTGCCGGACGCGGAGTACGCGGACGCGACGATCGCGGTTCATGCGGGGAACGATCCCGATCCGGTGACGGGGTCCATTGTCCAACCGATTGTCCAGAGCACGTCTTTTGCGCAGCGGGGGGTGGGGGACTCGCCCGAGTTTGCCTATTCGCGCGTTTCGAATCCGACGGTGTCGGCGTTGGAGCGGGCGCTCGGCGCGTTGGAGGGGTCGCCGCAGGCGGTCGCGTTCTCGTCCGGGTTGAGCGCGACCACGTCGCTGTTCCTGGCTCTGCTGAAGCCCGGGGATGAGGTGCTGATCTCCGACGTGGTCTACGGCGGGACCACGAGGCTCCTTCAGCAGATCCTCGCGCCGCTGGGGGTCACGTCCCGGTGGATCGATACCTCGGATTCGTCGGCGGTGTCGCGCGCGATTACCGATCAGACTCGGCTTGTTTTCGTCGAATCACCCGCCAATCCGACGCTGAAACTGACGGATATCGGAGAGGTCGCGCGGATCACGCGGGCGCGCGGGGTGACGCTGGTTGTGGACAACACGTTCCTGACGGCGGTGATCCAGCGGCCGCTGGACCTGGGGGCGGATATCACGCTCTATTCGACGACGAAGTTCATCGAGGGGCACAACGCGACGGTCGGCGGGGCGATCGTCACACGTGATCGGTCGGTCCTCGATCGGCTGCGCTTGATCCGAAAGAGCCTGGGAACGATCCAATCTCCCTTCGAGGCGTGGCTGACGCTGCGGGGGATCAAGACGCTCCCGCTGCGTCTCCGCGAGCAATCTCGCAGCGCCGGCACGCTGGCGCGGTATCTCGAGGCGCATCCGGCGGTGGCGCGGGTGCATTACCCCGGCCTTGCTTCGTTCGCGCAGGCCGACCTTTCGGCGAGGCAGCATGGGGCCGAGGTTGGGGGGAAGCCCCTGCACGGGGCGATTCTCGCGTTCGAGGTGAAGGGTGGGATCGAAGGAGCGCGGAGGCTGCTCTCGGGTGTTCGGCTGATTACCGTGGCTGAAAACTGCGGGGCCGTGGAATCGTTGCTCACCCACTCGGCGACGATGACGCACGCGGATGTGCCGCGCGATCAGCGCGAAGCGGCGGGGATTGTCGATGGATTGGTGAGACTCTCGGTGGGTCTGGAAGACGTCAACGATCTCATCAACGATCTGGACGGCGCGCTCGAAGCGGTTTGGCGGCGTGAGAGGGGCGACGGATCGGCGCGGAGCGGCGCGCTCGCGGGGGTGGCTCATGCATGAGCACACAGTTGTCTTGAAGTTCGGGAGCAGCGTGATCCCTTCCGAGTCGGCGTTGACGGATGTCGTCGGCGAGGTGAGGCGCTGGTGTGCGCGTGGGTCTCGCGTGGTGGCGGTCGTGTCCGCGGTGGGGGGGGCGACCGACATGTTGCTCGGGCACGCGCGGTCGTTCGGGGCGGCGACCCGGTCGGCGAGCGCGGCGCTGGCGGCGTATGTCGCAACGGGTGAGTTGCAGTCCGCGGCGCTGCTGGGCCTGGCGCTCGCTCGGAGCGGGATCGACGCGGCGGTGCGCGACCCCGCCTCGATCGGTCTGTTGACCGATGGTCCGCCGCTCGATTCGACACCGATCCGGCTCGATGTGTCGGCTCTTGCGCGGGCGATCGCGGGATGGCCGGTGGTGATCGTGCCCGGCTTCCTCGGCCGCTCCTCGACTGGGGAGACCACGCTCCTGGGGCGGGGGGGCAGTGACCTGACGGCGCTCTTCCTCGCGCATCACCTGCGGGCGAGGTGCCGGCTGGTGAAGGATGTCAACGGCCTGTACGACCGAGACCCCGCCGAGGGAGACGCCCGGCGATTTGAGAGGGTGAACTACGCGGATGTGCTGGCGTTGAGCGAAGGGATCGTGCAGCACAAGGCGGTTCGGTTTGCGTTGGAGGTCGGCCTCGAGTTTGAGGTGGGGTGCATCGGATTGGAGCGGCCGACGACCGTCGGCGGTCGGTCAAGCCGGCTTGAGGAGCCTGAGGAGTGCGCATCGGTAGGGTGAACCGCCCGGGCGTCAGCGTTCGCTCATCGGATTGACCAGCGGTGCAGGCAACCCATCGGGGTCAAATGACCGATAAGTACGTCATGCGCTGGATTGCGGCGGCTGTCGGTGCGTTCACGGTGCTCGGCCTGGGGTGGTGGTCGTCCGCGCAGCCGGCCCGGCCGAGCGCCGCGCAGCGCATCGTGAAGACGTGGGACTTTGACGATCCCCTGTCCCGTGTCGAGCCGGTGCCGATCGGGTGGTTCCGGGCGCAGGACAATCCGCCGGAGCGTGAGCGTCCTGGTTTTCCGGCATGGAATGTTCCCGGGTTGAGCGGCGAATCGCCCCGGTCCGGGCCTCGGTGCGTGGTGCTTCCCACCAAGGGGGGCAACACGGCGTTGCGGCTTTCCGCCGGGGCGGTGCCGGTGCTGCCGGACGCGGACTACATGGTCAGCGCGATGGTGAGGACCGATGGCCTGGGGCATGCGAAGGCCTGCGTCTCGGCGTGGCTGCTCGACGAGGATCTCCAGCCCGTCGGGCGCGCCCCGTCGCGGAGCGAACTATTGAACACCGGCGGGGAGTGGAGTGAACTGGTGGTCCGCACCCGGGGCGAGTCGCGGGCGGCGTGGCTCCAGATCGAGTTGCTCCTGCTCCAGCCGCGCGAGTTTGAGGCGGCGCGGAGCGTACACCAGGTCTGGCCGGAGGATTTTTCGGGGGCGGCGTACTTTGATGATTTGGTGGTGTCGCAGGTGCCCCGGGTGGAGTTGATCCCGAGTTCGCCCGCGGGTGTGTTCATCGGCGACGAGAAGCCGGAACTCCTCATGATGGTGCGCGACCTCACCGGCGAGCCGTTGTCGATGGAGCTGACGGTGTTCGATCTTGATGGGAAGATCGTGGAGCGAGAGCGCATGCCCGTGCCGGAGGGCGGGCGCGTCACTCCATGGCGACCGCGGCTCGACCGCTTCGGGTGGTACAGCACCCGCATGGAAGTCTCGTCGTCGGGCACCGTGGTCGGCCGCCGGCGCGTGGACCTGGTCTGGTCGCCCGACGGCCGAGTGCCCGACGGCGGGGCGAGGCGATCGTTCGGCGTGATCGCGGAGGGAGTGAGCGCGGAGCAACGCGCGGGGCTTGGCGACCTGTTGCCGCGGATCCTGTCCGGGGCGGTGAACCTCTCGGTTTTCACCCCCGACCGGATCGATGACGCGCCGGGTCAGGGGCTTGAGGAGTTGTGGGGTGACGCGGAGCGGCTGCTCTCGCAGGGCGTGGATATCACCTTCGTGCTGACGAACCTGCCACGCAGATTGACGCACGAACTTCGCATCGACCCGGACAATCCCATCCCGATGCTGCTGGCGGCGAACGATCCGTGGGTGCCGTACCTCTCGAAGACGCTGAATGTTTTCGGCGAACGTGTGCGCCGCTGGCAGTTGGGTCCGACGGGGAGCGAGTCGGCGATCGGTCGTCCGGCGCTCAAGTCGGACCTTGACGCGATCCGTCGGAAACTCCGGACGCAGATTCCGAGGCCGGTGCTCGTGCTTCCCTGGAACCTGAGTTATTCGTCTGACGAGGCGGGTGTTTCGGCGGATTCGATCATGCTGACGTGGCCGATCGGGGTGCCTGCCGACGCGATCGCGGGGGGCTACCGCGCTGCCTCCGAGGAGTTCGAAGGTCTTGATCGAACGCTGCACATCGAGTTGCCGGACCAGGCGGTCTTCGGCGGTCGCGCCGCGGCGATTGAGCTGGCGCGTCGGGCCACCACGGCGTGGGCCGCCGGGGTGCGCCGCATGAGCATCGATCATTCTTGGCGCGTGTTCCCGGAGGCGGACGAGCGGCTCCAGCCGACGCCCGAAGCGGCGGTCTGGCGGACGATGTGCTCGGTGCTGTCTGAATCGACAGTTGTGGGGATGCTTCCGGTGGCGGATGGGGTGAGCGTGTATTTGGTCGAAGGCGCCGGGGGCGGGGCGCTCATCGGCTGGAACGACGGGGCCGACCCGGAGGATGCCGTGATCCGCGGCTGGCTCGGGGAAGGGCGTGTGTCGGCGGTTGATCCCTTCGGGAACCGCAGGGATGTTCCGCGTGATTCGTTCGGCTCGCACGGGGTACAACTCGAAGAGATGCCCACGATCGTCACGGGGGTCGATGTGCCGTTGGCGCGGTTTCGCGCGGCGGTGCGCGTTGATCCCCCGTTCCTCGCGGCTCGGGCCGAGCGGCACGAGGTGGAGGTCGTGATCGAGAACCCCTGGCCGGTCGGGATCACGGGTCGGCTGCGCCTCGCGGAGCCGGTCGAATGGACGATCTCTCCCCGGGTGATCCCGTTCGTTCTTTCACCCGGAGAGACGGCGCGGGTACGGGTGGAAATTGCCTTCGCGCCGGGCCAGGAAGCGGGTCGTCAGCGGCTCATCGCGGAGGTTGATCTGTCGGCCGAGCGTCGCTATCCGGTGATGCGCTGGCCCCTGGCGCTCGACCTTGGATTGCCGACGGTTGAGATGTCGCCCAGTTACCGCGTCGAGCCTTCGCCCTCGGGGGAAGGGTCGGACCTTGTCGTTTCGATGCTCATCACGAACTCGGGCGATTCTCCGCTGACGGTCGAGGCCTTCGCCCAGGCGCCGGGGTATCGTGCGTTTGAGGCGCCGGTGAGCGGGCTGGCGGCGGGTGGCTCGGTGACTCGGCGCTTCCGATTCGAGGGCGGAGGCGAGCAACTCAAGGGTCGTTCGGTGCGCGTGGGGCTGAAGGAAACCAGCGGGACCGGGCGGCTGAATCGGACGCTGCATATCGAGTGAGTTCAGTACGCCTTCATCAGCGTCGCGCCGGGGTAGTAGTGAAGCACGATCTGCTCCGCGGTCGCTCCCGCGCGGGACATTCCCTCGGCTCCGTACTGGCACAGGCCGACGCCGTGACCGAAGCCCCGCCCCGTGATGATGACGGAGGCTCCCTGGACCGCGAACTCGGCGTCCCCGCTGAGTACACGAGTCTGCGCGGTGACCGGCGGTTGGCCGCTGGTTCCGATCCAGTTGCACCCGGTCCGGAGTTGTTCGGCGGAGAGCGCGAACCACTTGCCGTCCGCGTCAAAGATTCGGTAGTTCGTCGGGCGGCCTTCGGCGGTCTTAGTGGTTGGCTCCACCCGCGTGATCGATCTCAGCCCGCGCACGGCCAGCCCTTGATCGCGGCCGAACGCCGACAGTCGCTTGGAGAGTTCGTCGCGCGTGCGCGTCACGGTCCACCGAGTCCGCGGTGAGAAGGAGCAAGCGGTGTCCGGTCCTTGCGTTCCCTGGATGGGACCGTCGAGGTTGAACTCGAAGCCCTTGGTTGTCGGCCAGACATCCTTCGCGGCGGCGGGCCTCCCGCCGCAGGTGCTGGAGTAGTAGGCGCGGAGGAGGCGGCCTTCGGTCATGAGGACGAGGCCGCGTGTCTCGGCAGTGGCGCGGTTGGCGACCGCGTGATCGACCGCGCCGCCGTAGACCTGGTCGAGTTGCGAACTTTCGAGGTCGTACGGCTCGTTGTTCCGCGTGCTGCGCTCGCGCTCGTGCATGGCGTAGGTACGCGCGGCGATCGCCTGCGCCTTGAACGCATTGAGCGACCAGTTGGGCAGGAGTTCGCGGCTGATGACGCCCGGCAGGTAGGACTCGATTCCGATGTGCTCGATCAGGTCGAAGGGGAGCACGGGTGAGACACGCTCGGGCGACGGCGGCGCGCCGGTCGTGCCGAAGGCGGGGGGTGGAGCCGCGGGAGGCGCCGGTCGGTCTGACTTGGGTCGCAGAGTGAACTCGCCCGGATAGGGCGCGTCGTTAATGCGGATGTGCGCGCCCGACTTGTCGGCGGCGACCTTGAGCACCAGCGGCGGCGCGCCGATCGCGGGATTGGCGAAGGCGACGGGGGCGCCCGAACCGTCGCGGAGCAGCCACCCCGTTTCGAGGCGCATGACCTTGATCGGGGTGGTGATGGACTTGGCTCCGCTCGGGCGATCGTCCGGGGCGATGGTGATCGATCTCGGCCCGGAGAGCACGACCTCGCGCACGTCGCTGAGGAGTCGGACTCGGAGGATCGGTTCGCGCTGTTCCGCCGGACGTGTCGCGGTTCCGGGCGGTGAGTCGGTTCGCGTCGGGCGCAGCGCGGGCGAGTTGGTGGACGAACTGGTACACGAGCCGACGCCGATCGAGGTCAGCATCGCGAACAGGATGATCGCGGCGGCGGCCGGGCTGTCGGCGACTTCGAGCCAACGAGTCGGGATGATCCAGTCCTTCTTCCTCACACCATGATGATCGGCGCGGTGAGGCGGAAATGTCCAGCGTGAAATCGCCGAGATCGGCAATAACCCGCGGGCGGTCAGAACTCGAGCTTCCGGAGTTTCAGCCCGTGCTCCTGGAGCCTGATCTTCACTTCATCGAGCGACGTGGCGCCGAAGTTCTTGACGCCCATGAGTTCCGCCTCGGTGCGGGCGGCGAGGTCTCCGAGCGTCTGGATGCCCAGGAGTTGCAGGGCCTTTCGCGCGCGGACCGAGAGTTTGAGGTCGCCGACCGGCTTGCTGAGGGCCGCTTCGCCGCCGCTGCCTCGGAGCGAATCGAAAACTTCCTTGCGGATGCGGCGGTGGGCATCGTCCAGCCCCTGTCCGAGGCGAAGCCCCTTGGCGGTGAGCATGTTCTTGATCTCGATGAGCGATGCCTCCCCGAAGTTCTTGTAGGCCATGAGTTCCGCTTCGGTGATGCGGAGCAGGTCGCCCAGCGAGCGGATATTCATCTTTTTGAGGCAGTTGCGCGCGCGAACGGAGAGTTCGAAGTCGGTGACGGGGGTGTCCAGCAGCGCGTTGCGCTTGGCGAGGTCACGGTCGTGCTCCTCGTCGAGGTGCATCTCGCGCGAGCCGGTGACATCCTTCATGTACATCCGGGCGCGCGGGTGGTTCGGGTCCGTATCGAGGACCTGGCGCAGACACTTTTCGGCGCGCGGGAAGTCTCCGTTGTCCTCGTACATGACGGCGAGGTTGATGAGCGCATTGACGGGTGCGGGTGAGCGCTCGACGCAGCGCTCATAGAGGCTCATCGCCTCGTGCTCTTCCCCGACGAGGTCGAGCGCGTAGGCGAGGTAGAACATGGCGTCGGGATTCGAGGGGTCGGCGGCGACCGCCTTGCGCATCTCCGAGAACATGAGTTCCTTGTTCCCCGCGACGCGCGCCTTTTCCGCGGCGTCGAGGTGGGCGGTGCAGGCCCGGGGATCGCCGCTGACGGCTTCACCCGCGCCGATGATGATGTCCATCGGATTGGTCGGCATTCGATGCTCCTGAGATTCGCGCCCGATTCCGCCAGGAGCGGGGTCGGGCCGAAGAGTGTACGGGGGCTGAGCGGAAGGCTCAACGCGCCGCGGCGTCGCCCGGATCCATCGACGGCGACCCGTCCAAAACAGGAACATCGAGCGCGGGCGCCATGGAGACTCCCGCCGGGCCGATGTCTCCAGCGAGCACGGGTTGGCCGCCTTCCGACGCCTCGGAGGAGGACGTTCCCAGAACTTTCATCGACTTCCACCTGCCGGAACGGAAGCGCCAGAAGAAGAAGATCGAGAGCGCGATGATGTAGAGACTCGCGGCGGCCCACGGCCCGAAACTGCTCATCCATGGCAGGTAGTTCACGGCGATCCATCCGCCCCCGACGATGAATCCCCACGAGAAGAGGACGGTCGCCACCCCGGGCCAGACGGTGTCGCCCGCGCCGCGGAGTGCGCCGGAGACGGTGATCGCCATGCCGTCAAAGAGTTGGAAAGTTGCGGCCATGACGAGCATCCACCGCGCGAGGTAGACGATGCGGTCGGCCTGCGCCGGCGGGACGCCCTCGGGCATGAAGACCCGCGCCATCGTCGGCCCGAACAGCACGAAGCCGAGCGCGCACAGCCCCATGTAGGTCATGGTGAACTTGACGGCGAGCCATGTCCGTGATTCCGCGAGGTCGGCTCGCCCCGCGCCCATGCACTTGCCGACCATCGCGGTGGCGGCGATCGAGATCCCCACCGCGGGCATGAACGAGAGCATGAGGTACTGGTGAACGATCCAGCCGGCCGGATTGTGAGTGGCGACCGCGCTCCCCTCGTCGAATGAAGCGACGAATCCTCCCATGAAGATCCACCAGCAGACCATCTCGTTTCCGAACATCAGTCCGCCGGGCCAGCCGAGTTTCAGGAGGTCGCGGATCGGTTCCCACGCGGGTTTCCATGATGAGCGCGTCTGGTACAGGCGGTGGTACTTGCTGGAGAGGAAGAGGGAGAGCGGGATGATGCACTCGACGGCGGCTCCGACCACGGTGCCGATGGCGGTGCCGCGCATCGCCATCCGGGCCATTCCTTCCGCGCCGAGTTCCGGGAAGAGGTAGGCCCACTTGATGAGCGCGTAGGAAACGACCAGGTTGACCGCGTTTCCCGAGAGGGTGCTGATCATGACCACCCAGGGTCGGTGCATGCCGTAGAAGTAGTGGCCGAGCGATCGTGCGGAGAGCGTCAGGATGAGGCCGAGGAGAAGTGTCCGGCCGTAGATCGTTTCCATCGCGGCGACGTGGTTCGAAACGTCCGGCACGCCCGCGGTCGAACGCATCGCGTGGAACACCTGCGGGAAGAAGACGGCGTAGGGGATCAGAACGAGGCACCAGACGACCAGGCACATCCACATGCCCGCCCAGGCGTACTTGGGTCCATTTTCCGGCTTCCCGGCGCCGAGGTTCTGGCTGACGTAGGTGTTGATGACGCCGAGAATCCCCATCATGACCGAGGCGGGCACCCACGAGGCGATGCCGCCGTTGCCGGCCGCGGCGAGGGCTTCCGGGCCGATGAGGCGCGCGGTCAGGAGGCGGTCAACAAACTGCATGAGCGAAAAGGAGACCATGGAGACGACCGCCGGGAGCGCGATCTTCAGCATCTCGCGCAACGCCGAGCCTTCATCGGTGGGGATCGCCTGGATGTTGGACGGTGTTTCGGGCATGGCGTGCTTTCGGTCGGGCGCGAAGTCTAACGCCACCACCCACTACACTCCCCGCCCGCCCACGAGGACACGCATGACCAACCGCCCACGCGCAACGAAATCAATCCCGATGGCCAGGCGTTACGACCGTCACGATCTTTATCAACGATCGGTGCAGACCGTTGATTCCGAGATCGACTTTGTTGACGCGACGTACAAGGCGCTCCGGGGCCGACTGCCGCGCACGCTCCGCGAGGATTTCTGCGGCACGGCGAACACCTCGTGCGAGTTTGTCCGTCGACGGCCGACGAACCGCGCCTTCGGCGTCGATCTGGATGCGCCGACTCTTGCCTGGGGCATCGAGCACAACATCGCGCGTCTGAAGCCCGGCGCCCGGGGTCGGGTTGAACTGGTCCGCGGCAACGTCCTGAGCGCCCGGACGCCGCCGGCGGATGTTCTCCTGGCGATGAACTTCTCATATTTCATCTTCAAGGAACGCGCGACGCTGCGCGATTACTTCAAACACGCGAGGAAGTCGCTCGCGCGGGGGGGCTTGTTCTTCCTGGATGCGTACGGCGGGTCGGACGCTTTTCGCACCCTGCGAGAGAGCCGGAAGGTCGCCCCCGGCATCACCTACATCTGGCACCAGGCGGACTACGACCCCATCACGGGGAGCACGACGTGTCACATCCACTTCCGGTTCAAGGACGGCTCGCGGATCAAGGACGCATTCACCTACCAGTGGCGCGTCTGGACGCTGCCGGAGATCCGCGAGGTGCTCCTCGAAGCGGGCTTCCGGAAGGCCACGGTCTACTGGGAAGGATGGGACGAGAAGAAGTGGGAGGGGAACGGTGTGTTCAAGCCCGCGGAACGCGGCGATCCAGACCTCGGATGGATCGTTTACATCGTTGCGGAGCGCTGATGACTCCCCGAGCGGGCGGGCTACTTGCCGGTCAGCAGGATGACCCCGGTGAGGATCATGAGCGTGGCGATCGCTTTGCGGGCGGTCATCGGTTCGTGCAGCAGGAGCCATCCCAGCAGGACGGCGGTGGCGGGGGCGAGCGTGAAGGCGATGGGTTTAATCCGCGAGACTTCGCCGAGCGAGAGCGCGGCATAAAAGAAGATCATCGCGGCGGCGCCGGCGATGAGGCCGGAGCCGAGGATGAGCTTGGCGAGCGTGGTGTTGTCGGCGGCGCGCCACCAGTTCGGCGGTTCGCTCCGTGCGGCGTGCATCGCCACGAAGTACGCGATCCACAGGACGGGGAGCGCCACGGTCGATCGGACCGCGATCGCCGTGATCGGGCCGATCTGCTTGGTATGGAGGACGGACTTGGTGAAGAGTTCGCCGATGCCCCAGCAGAGGCCGGCGGCGCACGCGAGGAGGATGGGCTTCATAGGTTTGAGTGTAGTGGTGATCGGGTGATAGGGTGATGGGGTGAGCGGGTGATGGAGGTTCAATGATGCCGGATGGCGGTCTTGATATCGGAAATCTTCCCTGGCTTAGTTCCCAGCCCCGTCATCGGAGGAGGGGGAGCGGTTCGTCGTTCGCCGCGCTCGCGTGCATGAGTTCGCTGGCGTGCGGTGCGACGATCGAGTTGGAAGTTGACGCGACGGACCTGTCGCGCAACCTGCTGCGGTCGGTCATGCGGATCGAGACAACGCCCGCCCTCCGCGAGCGCGGCGGTGAGTTCGACCTGCGGTTCGTGGTGTGGTCGCCGGGGAATCACACGCCGAGCGGGCCGGTGGAGAACGTGGTCGATCTCGTGGTGCGCGACTGTCGCGGCGGCGTCCTGGAGTGGGACCGCGACCCCGAGCGGATGGAGCGGATCGTGGTGAAGTCGCCCGCCGCGTGCGACGCGATTGAAGTGTCGATGTCCTACATCGCGAGCCAGCCGAACGTCAACTCGCGCTCGACGGACTCGTACGGAAGGCCGAATCTCGGCGTGCTGAACTGGAACACGGTGCTGTTCTATCCCGCGGCGATGACCAACCAGGACGCGACGGTCCGCGCCACCCTGTTGCTGCCGAGCGAGTGGTCGTATGCCACGTCGCTGCGCGCCGCCGAGACGGACGGCGAACGGTTTGCGACGTTGCGCCAACTCGACCCCGGCCGCGCGGTGAACGTGGTGACGTTTGTCGAGGCGCCGCTGGCGGAGGTGGTGGACTCGCCGGTGATCATGGGGCGTTATCTGCGAGCGCACCCGCTCGAGTTCGAGGGCGTGCCCGGCGCGCCGCCGCACGTTGTGTGCATCGTCTCGTCTGAAGAGAAGCACGCCGAGGCGCCGGAGTGGCTGCTGAAGAAGATCGCTTCCTCGTGCGAACAGACGATGCGGCTCTGCGGCACGGATGGGCGATGGTTTCCGCGCGACCGATACGAGTTTCTCCTGGTCGCGGACTCGTCGATGGGCTTCGCGGTGGAGCACGGCGAATCGACGCTGTGCGCCGTCGGGTCAAAGGTCTTCGTCGATGCCAAGGAGCCTGAGAATGACTCGGTGAAGGGCGGGGGCGCGTCGCTGACCGTACTGATTCATGAATACTTCCATGCGTGGTGCGGAAAGCTCGCCTGCCCGGAGGGGCTTGTCCGCCCCGATTTCTCAACCCCGGCGCGGACGGAGCTCCTGTGGGTGTACGAGGGGCTGACGACGTACTACGACAACGTCCTGGCGGCGCGTGGCGGGATGATCACGATCGAAGAGTACAAGCAGGATGTCCTGAACCTGGCCGTCGCGCTCGAACAGCGCTCCGGTCGCTTGTGGCGGAGCGTGGAGGACACGGCGGTGGCGGCTCGATACCTGCGGAACCGCGGGCTGTACTGGTACGACAAGCGCCGGGGGCAGGAGTACTACGGCGAGGGCGCGCTCTTCTGGATGGAGGCGGACGCGATCATCCGGCGTTCATCTCAGGGAGAGAAGAGTCTCGACGACTTCTGCAAGGAGTTATTCGCCGTGGAGGTGCGACCCGTGGGGTCGCAGGCGACGCACACGCGGGAGGATGTGGTGCGGATCCTGACGGACCTGGACGGCTCGACGGACTGGGACGGGCTGATCCGCGCGCGGATCGAGGAGCCGGCGCCCTCGCTGGATGTGTCGCCCGTGCTCGCGCTGCTGGGCTGGAGGGTCGAGTTTGCGGACGAGCCGACGAAGGAGCAGAAGAAGCTGATCGATGAAGGCGACGTGGTGAACCTGCGGACCTCGCTGGGGCTGCGCCTCTCGAAAGACGGGGAGATCACCGACATCGTTCCCGGCGGGCCGGCGGACGTGGCGGGGCTGGCGTACGGCATGAAGGTGCTGGCGGTCGGCGGGTGGGAGTGGTCAAAGGATCGGATGAAGGACGCGGTGAAGGACTCGACACGCACGAAGGGCGTGGAGATGGTGGTGTCGTTCGGCGGGCGCGTGGAAACGAAGCGCGTGGCCTACGAGGGCGGGATGCGCGTCCCGCGCCTGGTCAGGATTGAAGGTGAGTCGGACCTGATCGGAGAAGCCGTCAGGGCAAGGTAGAACCTGCGAATGGAACTCACTCCCCTCCGCTACTTCGCGGCGATTGCCTCGGCCGGGCACATGAGCCGTGCGGCTGAAGGGCTTGGGGTGACGCAGCCGGCGCTGTCGGCGATGCTGAAAAAACTGGAGGAAGAAGTCGGCGCGCCCCTGCTGGATCGAACGGGTCGCGGCGTCGCGCTGACGGATGCGGGTCGCGTGTTCTTGCGGCACGCGGAAGCGGCGATCCGGCAGGCCGAGTCGGCGCGGGTAGCGGTGCGGGAGTTGATGGGGCTGGAGCGCGGTTCGATCCGGCTGGGTGGCGGTGCGACGGCGATCACCTACCTCGTGCCGCGAACGGTGTCGAAGTTCCGGCGCGAGCATCCCGGCGTGCATTTCTATGTGCGGGAGGCGGGGTCGGGGGCGGTGGCGCAGAGCGTGCTGGCGGGGGAACTTGATCTTGGGATTGTCACGCTGCCGCTGAAGGGGACGGGGACGGCGGAACTGCTTGTCACCGAGTGGGTGGAGGACGAGTTGAGGCTGATCGTGCCTCCCCGGTCGAAGTTGAGCGCGCGGCGCTCCTTCAAGTGGAGCGACCTGGTGGGGGAGTCCGTGGTCGGATTCGAGGCGGGTTCGGCGGTACGCGAGGTGATCGACCGCGCGGCGAGCGGCGCGGGTGTTTCGCTGAGCGTCGTGATGGAGCTCCGGTCGATCGAGAGCATCAAGCAGATGGTGAGCGCGGGGATCGGCGTGGGGTTCGTCTCGCGGTTTGCGCTGCGGGAGGGCGAGGGGCTTGCGTGCCGGGAGGGGCGGCTGTCGCGCCGGCTGGCGCTCGTGCGGCGGCGGGATCGCGTACCGGGAGCGGCGGTGGCGGCGTTCGAGCGGGTGCTGCTGAAGAGCATGAGCGTCGAAGGCCCGCGGAGAAAGTCATAAATCAGGATTATTGAATATGTGAATTGGATTGATTGGATTCATGCGTGGGGTGGGGTAGAGTTCTGGCGCGTGATGAAGTCGCCCGTGAACGCCTCCGTCACTCGGACCCGTCACACCCCGAAGGAATAGAGCGATGGCACCGAATCCGTTCAACTCAAAGAAGACTCTGAAAACCTCCAAGGGGTCGTACGCCTACTACGACCTGAACGCGCTGCGTGAGCAGAAGATCGGGCACGTCGATCGGCTGCCGTACTCGATCCGCGTGCTGCTTGAGGCGATGCTTCGGAATGTGGACGGGTTTGTGGTCACGAACGACGACGTGATCGGGCTGGCGAACTGGAACGCGAAGAAGCCGGAGGCGACGGAGGTCCCGTTCATGCCGGGGCGGGTGGTCCTGCAGGATTTCACCGGCGTGCCCTGCGTCGTGGACCTGGCCGCGATGCGGGATGCGATGAAGCGGTTGGGCGGCGATCCCAACGCCATCAATCCGCTGGTGCCGTGCGACCTGGTGATCGACCATTCCGTGCAGGTGGATTCGTTCGCGAGCGCCACGTCGCTGACGATCAATGCGCAGAAGGAGTTCGAGCGGAACAACGAGCGGTACGAGTTCCTGAAGTGGGGTCAGCAGAGCCTGGCGAACTTCCGCGTGGTGCCTCCGGCGACGGGGATCGTGCACCAGGTCAATCTTGAGTACCTGGCCAAGGCGGTGTGGGTCCGGGAGATCAACGGCGAGAAGGTGGCGTACCCGGATTCGTGCGTGGGGACGGATTCGCACACGACGATGATCAACGGCCTGGGCGTGGTGGGTTGGGGCGTCGGCGGGATCGAAGCCGAGGCCGTGATGCTGGGGCAGCCGGTCTACCTGCTTACGCCGCAGGTCGTCGGGTTCCGATTGAAGGGGAAGTTGCCCGAAGGCTCGACGGCGACGGACCTGGTGCTGACGGTGACGGAGATGCTTCGGAAGAAGGGGGTCGTGGACAAGTTCGTCGAGTTCTTCGGCGAAGGGATCGCGGCCCTCAGCGTGCCCGACCGCGCCACGATCGCGAACATGGCGCCGGAATACGGCGCAACGATCGGCTTCTTCCCGGTCGACGCGGTGACGATCGACTTCCTTCGCTTCACGGGGCGCGATGAGGAGACGGCGGAACTGGTCGAGAAATATTGCAAGGCGCAGGGGATGTTCTGGACCCCCGGCAGCGCGGAGCCGGAGTTCACCGACGTGCTGGAGTTGGACCTCGGTTCGGTCCGGCCGAGCCTCGCTGGGCCGAAGCGGCCGCAGGACCGCGTGGAGTTGACGCGGACGAAGGCGTCGTGGTTGAAGGAGTTGGCGGATTCGTTCGGCAAGAAGGCGCCGTCGGAGACCGTGAACGTCTCGCGCTGGGCCGATGAAGGGGGCAATACGAAGGGTTCGGCCGTCAATATCAACGGCAAGACCGGCGACGCGGGGTGCGACGGGGTGCCGGTGACGATCAAGGGGAAATCGCTCACGATGCATCACGGCGACGTCGTGATCGCGGCGATCACGTCCTGCACGAATACGAGCAACCCGGACGTGATGATCGCGGCCGGGCTGGTGGCCCGGAAGGCGCGAGCGCTGGGTTTGACCGCCCGACCTTGGGTGAAGACGAGCCTGGCGCCGGGATCGACCGTCGTGACGGAGTACTACAACAAGGGCGGCCTGACGGCGGACCTCGAGGCGCTCGGGTTCCACACGGTGGGGTATGGATGCACGACGTGCATCGGCAACTCCGGGCCTTTGCCCGAGGAGATCGACGCGGCGATCAAGAGCGGCGACCTGGTGGTCGCGAGCGTCCTGAGCGGGAACCGGAACTTTGAGGGGCGCGTGCATCCCGCGGTAAAGGCGAACTACCTGGCCAGCCCGCCGCTTGTGGTGGCGTACGCGATCGCCGGCAACATGGGGATCGACCTGACGACCGAACCGATCGGGACATCGAAGGACGGCCGGAAGGTGTTCCTCAAGGACATCTGGCCGACGCACGCGGAGGTGCAGGCGCTGAAGAAGCAGTGTGTGACGGCGGACCAGTTCCGGGCGCAGTATGGGCAGGTGTTCACGGGGAACAAGACGTGGAACGCCGTGCCCGTGTCCAAGAGCGAGTTGTACGGCTGGAGCGAGAAGAGCACGTACATCCAGAACCCGCCGTACTTCGAGGGGATGCGTGAAAAGCCGTCGGGCGTGCAGCCGATCACCGGCGCGAGGTGCCTCGTGTCGGTGGGTGACAGCGTGACGACGGACCACATCTCACCCGCGGGGGACATCGCGGAGAAAAGCCCGGCGGGGCAGTACCTGCTCTCGCTCGGTGTGCCGCGGAGCCAGTTCAACAGTTACGGCTCACGCCGGGGCAACGACCGCGTGATGACCCGCGGAACCTTCGCGAATGTGCGCGTGAAGAACAAGTTGGCGGAAGAGAACGGAAAGATCCGCGAGGGCTGGTGGACCCGCGACTTCTCGTCGAAGGGTGACGGCAAGTCGATCGTTCCGATCTTTGACGCGGCGATGAACTACAAGGCGCAGAAAACGCCGCTGGTCGTGCTCGCCGGGAAGGATTACGGCATGGGTTCGTCCCGCGACTGGGCGGCCAAGGGAGCGATGCTCCTGGGGGTGAAGGCGGTGATCTCCGAGAGTTTCGAGCGCATCCACCGCTCAAACCTTGTCGGCATGGGGGTGCTGCCGTTGTGCTTCAAGGCGGGCGAGACCGCCGCGAGCCTCGGGCTTGACGGCACGGAGGTGTTCGATGTGCTGGTGCCCTCACCGCTGACGCCTCGATGCACGGTTCGGGTGCGCGCGACACGGGACGGGAAGACGAAGGAGTTCGAGGCGCTCTGCCGGATCGATACGCCGGTGGAGGTGACCTATTACGAAAACGGCGGGATCCTGCAGACCGTGCTGCGGAAGATGCTGAATGAATCGAGGAAAGCGGTCGGGGTGTAGGCGTTCATCGGAGGACGGAAGCCGAGAATCGGACGCTGATCGGTCGCGTGCCGCCGGGTTCGTAGAGTGATGTCATGGACCTCGAACTTGTCAAGGTGATCCTGCAGGCGCTTTCCTCGCTCGCCATCGCGGGCGGGTTGGTGTTCGCCGCGGTGCAGTTCCGACAGGCGCAGCGTGCGGCACGGGTGTCGAACTTCACAAAGATGGTCGAGATGCAGATGCAGTTGAGGCGGATGCGCGTCGACGATCCATCGCTGGCGTCGATCTATCGGCACGACGTGCAGGAGTTGAACAGCGAGCGCGAGGTGCGCGAGTACTTCT
>JAEUIV010000177.1 GCA_016795005.1 Phycisphaerae bacterium
GAGGTCCAGTCCTGGGTCGTTGATCCCGGGTCGAACTTCGGATGGCTCATCCTGGGCAATGAGTCGGCGCCCTCAACGGCGAAGCGGTTTGACTCGCGCGAAAACGATGATCCCGCGTTCAGGCCCGTGCTTACGGTGACCTTCATCCCCGCGCCGGCGCCGTTCATGGTGTCGGCGACAGCGACGATGTGCTGGCTCCGCCGCCGTCATCGGTGAAGTTGATTCAATAAAAAAGCAGAAGAAAAGTCGGAACTCCGATGATCGGCCACGCGAACGTGGAGTATCCTGTCGGCTCGTTCGCCGGCGCCATGATGCGCGCGTGCCCGATCGCAAGGAGAGGGAAGATTGTCTCGTCTCGATTCGCAGGACCCTAAACATCATTTCACAGGCGCGCCTACTAATAATCTCCCGAGCCGCTCGGAAAGTCAGAGTCCGGCGGCGCTCGAGAGGCTGCCTTGTCCTTCACGACGGGAACTTTTCAGGCTGCTTCGTCGTCCGGGCGCGGCCGCTGGTCTCGCCGCGCTGAACACATCCGCGGGTTCAAACCCCGCGGTGGCGAGCGATGGATCGGCGGATATTGATCCCAACTCGCTGCTCACTCGCCTGGTCAGGCGGATCACGATGGGGCTGAACTCGCCGGAACTGTCGCTTGCCAAGTCGCTGGGCTTTCAGGGATACATTGATTACCACCTGAATCCCGTCATGATCGACGATTCCGCGATGGACCTTCGGCTCGCATCGTTCACCACGCTGGGGATGACCTACCCTCAGATGGTCACGTTCAACAACTCCGGGCTGGTCGAGAATGAGTTGATCGAGGCAACGATCCTCCGCGCTCGATACAGCCGTCGCCAGCTCCTGGAGCGCATGGTCGAGTTCTGGACGGATCACTTCAGCATCAACATCGCCAGCCTGCAACAGGCGAAGGCGATCCACGACCGCGACATCGTCCGGGTCCATGCGCTCGGATCGTTTCCGACGCTCCTGACACTGACGGCGCAAAGCCCGGCGATGCTCATCTATCTCGGAAACTTCGACAGCGTCGCCGGCAACCCGAACGAGAACTTTGCCCGCGAACTCCTCGAACTTCACACCATGGGCGTCGGCGGAGGCTATACCCAGTTCGACGTTGAGGAGATCGCGCGGTGCTTCACCGGGTGGACGTTCTACCCGGACAACGCCGGCCCGCTCGCCGGATCGTTCCGGTACAGCGCGCAGTTCCACGACCAGGGAACCAAGCACGTGCTGGGGCACGTGATCCCGCCGGGAGGGGGGCTGGCCGACGGGTTCACGGTGTTGAACATCCTGAGCGCTCATCCGAGCACCGCGTCGTTCATCGCCCGGAAGATCTGCACCTGGCTCCTGGGTGAGCAGACGCCGATGGGAGTGATTGAATCGGTGAAGGCCGCGTACCTGTCGAGCAACGGAGACATCCGGTCGATGATCCGGGTCGCGCTCCGACCGGAGCATCTCGCGGACGCCCTGCCGCGATTCAAGCGGCCGTTTCATCTTTTCATCTCCGCGATGCGCGCGCTCTCGTGTTCGATCACCTCGGTCGGCGCGCTCCGGACGCAGCTCAGGATGAACGGGCACTACCCGTTCTACTGGCCCGCGCCCGACGGATACCCGGACGAGGCCTCCTACTGGAATGGTCTCATGCTTCCTCGATGGAACTTCGGAGCGCTCCTGACCAACGGAAACATCACCGGCGCTTCGGTGGACCACCAGGCGTTCTTCCTCGGAGCCGCTTCCGCGGAGGCCATGGCGGACCGAATTGATCAGATGATGTTCGGCGGTGAGATGCCGATCGCGGAACGCAACCTGATCCGAAACGCGCTGCTGCCGGAGGGAATCGGGTCGAGCGCCCGACAACGCGATGCGCTCGGACTGGCGGTCTCCGCCCCGTCGTTCCAGTGGTATTGATCCTTCTCGGGAGTTCTGAATGCACCCAATCGACCGCTACGCCTGTGCCGAATACAACGCCATCTCCCGGCGCGGCTTCCTGTCCGTCGGCGCGGGCGCCGCGGTGCTCGCATCAATCCCGGCGTGGCTGCCGCGGGTGTCGCTGGCACGAGATCATCGGTCGGCGCAGCGCGACATCATCATCTCCATCTATCTGCGTGGCGCGGCCGACGGGCTGTCGATCGTGCCGCCCCACGCCGAGCAGGTGTATCACGACCTCCGACCAACGGTGGCGCTGCCCCGTCCGGGGAGCGGACTTCCCAACTCGGCGATCGATCTCGACGGATTCTTCGGGCTGGCTCCGGCGATGGCGCCGCTCCTGCCGGCCTACAACGAGAGCCGGTTGCTCTTTGTGCATGCGTGCGGCTCCAAGAACCCGTCGCGGTCACACTTCGAAGCGCAGCAGTTCATGGAGGTCGGCAAGCCGGGGGACACGAGCATCACCACGGGATGGCTCGGGAGACATCTCGCGAGCATCGACCCCGTGCGTGCGGGCGCCCTGTTGCGGGCCGTGGGCATGGGGTTTGGCTTGCCGCAGACCCTGGTCGGAGGCCCGGGCGCCCTGCCGGTCTCTGATCTCGATAACTACGGCCTGCTGGGGAATCCCTCGTCCGCTGCCTCGCGTCGCGCAACCATCGAAGCCATGTATGCCTCGGCGGGAACCCCGCTCGATCACGTTGCGAGCACAGCCCTTGCGACCATCGATCTTCTGGACGCGATCGACTTCGCGGGGTACGCGCCCGCCGGAGGAGCGGCGTACCCCTCGACCCCGTTCGGGATGTCGCTGCGGTCATCCGCGGCACTGATGAAAGCAAACATCGGCGTCGAGGCGATCTCGATCGATGTCACGGGCTGGGACACGCACAACAGCCAGGGCACCGCATCGGGAGTCCTCGCGGGGCTGATGAACGATCTCGCGCGAGGGCTGGCGGCGCTCGACGCGGACATGACCAGCGGGAACGCCCCGTCGTTCACGGTCGTGGCGATGTCCGAGTTCGGCCGGCGCGTCATGGAAAACGGCAGCGGCGGCACCGACCACGGGCACGGCGCGGTCATGATGGTCTTGGGGCCGTGCGTCAACGGCGGGCAGGTGATGACGCAATGGCCCGGTCTGGCGCGGGAGCAGCTGTATCAGGAACGAGACCTGGAAGTGACGATCGACTTTCGAGACATTCTCGCTGAGATCGTTCAGAGCCGGCTCGGCAACCCCAATCTCCCTTTCGTGTTTCCCGGCTTTGTCCCCACGCCGCGCGGCGTGTTCATCCCGTCATGCTGAACCCCCGATCGTATTCCCTGGAGCCGATCATGCCACGGCGGATTCTGCCCTCAATCGCGTCGCTCGGAACACTGCTGATGTGGTTCGTCACACCGAGCGTCCTCGCCGTGACCATCCCCCTTTACAGCAACGGGTCGAGCAACCCGGCGAACTCCGGGCTGGCGACGGGAACCCTGACCGCTTCACTCCTGAGCGCGCCGCCGGCGTCACAGTGGAGCGAGCTGCAACGAGAGGCGAGCGCCGCGAACGCGATGGCGGGCGTCAGCATGCACGCGGGCGCAACACCCGGAACCTATCGGTTGTCGGACGACTTTGTAGTGTCCGGCTTCGCGTACGGCTGGTCGGTGTCGTCCATCTCCGTCTTTGGTTACACGAGCGACAACGCTTCGTTTACCGGATTGCACCTGCGTATCTGGTCGGCAATGCCTCAATCGCCCGGAAGCACGGTCATCTGGGACAGCGCAGGCTCGGGCGGCGTCTTCGCATCGTCAATCACTCGCGTCTACCGGGTCTTCAGCAGCGTGGGAGACCAGGCAACGCCACCGGATACGACGAGGATCATCTGGAGATTGTCGCTCACGACGCCGGGCTTGCGCCTCAGTCCCGGCGCCTACTGGCTTGATTGGCAGGCAAGCACGTCGGCTGCAGCGGCGTCCGCACTGTCTCCGACCGTGGTTTCGCTCGGAGCCAGGAGTCGCGCTGGCGCGAACGCGGTGCAGTTCAAGCCGGTCTCTGGAGTCGGGCAATGGGCGCCGGTGCTTGATCCCGGGAAACCCGCGGCGGCGGCGGATGTCCCTCAGGACCTGCCGTTCCTTTTCGAAGGGAGTGCCGCTCCGCCGCCCTGCGTGGGCGATGCGGACGGGTCGGGGACGGTCAACTTTGCTGATGTGAGCGCTGTTCTGACCAACTGGGGGGCCAACTATCTGCCCGGCACCGGCGTCGGGGATGCCGACGGGGATGGACGGGTCCTCTTCACCGATGTGACCGCGGCGCTCCTGGGCTGGGGCGCTTCGTGTCACTGAGCAAGTCGAACGGCAAGCCCCCCAGTTTCGCCACCTTGCCGCAATTATTCCGAATTGCGCCGAATCAGATGTGAATGGACGCTGATCTCGGAATATGTTGTTCCTGGTGGATCGTCGTCCCGCCGCGTGGGGTTTGTCTATTGCGGCGGCCTGGGCGATTCCCGAGAGGAGACTCGATGTTCAAGCACGCGGCGGTGACGTTGATTGCTTTCGGGAGTGGTATCGGGGTCGCGGCCGCCGGTCCCGACTGGACCGAGGTCGGCGACGCGGGGAAGGTCAACGCGCAGATCGTTCCGTTTCCCGTGCAGCCTCAGTTCATCTCCGGGACGCTCGGCGATTTTCCGCTCGCGCTGCTGGATCGCGGCGCGGTCGGGGGCGGGAACGATTCGGACGGCGGGCCGGATGTCGCGGACGTGTATGAGATCCAGGTCGAGTTCAACGATGAGTTCATCGCGACCACGTACGACCCATCGTTCACGGTGACGCTTGAGGTCGAAGGCGATGAGCGGACAGGCTCGACCAACTTCGACACGGCGCTGTGGGTGTTCCGCCAGGACCGGCGCGGGCTGCTTGGCAACAACGACATCTCGGCGACGAACAACCGTTCGAGGATCCTGCCGATCGCGACCGACGGGACCGGCTCACGGATCGCCGCGCCGGGCCGGTACCTGATCGCGGTGTCATACGGCGACGTGGCGCCGGTGTCCCTGGGCGGGTTGCCGCTCTTCAGTTTCTCGAACAACCCCGGATCAACCCAGGTGTCCGGCCCTGACGGGGCGGGCGGGAGCAACGGGTTTGTCGCGTGGTCGCCGAACACCCTTCATCCGATCCGCAAGTACCGGATCAGCATCCGCCCGACACCCTGCCCGGCTCATTGTGCGGGGGATGCGAACGGCGACGGCGTCGTGAGCTTTCTCGATATCACTTCCGTGCTGGCGGCGTGGAACTCGTCCTGTCGCTGATGGGCCTGGTTACCGGCAGTGATCGCCCCAGTGGGCGAGGACCGTGGTGATGTCTCCGAAATCGACCTGGCCGCTGGTGTTGACATCGCCCGGCCCCGCGCCGTGGCCCCAGTTTGCGAGGACGGTGGTGATGTCGGCGAAGTCAATGAGGAGATCGCCATTGGCGTCGCCCTCGCACGCGGGCGGGGCCGCGATGGTGACGTCCCAGATGACGGCGACGGCGTCCTGGGTTTCACCGGGGATATCTTCGTCGCTGGTGTCGATGATGAATGTCGCGGAGTGAAGCCCAGGCGAAGCGGCGTTTGTATCGAAGGCGAACGTGACGAGCGCGGGGGCAGCGCCGACCCCGGTCGTGGCGCCGCTCACGACGGAGAACGGCGTCGCGCCACCGGCGATGGAGTCGATATCCATGAGCGCGGTGGTCGTCGAGAACGCCAGGTTGTGTACCGCGACGGCGATCGTGTGGGTCCCGGTGTTCGGGGCGAACGTGGACGAGACGGTGCCGAGGTTCACGTCCGTGCCGCTGTTGAGCGATGGGTTGCTCGGAGTGAGCACGTCGCTGTAGAGCGTGACGAGATCGTCCGCGTCGGCGCTGCCGCTCCCCGGCGCGGCCGAGGTGAGGTCGGTGTTGTCGATCGTGAGGATGCCGAAGAAGTTTCCGATCGTCGCGGTGGAAAGCGGTGCGATCGTGAAGTTCGTTGAACCGGGGTTGTACGGGAAAGCGCGGCCGGCGCCCGCGCCGGCGACCGAGAATGGCCCCGTAAAGGTGGCGTTGAACGTAGTGGGGGTGGTCCCCGACTTGTTCAATGTGATGATCTGCGATGAGGCGGGGAAGCCCTGGATGACGCGGAAGATCACCGAGGCGCTTGACGAGCCGTCCGGGGCCGGCGCGCCGCCGACGTACAGGGTCGAGTTGTTGGGGCTGGTGCCGAAGATGGCCCAGACGAACTCCGGGCGGTCGACGAACGGGTTCCGATTTCCCTGGTAGTAAAGCGGGTTCGCGACGTTGTCGAAGACGAGGAAGTTCCGCTCGCGCTCGGTGTTGTTGACCGGGTCTTCGTAGTGCCAGGCAAGCAACTGGGCGAGGTCGCCCATCTGGTTTCCCGAGGGGAACCCGTTCACGAGGACCAGGTCGGTGGTCTGCGGATCGGTGCCGTCGTACCGGACATCCATGTACATCATGGCGCGGGCCATTTCGCCTCGATCGTTGGTGCCCGGGACGTAGACGCCGTTGCCGACGCCGTTGAAGTAGGAGTTGGTGGAAGGCTGCGGGTCCCAGTAGGCGCCGCCCCCGACGCCGAAGGGATCGTTGTTGCGCGAGGAGTTGACGGATGGATTGCAGGGGCGGAGTTGATGCAGGTCGGTGTAGTCCGGTCCGTTGCCTCCGAGACCTCGGCTGTCCGGCCAGGTGTGCTCGCGGTTCCATGTGATGCCCGCATCCCACACCGCGGGGGTCGAGACGCCGCTATAGATGTTGATGACTCGTGACGGATCGTTCGGATCACGGCTCAGGATCGGGAGTGCGAGGCGGGCGTTGTCGTACGAGCGCACCTGGTGAGAGACCGAGCCGGGCACCCAGTAGTTCCGCCCGATGATGGCTCGGAGTTGCGCGCGGAGCGTGGCACCCGTGCCGGTGGCGGTGCTGTAATAGCCCGGGGGCGGGTCGTACTGCGCCAAGGCGGCGGCGGTGAAAACCAGGACAGCGGGAACGGTGACCAGGGAGTTCATGATTCGCATGGGTGGCGGTTCTCTCTCTTGACCTCGAAGGGGGCCGTGTTGACCCGACCGATCAACCAACCATATATCGAGATTGTGCCAACGAGGAGTGAATTGTGCGGTTCCGCGAAAAATGGTTGCTCCGACCGCGATCGGATCGGCTCCCGCTCGCCGTACCGATCGAGTCCCGAACTATCGGACGCTGCGTGTGCCGTTGGGGGATCAGGGGGATGCGATGACGGGCAGTACCCACGGGATCAGGGTGTACGCCGAGGCGAGGATGAGCGCGATGCCCAGGAAGTTCAGTCCCAGCCCGGCGCGAGCCATCTGCCTGATCGTGACACGTCCCGAGCCGAAGACGATGGCGTTGGGCGGCGTCCCCATCGGGAGCATGAAGGCGCAGGAGAAGGCGATGGTGCATGGGGCGATGATGGTGAGCGGCGCGACCCCCGCGGCGAGGGCGAGTCCGGCGAGGATCGGCATGAAGAGGTTCGCCTGGGCGGTGTTGCTGGTGACTTCGGAAAGAAAGACGGAAGCGGTAAGAAGGAGAAGGAGCGTCAGGACGAGGGGCCACGAGTGCGTCGCGGCGAGGGCGTTTCCGAGCAGGTCCGCCAGGCCGCTGGATTGCACCCCCGCCGCAAGGCTCAGCCCCCCGCCGAAGAGAAACAGGATGTCCCAAGGGAGCCTGGCGACGGCGGACCAATCCATCACAAAGGTCCGTGAGCGGAGGTCCACCGGGATGGCGAACAGGACGAGGCCGCCGACGAGCGCGACGGTCGTGTCGTCGATCGAGGTCGAAACCCAGTTTCCGATCGCGGCGGGGAGAAGCCGCGCAACCGGCTCGCGGAGCATCCATCCCGCGACGGTGACGAGGAAGACGATCAGGACGGAGCGTTCTCCCCGGCTCATGGGGCCGAGCGAGGCGAGTTCGGCTCGGATCTCGTCGCGTCCGCCCGGCAGAGCACGCTCGGCAATCGGATACGCAAATCGAGTGAGGTAAAGCCAGGCGACGACCATCAGCGTCAGCGCGAAGGGGATGCCGACCATGGCCCACTGGAGGAACTCGATCTGCATGCCGTAGCGCTGCTCGACGAAGGCGAGCATGATGGCATTCGGCGGGGTGCCGATGGGCGTGCCGATCCCGCCGATGTTGGCGCCATAGGCAACAGCGAGGAGCATGCAGAGGGCGAAGTTTCCGGCCGTCTTCCCGGTGTGCCGCTCCATGCGGTCGATCAGGCTGATGGCGATGGGAAGCATCATCATCGCGGTGGCGGTGTTGCTGACCCACATGCTGATGATGCCCGTGACCAGCATGACGCCTCCGACGAGGCGGTGCGTGCCCGCGCCGACGACAAGAAGCGTGGTCAGCGCGATGCGGCGGTGCAGCCCCCATCGTTCCATCGCCATGGCGATGAAGAAGCCCCCGACGTAGAGGAAAATGATGCGGTCGGCGTATGGAGCGGCGGCTTCCTTGCCCGTCGAAACGCCGAGGAGCGGGAAGAGAACGAGCGGGAGCAGCGAGGTAACGGCGAGGGGCACGGCCTCGGTGAGCCACCACACCGCCATCCACGCGAGGACGGCGGCGGCATGAACGGCGGCGCTCGGAGCCTCCGGCGCGAGCGCGCGGGTCATCGCCAGTGCCAGCACCGCGGCGCACGGGCCGGCGACGAGCGGCAGCCACGCTCGGAATGAGGATCGCGTCGTGCTGGCGGAAAGATCGGGCATCGGTGCGGACCGTTCGGTTGAGCGCATGCAGGATAACTCGTGCGCGACCTGAAGGGTTCGGGAAGACCTTTGTTGCGGTGCGCGCCGGTGATGTGTTTGAGCCGATCTATGGGCGAGGCTGTATCGACGCCCTCAGCGCCCGGAGTGTCTCGCTCTTCGGGGAATAGGGCGGGTGCTCCTGGCAGAACAGTCGGACGAATCCCGTCGATCCCGCGACGGGTGATTCGAGCGAGGTTCCGCCGTCGAGCAGGTGACGCGGCGCGATGAGGCGGCGCGGGTCGGGGTTGAGGTCGATCCCCTCTTCCCGATAGAGGTTTTCGAGATCGATGACGCTGAAATCAAGGAGATGGCCGGCGGATTGGTATCGGCGGAGGACTTCGAGTGACGGCTTCTGGACGCACCGCCCGCCGAGGATGTAGGGAAGGTCGTCGCCGGGCACGGCGCAGTCGCAGGCATCGTTCGAGTAGAGCACACGCCCCGATTGTCCCCACCTTGCGATCTCGCTGGTCATCGGCATGCGGACGTAGTGGAGCGCAAGGGGCCGGTTGGCGCGCGGCGGAGCGATGCCCGGGAGCGCGAGCCGCGGGCTTCCGGCGACCGCGAGCGTGACGGTTGTGACGGGGTGCGTGATGTTCGCGGCGGCGACGTAGACGCGATTGGGAAGCAGTTCACAGTGCCGGGTGTCGGCGGCGGCGGTGAGTTTGCTGAATAGCCCCGCGCCCAGGAGCGAGAGGCCGACGATCTGCGCGGTCTGATCGCGCGAGGACGCGGCGATCGCCCCGCCGAGGAGCATCGCCGTTCCGAGCGTGCTCTTCGCGGCGCGGATGTCTTCGAAGTTGTTCCACATGTGGTCCTGGGCGAGCGCGTTGAGGTCGGCGGCGATCGCGGTCGGGAGAGCGGAAGGCACTCGGTCGGCGGGCGTTGCGGAGGCGATCGCCGGCTCAAATAACTCGAGGTTGAGCGGCCGCTGGTCGGATGGGAGGCGCGGGGCGAAGCGTGTGAGCGAATCGTCAGGGCCGTAGCGGACCTTTTCGGGTCCGGGACCGTAGTCGATGATGAAAACGGTGTTCGCGGACTGGTTGATGAGCGCGTCCGCGACCGGTTGGAGGGAGGGGTTGAGGGTCGCGGCCTCGTTGAAGTTGTCTCGTGCCTCGTCGAGGCGCGCGGGATCACCGCTCGAACGGTGGAGTGCCAGGTTGGCCAGTGCGTTCATGAAGTAGCCGAGGGCGAAGTTCGTCTTGACCGGGGTGTAGCCGTGGTCGAGGTAGTCATCAAACGCGCGGTCGGAGCGCTGGGAGCGTTGGACGGCCGTGCGGGCGATCTCTTCGGTGGTCTTTCGCCCGCCGCGTTCGTTCTCTCCAAAGTCCTTGAGGAGAAACAGCGAGGATTGTGAGGCGGCGCGTGCGTTGTCCCATTCCCCCAGCAGGGCCTTCTGGACGGCGATGTAGTGGAACATCATCGCCTGCTCGAAGGGTTCGCCCTTCCAGAAGATGACGTTGCCGTCGCCGAGAATGGCGGCGGCGACCGTCTTGTCGTCGTTGATGCCCTGGGTTCGGAGCATCTCGAACGTGCGGGTCATGATCGGCTCGGCGGCCGCGGGTCGGCCGTCCGCGAGGAGGGCGAGGCCTAGGCGCATGCGATCGAGGATGTAATCCCGGTTGGAGCGGTCTTCGGGCAGGCGTGCGGCGACGCGGGACGCGACGCGGGGGTACTCGCCGCGATCGAAGAGTTCGCGGATCCGCGTGTCCGTGGTGTGAGCGCAGGCGGCGAGGAAGAGGAGCACACCCACGGCTGCAAAGAGACGCATCGGCGCGGCGGGTTTGCGGAGAAGGTGCTGCATGCGGAGGCGGAGTGTGAAACGGGACGTGTGTGCTTCGTGCGGTCGAGAGGCTCCCGGCCACCGCTCGGGCGGTACCTTTCTTTCAGTTATAGGCTCGACCGGCTGCGGT
>JAEUIV010000184.1 GCA_016795005.1 Phycisphaerae bacterium
CAGGTCCACCGTCACCTGGTCCATGCTCACCCGGCCGATCAGCGGCACGAACGCCTTGATCCCGCGGCTCAGCATCACGCCGACGTGCGCGTTGTTCGAGAGCGCCAGCGGATACCCATCGGCGTACCCGACCGGGACCAGCCCGACGCGCGTGGGCCTCGACGCGCGCCACGTGGCGCCGTATCCGACGGGCGTGCCCGGCGCGATCTCCTTCACGTGAACGATCTGGCTCATCCAGCGCACCGCGGGCGTCAGCCGCGACGCCTCGCTCTCGAACTCGACGTCGGCGGTGTCCCCGAAGTCCTCGCCCGCGAATCCCAGGAGCGCCAGCCCGACGCGCACCATCGTGCGGTGATAGTCCGAGGAGCGGAAGGTGCCGAATGTATTCGCCTCGTGCAGCACGGCGTCGGAGGGGATGGAACGGCGATGCTCCGCGATCCATTTCGAGAACGACTCCGACTGCGCCCGAGTCTCCGCGGCGTCGGTGTCGGCGCTCGCAAAGTGATTGAAGACGCCGGTGAGAACCAGCCTCGGGTGTCCGATGATCCGCCGGAGCAGCGCGCCGGCCTCGTGCAGGGAGGCCCCGCCGCGCGACATACCCGTGTCCACTTCCAGCTGGACCGAGAGCCGCAGCCCGAGCCGTTCGGTGATCGTGACCGCCGCGTCGAGGGTGGCGGTGTCGTGGATGGTCAGGTGCAGTTGGGCGCGTGCCGCCGAGCGGTAGAGCACGTCCGCGCGGTCCAGGTCGTGCAGGGGCATCAGCATGAGGATCGGGGCGGTGATCGCGGCGTCAACCAGCGAGCGCGCCTGCTCGGGAGAATAGACCGCGAGCATCTCGACCCCCGCGCTCTGCAAGCGCTTGGCAACGCGCGCGGCGCCAAGCCCGTACCCGTCCGCCTTGAGCACCGCGCAGATCGCTGGGGCGGCCGAGGGAACCGCCCGGCCCCCGCTGGCTGACCCGGCGGTCCGTGCCGCGAGCACGCGGCGAACCACGCGGACATTGCCGGAAATCGCCGGAAGGTCTACTTCGATCCAACTGGTGCTCGGCACAAGAACGCTCCGTCTGTCACGCTCGCTCGGGTGGGGCCGCGGCGATCCGTCGCCGGGGCGAAAGTCCGTACTTGTATCGGCCGACCCGCTCTCCTACGATTCAGGATAGACAGGCCGAATGAAAAAGAGGCCAAGTGGGAGAGTTCCGACCCCCGCGAGACGGGTTTTCGATGCGAACGACGCTCGACCCGCCTCCCCGGTTGCCGAGGCGACCGGTCCATCGGTCGGTCACGGGTCCGCGTGCGACCCGTGCGGAATCGAGGGCTGCCGTTTCCCGGAGCCGCCCGACCGACCCCCCCGGACCACACGCCCAGCAGAATCGAACAGCAGCCCAGATGACCAACGAGAACGAGTCCCCCGCACCGGAAGCCAGCCAGCCCATTCCCACCGATCCGACACCCGCCGCGCAGGGCGGCGAGCCGGGAGGCGCAAAGAAACGTCGCCGCCGCCGCCGCGGAAAAAGGCGCAGCGATCGACAGCCGGGAGCCGAAGGGCCCCGCGCGGAGAATCAGGCCGGCATCGCCGCGGCGCCGCCGCCTCAGCAACACCCGCGGTCGGAGCAGCCGCCGAGGCCGAACAATCAGCCGAACAATCAGCATCGAGATCGAGGCGAGCGCGGCGGACATCCTTCCCATCGTGGAGGCCATGACCGTTCCCCCCGTGCCGATGAGGCCCGACACGACGGCTCGGCGGACGAGAACCCGGTTCAACCGCGCCCCGCCCGGGCCAAACTCCCGCCTTCAAACGAGCATTGGGAAGAGATCTTCGAGGGCAAGTCCTTCGCCGAACTCGGCCTGCGGAGCAGCGTCCTCAAGGGAATCGAGGCCGCGGGATTCACCAATCCCACCAAGATCCAGTCCGAACTGATCCCGCTGATGATCGCGGGCAAGGACATCCTTGGTCAGTCGCGCACGGGCACCGGCAAGACCGCCGCATTCGGCCTGCCGCTCTACCAGTGCGCCGTCCGCGATGTCCCGTTCCAATCTCTCATCCTCGCCCCCACGCGCGAGCTGGCGATCCAGATTGCCTCGGAACTCCAGGAACTCGGCAAGTTCACCCCGATCCGCATCTCCGCGGTTTTCGGCGGGCAGGCGGTCCACACCCAGGCGCGCAACCTCGAGCGCGGGCCGGAAATCATCGTCGCGACCCCCGGCCGGCTCATGGACATGGTCGAACGCGGGCACATCAACCTCAACAGTGTGCGATTCGCCGTCCTTGACGAGGTGGACCGGATGCTGGACATCGGCTTCCGCGACGACATCAAGAAGATCCTCGGCTCCATCAAGCACCCGCACCAGACGGTGTTCGTCTCCGCCACCATCTCGCCGGAAATCGAGAAACTCGCGCGGACGTACATGAAGGACCCGGAAAAGCTGGTCACGACGGGCGGCTCGCTCACCGTCAGCCTGGTCGAGCAGCACTACGTCGCGGTGGAGCCGTGGGACAAGCGCTCGATGCTTCGTTACGTCCTCACGCACGAGGAGCCGGACCTCACCGTCGTCTTCTGCCGCACGAAGCGCACCGTCGATGAACTCGCCCGCTACCTCACCGACAAGGGGATCGACGCCCACCCGATGCACGGCGACATGTACCAGGGCAAGCGCAACAGCGTGATGAAGCGCCTCCGCGAAGGCCAACTCGGCGTCCTCGTCGCCTCCGACCTCGCCGCGCGAGGGCTGGATGTTGACGGCATCTCTCACGTGGTCAACTACGACCTTCCCGAAGACCCGGAGGTCTACATCCACCGCATCGGCCGCACCGCCCGCGCCGGGCGACGCGGCGTCGCCTGGTCGCTCGTCACCCCCGACCAGGGCGAACTGCTCACCGCGATCGAGATGCTCGCCAACACGCACATCCCGGAGAAGAAGTACCCGGATTTCAAGCCCGGCCCCGTGCCGACCGATGTCCGCGCGCGCCGCGAGTACGAATCCAAGACGCTGGAAGCCAAGCGCACCATCAACCGCGCCGCTCCGCCTTCGCTTCCCGCCGCCGCGTCGAACGAGGTCAAGGCGCCCATCGACGCCTCGAAGTTTCCCGGCGGGATCATCCCCACCAAACTCCCGCCGCGGATGCTCGGCGGGCGCGTCAAGACATCGCGATCCATGCGATCGAACCCGCTCCCGGTCGCCGCCCCGCCGCCTCCCGCGGAAAAGCCGTAGACCATGCGGCAAGGAGAGCACCGATCGGGTCGCGGCGACTCGCTCACGGTACTCGTTGGAGCCACTCTCCAAGCCCTTCGGACTTCTTCGGCCCGCTCGGCTTCACTCATCCGCGCGAGCGCGTCGGCCTCGAGGTCGAGCCGATCCACCCCGTCCACCGCCGGTGGGCAACCTCAGTCACTCTGCCACCCGAGGTCGAACGCGATCAGGACCGTTCGGTCGCCTTCGCGCCGTTGATTTCATCCAGCAACGCCACCGCCCGCCGCAGGTGAGGGATCACGATCGACCCGCCGACGACGAGGCCGATGCCGAGCACTTCCCAGATCTCCGCGTCGGTCGCGCCTACCTCTTTGCATCGGATGACGTGGTACGCGATGCAGTCGTCGCATCGCAGCACGAGCGACGCTGAAAGCCCGGCGATCTCCTTGGTCTTCTCGTCGAGCGCCCCCGCCTTATACGCCTGCCCGTCGAGCGAGAAGAAACGGTTCACCACCACGTCCTTCTGCTCGAAGATCCGCTGGTTCATCCGCTCCCGGAACTCTCGAAACTCCGCCAGTCGGCTGGACATCGGGGGACTCCTTTCCGTCCACGATACCGCTGCTATACTCTCGACCCCGTCCGGCCGACCGGACCACATCCCGGGCCCGTAGCTCAGTTGGCTAGAGCGCACCCCTGATAAGGGTGAGGTCGAACGTTCGAATCGTTTCGGGCCCATTTCCAGTCTGATCGGGTGGGATTTGGGGGCTTCCGGGCCGGGGGCGCCGAGTCGTCCCGATTTCCGGCCGACCCGTCAGCACCGCGTTAAAACCATGAATTTCGCAATGTCCCACCGAATGGAGACATCCAAGGGCGGGTTCGGGGCGAATCCACCCGAAATCCCCGAACTTACCCCGGTTTTCATTGGCCGGTTCCGTTTTTTTGGGTTATAGTGCAGTTGCGCGGAAGGAACCCCTCGTTTGAGGGCGGAGAGATTGGTCAACCACGGATCCTTTTTCGGCCTGCGGATCGTTTAAAAGGGGCGATTCCCGCTTCAGGCCGGGGAGGAAGGAGAAAAGCACGTGAAGAAGATTGCCATGATCGGATTGGTGTCGGCTGCGGGTCTCGCGTCCTCGGCGTTCGCGCTGTCGGACGGCGACATCCTCCTCACCAACTTCAACCTCGATGCCATCACCCTCATCGAAAACCCGGGCGGGTCGAACACGATCACCCACCTGATCACTTTCAATGACATCCCCAGCGGCGGCGGCGGGGACAACCCGGTTCGCCTGTCGGACATCGTCCGCGGCCCCAGCGGCGAGTATTACGTCGGTGACGGCTCGTTCATCACCGGCGACGACAACTGGGACACTTCGCGGATCATCCGCATCGACGGCCTGCTCAGCGGCGCGCCGGTCGCCAGCAACTTCCTGACCGGCGCCGGCGCGGGCGCGCTGATGAATCCCGTCGGCATGCGCTACGACGAGAACTACGGCGGCCTCTTCTGGGTCCAGAACCCCTTCAAGCGCCTCGGCCCGTCGCAGGTCGTCAACGACGGCATCTACGGCTCGACACTCGCGGCTCCCAGCGCGAACCTCTTCTTCGCCGAGAACACCGCTCAGCCGCGTCCCTACTACGAGGCGGGCGTGTACATGGAGCGCGAGCCGGGACGTGATTCGTACCTTGTCACTTCGCTGAACGGCGGGGCGCTCGGCGGGTTCAGCGACGCCCGCGGCTCCACCCTCTGGCGCTTCACCCCCGACTACGGCAATCCGAACAACAGCACCATGGAACTGGTCGCGGACTTCTCCAACCCGGTCGCGCTCGACATGCTCGTCCAGGTCCGCGGCATCGCCAAGGGGCCGAACCCCGGCGAATACTTCATCACGAACACCTCCGACGGTGACGGCGACCCCGATGGCCCGTACGCGCCGGACGGCGTCTACCGCCTGCTGCTCGACGGCGCGGGCGACTTCGTCAGCCTCGACCTCGTCACCTCGGCCGTGACCCGGCCCGAGGCTCTCATCTACAACCCCTTCACCAACAAGCTCGTGGTCGGCTCGTCCACCAACACCGCCGGCGGCATCTTCCAGATGAACCTCGACGGCAGCGGCGTGGAACTCCTGCTCGCCGACACGCACGCCCGCGGCTTCGCGATCGTCCCCGCTCCGGGAGCGCTCTCGCTCCTGGGCTTCGGATCGCTCGCGCTGCTCCGCCGTCGGCGCTGATCCCGCTCGATCGAATCCGGTCTCATCCGAACGCCCCGCGAACTGCTCGCGGGGCGTTTTTTTCGGACGCGGGTTCCCGGCCCAACGCGCCGCGCCGGTTCGATTGCGCCGATTGTGACGGCGCTCGCGGCGGATTCTCCTCGCACCGGTCCGTCGCGACGCGCGCGGCAATTGGAGGATTTCCTCATGGAAGGCGGGCCGCGCCTTCCCTGGGAGGACCGCCATGAGGATCGGTGAAACCGCGATGATCGCCACTCGGATGTACAACGCCAACCTGAACGCGGCGAGCCGCATCATGAACTCGCTCGCCACCGGGTTCCGGATCAATCGCGCCGCCGACGACCCCGCGGGGCTGATTTCGTCGCTGAATCTCAGCAGTTCGCTCCAGCGGCTCGACGCCGAGTCCCGATCGCTCAGCCGCACCGACCTCACGCTCTCCGCCGCCGACGGGGCGATGACGGAGGTCTCCGACCTCCTCAACGACGCGGAAGGCCTGGCAGTCGCCTCGGCAAGCACCGGCGGCGCCTCCCCCGAGGAACGAGAAGCCATGCAACTCGAGTTCGACTCGATCATGCAGTCGGTCGACCGGCTCGCGTCTTCGAGCGGCTTCAACGGGAGGCGACTGTTCGACGGGCGCATGACCCTCGGCGTGGGCGAGGATTCGATCACCCTCTCGAAGCTCAGCACCCACGATCTGGGCCTCTCCGGCGCAAGCCTTGCGGGCGGCGACCCGCAGGCGACGATCGATGCGATCCGGGCCGCACGGGCGCACATGACCGCTGCGCGGGCGGAAGTCGGGGCATTCCAGAAGGACGCGATCGCCCCCCGGGTCCGGGCGATGGCGATCGCTTCCGAAAACA
Source organism: Phycisphaerae bacterium (assembly GCA_016795005.1). Classification (GTDB taxonomy): domain Bacteria; phylum Planctomycetota; class Phycisphaerae; order Phycisphaerales; family UBA1924; genus JAEUIV01. Next base: position 6,274 of record JAEUIV010000184.1, read on the forward strand.
CCGCGTCCGCGGTCTCGATCATCCGCGACACGGATTACGCGGCGGCGTTCTCGGCGTACGCACGCCAGGGCGCTCTCATCTCCGCCTCCGGGGCGTCTCTCAACGCCACCAATGCCAGCGCGAACGGCGTGCTCAAGATCCTGGGCGGGTGATCTCGCCGCGATCGTGACCGTGACGTGGACGGAACGTCGCAGCACACCCCGGCGCCTCCGTCACCCGGACGGAGACGACGCGCGCCTCCGCCGGGAGCATCGGTGCGATCCTCTCCGCGATGTGCGCCGCCACGTGCTCGGCGGTGGGATTCACTGAATCAAACGGCGTGGTGTCGTTCAGGCACCGGTTGTGAAACCTCCCGGTAATCGACCGCAGCGCTTCCTCGATCGAGTGGAAGTCGCAGAGCAATCCGTCCTGGTCGAGCGTGTCGCCCGCGATTGTCAGGGTGACGAGCCAGTCATGCCCGTGCAGCGGCTCGAGCGTGCCTCCGATGCGTATGGCATGCGCCGCCGAGAAGCGGGATTCGATGCTGAGTTCAAACATCCCCGGAGTGTAGACCGCCGCCGACGAGGCTCCCATAACCACGATTCCCGCGAGGCTCACACCCGGACTCGTGGTTTCGGACGCTTCGCCCGAACCGGCCTTCGGCGCGGGTCGATCTTCATAAGGCCCGAACGGAGACCCCGAGCATGCGCCAGATCGATGCCACCACATTGCGCCCGGGCGTCCGGCTGCCGCTCGCGTTCTACACCCGCCAGGGCGTCAAGCTGCTCAGCGCCTCCACGGTCCTGACCGAGGCGATGTGCCGGATGATCACCCAATCGAAGTGGGGCGACCTGTTCCTCGCATCGTCCGCCTCCGACCTGCAGGAGAGCGCGCTCCTCCGGTTGGTCGAGCCGGCCGGTGAGGGAACGGTCGCTCCGGCGGATGTCGTGACCGCCGGCGGCGTGCTCGCGGTCGAAGCGGGAGAGCGCATCGAGCGTCACCACGCCGAGGCGTACGAACTCGGCGCCTTCCTGGGCACCCCGGAGAAGGAAGACCAGCGCCTCCGCGCGGCGCGGATGAAGATCGCGGACCAGTGCGTGCTCGATCTCTCCGCTGAATGGAGCCGGTTGCCCCTTCGCATCCGCAGCGCGCCCACCCCGGCGTGGGCCGCCCCACGCGCCGCTTTCGGGCCGACCCACGCCGAATGGCCCGATGAGACCCGCCTCGCGGACTTCAGGGGAGAGCGCGTCCGACGATTCCAGCGGGTCTTCGCTCGCATCCTTTCCGGGCTTCCCGTTGCGCTGGGCGAGGTCAGCCTGCTGGTGGCGGAACTCGTTCATCTTCAACGAACGCACCCCGAGCGTTTTACGCAACTGGCGCTCCTCGCACCCCGGGGCGAGGACTACCTGCCCGAACATTGCTACGCGGTTGCGTGCCTCAGCGTCGCGATCGCGGCGCGCCTGCAATGGTCGGACGATCACGTCCGTCTTGCCGGGCTGGCCGGCCTGCTGTCGGATGTCGGCATGGGCCTGGTGCCGGCCGACCTGCGGATCTCGGGACGAACGCTGAGCGAGATGGAGATCAACCGCGTCCGCCGCCATCCCACCTACAGCGTCGTCATGCTTGACGCCGTGGAAGGCCTGCCGGAAACCGTGCGTCGCACGGCGTACCAGCACCACGAGCGCGAGAACGGATCCGGGTACCCCTGCGGCCTGCGCGGGCGGCTCATCTGCGATCTGGCAAAGGTCGTGGCGATCGCCGACGCCTTTGCCGCTGCCGCCGCCCGCCGTCGGTATCGAAGCGCCAAGCGGCCCTATGAGGCGATCGAAGAGATCATCATGCAGGCCTCGATCGGTGTGTTCGACAAGCGCTGCGTGCGTGCGCTCGTCGAGGCCGCGGGACTCTTCCCCGTGGGGAGCCACGTGATGCTCTCGAACAACACTCCGGCGGTTGTTGTCGGCGTCCAGCCGGGAGCCATCGATCGTCCCATCGTCCGCGTCGTCCAGCACTCCACCCAGGGGACCACGCTGGGCCTCACCGTTCACCTCACCGATTTCTCGCGCAACGAACTCTGGATCAGCCAGCCGATCGACCCGCCGACCGACTTCGCGGTCGCGGGGTAGTTTCGGAGAGGCTGGCGGGCGCGTTTCGTATCATCCGAGCATGACTTCGGTTGTTTCCGTTGCCGCTCCTCTCATGCTTTCCGTCAGCGGCTGTCGCGGCATTGTCGGCGCCAGCCTGACCCCGGAGGTTATCTGCCGATTCGTTGGCGCCATGGTCGCCTGGCTCCGCGACGAGCAGCGCGTCGAACGCCCGGTCGTGGTGCTCGGGTGCGACGGACGGCGCGGCGGCGATATTCTCCGGCGTCTGGCCGCCGCGGCGCTCGGCGCGGCGGGATGCCGGGTGATCGACCTGGGCACCGCGATGACGCCGACGGTGGGAGTGATGGTGGTGCATCATCGCGCCCACGCGGGGCTGACGCTCACCGCGAGCCACAACCCGGCGCAGTGGAACGGCTTGAAGGTCATCTCCGGCGAGGGGGCCGCCCCTGATGCGGCGAACGCGACAAGGATCATCGAACGTTTTCACGCGGGCGTGCATGCGTTCGCGCCGTCCGGGATGTTCGGCACGATCGAGAGCGACGACTCGGCCGCGGCGGTTCATGTCGATCGTGTCATCGCCGCGCTCGCGTCGATGGCCGACCTGGGTCGCATCCGTGCGCGACGATTCCGCGTCGTGGTCGATTCCGTCAACGCCAGCGGATCGGCCGGTGTCCGGCTCCTGTGCCGGGCGCTCGGCTGCGAACTGATCCACATCAACTGCGAGGCCACCGGCGATTTTCCGCACACTCCCGAGCCGACACGGGAGAACCTCGCGGAGTTCAGCGCCGAGGTGAAGCAGCACCGAGGCGACGTGGGCTTTGCCCAGGACCCGGACGCCGACCGTCTCGCCGCGCTCGACGAGTCGGGGAGGTACATCGGCGAGGAATACACGCTCGTGCTCGGGGCGCTCGCGATGCTCGGCGCGCCCGGCGCGGCGGGCCGCCAGACGCTCGTCGCCAACCTCTCGACCAGCCGGATGCTCGACGATGTCGCGGAGCGATTCGGCGCTCGCGTCCGTCGCTCGGCGGTG
>JAEUIV010000190.1 GCA_016795005.1 Phycisphaerae bacterium
GGAAGACAACATCGCCAGGTGGTCGGGGCAGGTGCGCGATGCCGCCGGCAACGCCGTCGCCCCCGTCTCCGAGAAGCGAACGGTCAACGGCTTCAACATCACGACCGTGGCCATGGAAGGCTCGTTCGTCGGAATGGGCGACAGCGCCCCAAGGTCGGACTGGCGACTTCAAGGCGCCATCGTGGAAGCGCCGGGCGGACTGCTGTTCATCAAGATGACCGGACCCGTCGAACCCATGAAGGCGGCGAGCACGGACTTCCTCCGCATGCTCGATTCGATCTCTCCACACTGATCGGCTTCAGCAGCGGCCCCGAGCCGCTCGTGGCGGCCCCGGCATCGGACATCGGCCGTGTCAACACCGCGCGCACGGGAGTTCGACCTTGCGTGGTTTCCTCCTGCTCACGTCGGGCCGATCAGCCCGTGCAGTGCGTCGCCGCGCAGCCGAGCGACCGTGCCGAAGCGGTAGAACGCCGCGATGCAGCCGGCCGAGAGCAGAGTGATCCCCGCGAGGCACACGAACAGTGCCGGGTACATCCCGGCCGTCACGGTGACAACCGTCGGGTGGACATCGGGGAGCAGCTTCGCGGAAAGATACAGGAGCGGAACGTCGAGGAACGCGACGATCCCGAAAATCGAACTGATCACCGCCCGGCGAGCGCTCGACTGAATCCCCGCGCGGATGACCAGGTAGATGACGTAGATGCACCAGAACGCAAGACTGAACGATAGACGGGGGCTCCACACCCACCAATGGCCCCACGCCGCCTTCGCCCAGATCATCCCCGTCAGGAGCAGAACCGTCGAGTCAAGCACGGTGACAATCGCTGCGCCGCGGGCAAGGTCGTCCCATCCCGGTCGATGAGAATGGAGATACGCGACGCCGGAACCGCACACAATCAGCGCCCCGATCAGGGCGTTGATCGCAACCGGGAGGTGGAGATAAACCAGCCGTTGCATACCTCCCCCGCCCGCCTCGGCCGGGGCGCGCACCGCCAGGAACACGCCGACGCACAGCGCCGCCAGCGTGACCGCCCAGTATCCGCGCCAGAACATGTTTCGAGGAACGCTCATCCAGCACTCGGCAGGGCGATCGGGCGGACGCGCGCGCCTTCACAGAGAGCGCGCAGCACCGCTTCGCGTGTCATGCAACAAGAACGATGCCGCGCAATAAACCCGGTCATCCCGACCCGGCAACACGGAAAGCCGGGCTGCCCGACGGTGCTCAATGACCATCCAGTCCCAATATTGGGAGGAGTGGGGACCGGAAAATCCAAGAATCGAGATTCAGGGCTGGGCGTGACAGCCGAGGCAGAGCCGGCTCCCGCGATTGCTCATCACGAGCCGAGCCGGCTCGCGGGAGTACACGCTGTGACACGAGCCACAGCCGATCGAGCCTCCGAACAGGCGGACCCGCGGGTCCGGGTTTCGAGCGAGGGCGAAGTCGCCGTTCTTGGTCCGGCTCGTTGCACGCATCGGTACCCCGATGGGGTGGTCATTATCGGAGTAATGGCCGCCGGCTCCCATTCGGTGCGACCCGGCATCAACCCCCGCCGAGCCATCGTGACACGCAAGACACGATCGGCTCTCGGAATCGAGCGTGCCCGGAATCACTTCGGCTCGGCTGTCGTGGCCGGGGATGAGGTGGGCCTTGGCGGTCGCGGATGCGTGGACAGCCGGGGTAAAGGGTGAATCGGCTTGGTGGCATTCAACGCAGAATCCGGAGCGAATCTGGCTTGTTCGTGCGGAAAGCGTCGCTTTTTCGCTACCGGCGCTCACGATCGCCGCGTGGCATGTGAGGCAGGTCATGAGTCCGTCTTGGAGTGGCAAACGATCTGGAATCGCCATGGTCGGCCTGACATTCACCGGATGGCTCATCCCGGCCTCGAAAACATGGCAACGGGAACAGTCGTCAGCCCGAACGCTCGAATCGTGACGCAACAGTGAACAATCTCGATCTGAACCGCCGCGATCGCGCGCCGATGCCATCGTCGCGCACGCCAGGATCAGGAATACCCCGAGGATCGGAGCCGCCCGCCGCGACGTGACCAGGATTCTCGGACGAACAAATACCCCGGTCTTGCGCCCCATTGCCGCTCCTCCAATTTCCGACTGACAGATCGGGGCGGCAGCCTCGAGGCTTGAGGGATGCCCGCGCTTCCCGCTCTCGGAATGTCCGATCGGGGAGGCATTCTCAACAGTGGGACGCGCCCGGTCACAAAGCCGCGTTTTTGGAGCGTGGAAGCCGATGGACCCGTCCTGGCATCTGGTACGGCCTTTGCAATCTTCCGAGGGGACACGAAGGTAGGCCGGAGTGCCCTGAAGAAGCCAGAATCGCCGGCCGCCAGAAAGGCAAAGGTCAACAATGAACTCCCTCAAACTTACCGTTGCAACGCTCGTGCTGGCCGGTCTGACCAGCGGCGCCGGTGCGCAGATCACCAACTCGGCCCACGACTTCAGCAGTTACAGCTGGTCGGGCGGCGAAATCTGCAAGCCGTGCCACACGCCCCACTTCGCCAACACGGCGGCGGGCCGTCTGTGGAATCACACCCTCTCCACCGCGACGTACACCATGTTCGATGGCGCGACCGGGGATTCGAGCGATCTCGACCGCGAGAGCCGCCTGTGCCTCTCCTGCCACGACGGAACCGTCGCGCTCGACAGCTTCGGCGGCATGACCGGCACCAACTTCATCCCCGGCGGCGCGAACATCGGAACAGACCTGACCAACGATCACCCGATCGGGCGCGACGCCGTGTATCCCACCACCACGAGCACGCGATTCAACCCCCAGAACGCGAGCCATCAGGTCGTCAGCACGTGGGGAACTCTCCGGCTCAAATCATGGACGAACTCCGCTGGAGCAGAGCAGTTCGTCGTCGGTTGCCGCACCTGCCACAACGTTCACAACGCCGGAAACTTCAACCACATGCTCAACTTCAGCAACGCTTCGAGCCACCTGTGCCTGACCTGCCACATCAAGTAACGATGTCTCGGCCCTGACGAATGGCCCGTGTCCTCTTCCCGAGCGCTCGATCCACGAGCGCTCGTTTTTTCTTTTGCCTCGACCACGGCCGACCCGGCGCGTCGGAGGATCGTGGTACGATTGGCATCGGGTTTGCACCCGTAATGGCTTGCGAGTTACTCACGGAGATCACTGAGCATGACGCGCGCCATACGCCGATCGGTTCTTCCAGGCTTCTCCTTCCTTGCCGCCCTGGCAGTGATGAGCGTTGGAGGGTGTGGAACTCCGGCGAAATCTTCCAGCGCCGACAAGGCCCCCCCGGTCCTGAAGTGCGCCTTCTGGCCGGCCCCGCCCGACGAGCCGCGGATCCAGTTCCTCGGCGCTTTCAACTCGAGCGACGATGTCGCGCCGGTCGTGTCGTCGGAGTTTGAGAAACTCGTCTTCGGCAAGGAGGCCGTCCGCACCGCCTACGTCAACAAGCCCTACGGCGTGGGCATCCGAAACGGCAAGATCTACGTCTGCGATATCCGCGCCAAGGCCCTCGTCGTGATGGACCTCGCCAAGAAGCAGACACGTCTCGTCGGCGTCACCGGCGCCACTCGACTCGAGCGCCCGATCGCCGTCGCGCTCGCGGACGACGGCGAAATCTACGTCGCCGACGGGGTACACGGCGCGGTCCTGGTCTTCGACAAGGGCGAGCGATTCTCCCGTTCGCTCGCGTTCCCGAAGTTGAAGCCAGGCTCCATCGCGCTCAGCGGCGAGCGGCTCTACATCTCCGATCTCGGACGTCAGCAGGTGCTCATCGTCAATCGCCGGACAGGAAAGGAGATCGGAACCATCGGCCAGACCGGAGATGAGAACGGACAGTTCCGCCTCCCGGTGGGAGTGGCGACCGACCAGGCGGGCAATGTCTACGTCGCGGACATGATGCGATGCAACGTGCAGAAGTTCACTCCCGACGGCGGCTTCATCGCCTCGGTCGGGCAGATGGGCGATCACGCGGGAGGCTTCGCGCGTCCCAAGCACCTCGCGGTCGATCGCGAGGGGATCGTCTACGTGGTCGATTCCAGCTTCCAGAACGTGCAGATGTTCAACTCCGAGTTCCAGTTGCTCATGCACTTCGGTTCGGCCGGAGATTTCCCCGGCGCCATGAACCTGCCCGTCGGGATCGCCGTCACGGACGAGAGCCTCGAGTATTTCCAAGGGCTGATCCACCCCGGCTTCGCCGCGACGCGCCTGATCGTCGTCGCCAACCAGTTCGGTTCCGCGCTCGTCTCCGTCTATGCGCTCGGCGAGCGCCGCCCGAGCGTCACGCTCGCCGAACTCCGCGCCACCTCAGCGGAGGTTCAGACCGGCGTCGGCGCGCCCTCCGCCGAGGCGCTGAAGTTCCAGAACATCGGCGGCATCGAACCTCCGCCGGAAGACGCCGGCGCGGAGGGCGAGCCGCTCGAACCGGCGCCGGAGTCACCGGCCCAGCCGCCGAAGCGGTAGTCGATGGGGAGTCGTCGATCGGATGAAGCGCGCACCACGACACGGACGCCGTTTTCACGTGGGACGCCTGTTCCGTCGGGCGACCTTCTTCGGAATCGCTTCCATACTCGCCGGGGGAGTCCTCTGGTGCGGATGCACCGTCACCTCCGAAAACTATTCAACGTTGAGTTTCTTCTTCGATGGCGTCAAGGACCCCAACGCGCCGGGGCCTGACGGCATCGTGGGGGATTCGACGGTGGCCGTCGCGGTGCTGGTGCATCAGCCATACGCGGAAGACAAGTGCGAGGCCTGCCACAAGACCTCCTATCGCCCCAGCCGGAACGATGGGTCGCCCTGCCTCGCCTGTCACGACTCGATCGCCTCGGAGCACCGGTGGGTTCACGGCGCCGTTGCCGGTGGCGCGTGCCTGTGGTGCCACGCGCCGCACGAGTCCGCGCGGAAGTGGCTGCTCCGCGGGCCGGACCGAAAGATCTGCGCCCAGTGCCACTCCGCGACTCTGATGGTCTCCACATCGGTGCCCGAGCACACCGACCCCGCCGCGAGTTGCCTCCAATGTCACATGGCCCACGGCGGCGAGACGCCGCTCATGCTGAGGACGCGAACCGGCGAGGAGCCGCCTCCCGTGCCGCGTCCCGTGCCGCCCGCCGCCCCGGCATCGGAGGCGGCGCCGGATCAACTTCCGATCCCCGATGACCCGAAAGAAGGTCCGTGACCGGTGCCGGCTTCCACCTCCGCGTCCTCGGCGTGCTGGCGCTCGCCGCGGAAGTCTGCGCCCAGCCGGCTCCGGGCGATGCCGGCGAAGACGGCGGGCCGGTCGTCGTCGGGACGTCCCGCGAATCCTGGACGGGATTCGAGTTGGAGCGCCTCGACGCGGCCCTCGAGTTCCGCATGGAGTATCAGGACGATCGACTCCGGCAGAAGGGGCAACGCGAGGAGCGCACACGCGAACTCCGGCTCCGTGAACTGCTCAATCTCAGCGGCGAAGCCGTCATCGGACACCGCAACCTCTTCGACCTCACCGGCACCGTGCAACTCGGGTACGAAGACATCGACACCGAAAGCTCGCTCGACGACCTGGACGGGCGTGAATCCAACTTCGTCAACCTGTACGACCTGAGCGGCCTCCTGCTCGGCACAAGCGCGGCGCCGACCACCATCTACGCCCGGCGCGAGCAGAGCCTGCTCGACCGGCCCTTCGCCGGAACCATCGACCAGATCGTCATGGAGGAAGGGATCAACACCCGCATCCAGTCCGCCGTCGCCCCGACATCGCTTCTCTACTTCCACCGCGACGAAAGCCTGACCGGCGATTTCGGCGACATCGATACCGACGTGAGCCAGGACACGTTTTCATTTCAGAACGCGCTCGTGATCAACGACGCGCAGCGCCTGGAAACCATCTACACCTTCGACCACATCAGCGAGAGCCAGGCCGGGGGCTACTTCGACGAATACGACCGCCACGATGCGAACGTGGTGCACACCCTTCGCTTCGGCGAGGAACTCCAGCCGCACGAACTCCGCTCGTCGCTCAGGTATTACGGGCAATCGGGGCGCCAGGATCGTCAGGACCTCCGCCTGGACGAGTTGCTCACGCTTCGGCATACCGATCGGCTGGAGTCGCGGTACAACCTCACCCATGACGCCCGCACGGTGAGAGGAGAAAGCCAATCACTCACCCGCGGAGAGGCGTCGGTCAAGCACCGGCTCTTTGACAGCCTCACCACCGTCGGACGGGCCGGGGGCCAGCACTTCGAAGCGCCGGGAGGCGCGACCAGCAACAGCGAGTTCATCAGCGGACAGGTCGATTACACCAAGAAAGTCCCCTACGGACGCCTTGAACTGGCGGGGGGACTCGCCTTCGACGCGCAGCAGAACAGCGAACGCGGCTCAACCGTGCAGGTCATCGACGAGCCGCACGTCTTCATCGACGGGTTCCCCATCATCCTCCCCCGCCGAAACATCGTCGCAAACTCGATCGTCGTCACGCCGGAAGCGGGGTTCCCGATCTACCAGGAGGGATTCGACTACACCGTGCAGGTCTTCAGCGACCATGCGGAAATCCGCGGGATCCTCGGCGGAGGCTTCGTGAACGGCCAGTTGCTCCGCATCAGTTACGACGTCGGCCCCGAGCCGGGCAACGACATCGACACCTTCTCGACGAACATCTCGTTCCGATTCTCCATCACGGAGGGATGGCTCCGCGGCCTCGCCCTCTACGCAACCTACCGCACCGTCGACCACTCCGTTCAAGCGGACAACCCGGACGAGTTCCTGCTCGATGACCTCAAGGACCTCCTCCTCGGCACCGAGTATCGAATCGGCGGCTTCGAGGCCCGCGCCGAGTACAACGACCACGACAGCGAGTTCGACCCCTACAACCTGATCCGATTCCGAGCCGCCTATTCGCTCCGCATCAACACCGATTCCACTCTCGTGGTCGATGCGTCGCGCGAACTCATCGACTTCAGGCGGGAAGACAACGAGGTCACGTTCGACCGCGCATCGCTCCGATGGAACTCCCGCGTGGACCGCTCGCTGGATTGGAACGTCACCCTCCAGTACCGCAACGAGGACAGCAGCCGGGACGGCCAGACTGAAGCACTCGAACAGGTCATCGGCCTCTCGTGGCACAAGCGGCAGACGTCCGTTCACATCTCCTTCCGCAATGCCTTTATCGACGGGCCGGGCAGCGAGCAGACCTCGCAGTACCTCCAGTTCGAGTTGAAGCGTACATTTTAGGAGCGACATGACCACGGCACGGACCACCGTTCGATTCGTCCTCGGCCTCGTCTTCGCGGGATTGAGCGCCGGCTGCGGAACACGCGCGGGGATCATCCTCCAGCCCGATCCCGCTGCGCCGGCCTGGCCCCAGCCCCCCGATCAGCCGAGGCTGCGATACCTGGGCGAGATCCGCACCGATCAGGACCTCCGCCCCGCGACCAACGTATTCCAGGACATCGGCACCGGCCTCTTCGGAAAGGAAGCCCCGCGCGGAATGATGACGCCGATCGCGGTCTGCACCGATGATGCGGGACGCGCCTTTGTCGCGGACAGCGGGGCGCGCGTCCTTCATGTCTTCGACACCCAGACAAGGAAATACGCCGCTTGGATGCCCGCCGAAGGATTCCTCAGCCCCGTCGCGGTCGCGTTCGATCCCGCCGGGCGCGTGCTGGTCTCGGATTCGAACGCCGGATGCATCTTCGCCTTTGACCTCCGCGGCACGCAGACCGCCCGATTGGGCCATGGGGTATTGCGCCGGCCCTGCGGCCTCGCGCTCACGCCCGACGGGAGGTTGCTCGTCGCCGATGTCGGATGGCACCAGGTCCTCGTGCTCTCACCCTCGGGAGAGGAACTCGAGCGAATCGGCGAGCGCGGCTCGGAACTGGGACAGTTCAACTACCCGACCAACCTCGCCCTCGATCACGAGGGAAGGTTGTATGTCAGCGACACGCTCAACTTCCGAGTTCAGGTCTTCTCGAAAGACTTCGCACCCCTCCGTCAGATCGGGACCAAGGGAGACCTGCCGGGGTATTTCTCGCAGCCCAAGGGGATCGCCGTGGACCCGGATGATCACCTGTACGTCGTGGATGCGAACTTCGAGGCCGTGCAACTCTTCAACAACGATGGAGCGCTGCTGATGAGCATGGGCCGCGAGGGACGCGACCCCGGCGAGTTCTGGCTCCCCGCGGGGATCCACATCGATTCAACCGGAAGGGTGTGGGTCGCCGATTCGTACAACCAGCGGGTCCAGGTGTTCCAGTATCTCCACGAGGGCCGCGAGCCATGAAAACTCTTCCCGCGATGCTGTGTCTCTGTTCGGCGGCCCTGGCTCTTCGCGCCTCGGACGCCCAGACAATCTCCGTGGTCGGGGGACCGCACGATCTCTCGGCGGGGAACATCGGCGCGATCCGCGCCGCGACCGAGGACCAGGTGTGCATCTTCTGCCACACGCCTCACAACGCATCACCCGTCGGGGCGCTCTGGAATCGCAGCCTTTCGCCGCAGGCCTACACCGTCTACACCAGCCGCGCGCTCGACGCGGTCCCGGGTCAGCCCACCGGATCATCCAAACTCTGCCTGTCATGCCACGACGGGACCATCGCGCTCGGGAACATCCTTTCCCGGAATCTGCCGATCCAGATGAGCGGCGGGATCACGACGCTCCCGCCGGGGAAGTCGAATCTCGGCACCGATCTCCGCGACGATCATCCCATCTCGTTCGCGTTCGACTCGACCCTGAGCGCCCGTGATGGCTCGTTGCGCGATCCCGGCGGACTGCCGCACGAGATACGCCTGGATGTCAACCGCGAACTCCAGTGCACCGCCTGCCACAACGCGCACAACAACGCCTTCGGCAAGTTCCTGGTGATGCGCAACACCAACTCCGAACTCTGCATCTCCTGCCACCAGATCAGCCGCACGGACATCTCGGGCCATGGTCAGTGCGCGGATTGCCACCAACCTCATTCGGCTCCGAGCGGCCCGTTCCTGCTCCGCCAGCCGACCGTCTCGCAGACCTGCCTCGGGTGCCACGACGGTCAGACGCCGGGCGCCGCGAACATCGCCGCCGAAATGAACCGCGCCTACGCGCACGAATGGTCGGGGACGGGCGAACCGTCGAACGACCCCGGCTCCTCCACCAACTGCACTTCCTGCCATGATCCTCACACGATGATGGCGGGCATCGCCAGCGCGCCACGCACACATGCCGGACCGACCACCGGTTCGGTCGGACGACTCGGGCGCATCCAAGGCGTGAGCGCCGCCGGCTCGCCCGTGAAGTTCGCGAACGCGGAGGAAGAGGTCTGCTTCAAGTGTCACGGCGACAACAGCAAACTTCCGGTCCGCACGCCGCGGTGGCAGGGGGTCAGCAACGTCCGTCAACAGTTCAATCCCTCCGCCATCTCGCGCCATCCCGTCGGCACACCCGCGCGCACAACGCAGAGTCCCAGCCTCCTGCCCGGATGGACCAGCGGAAGCACCCTCCGGTGCTCCGACTGCCACGGCTCGGACAACTCCTCGATCGCCGGCGTACACGGGTCCAACGTCCAGTCGATCCTCTCCGAACGGTACGAAACCGCCGACTACACCTCGGAAAGCGCCTCGGCCTACGCCCTCTGTTACAAGTGCCACGATCGCGCAAGCATCCTGGATGACCGCTCCTTCCCCGGACACCGCCGGCACATCGTCGATGAACAAACCTCCTGCTCAACCTGCCACGATGCTCACGGCATCGCCGCAACCCGGGGCAAGCCATCGGCCAACTCTCACCTCATCAACTTTGCCACCAGCATCGTTCTCCCGGATCGCGTCACGGGCCGGCTCGAATACCGCGACACCGGCGGCTTCACCGGAGAATGCTTCCTCAGTTGCCACGGCGTCGATCACTCGCCCAAGAGGTACCCGACGACTCCCGGGATGGGATTCCCAGAAGCGCCAGCCCAACGAAGCCGTACGCCTCGATAGCCTCGCCCAATCCTCATCTTCCCCGGTTTCCCGAATACGAGAATGATTCTCACATGCTTCCCAACAATGGGAATGGCCACGCTTCTGGGCCACACCCAAGGCCGCTCAGGTCGGCTGGCCCGAGGCACGGGGATTGCACTGGGCATTGAGCGTCGGCTGGCCCCATACCAGGAGCTCCCATGAACATCGCGCTCGTTTCACTCCTCCTCTTCTTGGCCGTTGAACCCACAACACCGGCAGCTCAGGCTCCCTCCTCCACGAATGCACCGCCGCCAAGGCCCGCGATGCCCGCCGGCCACCCCGGAATGATCAACAACGGCCCCGACGCGAGTTGGCCCGTCGCCAAGGCGGAAGACGTCGCGTCGATCGACGCGATCATGGCGGCGTTCTATGCCGTCCCCGCGGGAAACCCCGGCCAGCCGCGCGATTGGGATCGGTACCGCTCGCTCTTCACCCCGGACGCTCGCCTCATCCCCGCGCGCGGGGATGCCAAGGGCGGCGCCATGGCGATGTACGTCACCGTCACCGATTACATCAGCCTGAACAAGTCCTACTTCGAAAAGGGCGGCTTCCATGACAAGGAGGTCGATCGGCGAGTGGACACCTTCGGGCATATCGCTCAGGTGTGGAGCACCTTCGAGTCGCGGCATTCGGAGAGCGACGCCGAGCCGTACATTCGAGGCGTGAACTCGATCCAACTTCTCAAGGACGGCGACCGCTGGTGGGTCGTCAACGTCTTCTGGGACTTTGAAGGCCCCGGGGCAACGATCCTGGGCAAGCCATCTTCGCCCGACAAGAAATAACCCGTGATCTCGGAGCCGCGATATGCCCAGCAAGATTCTCCTCGTCGAAGATGAACAACTGCTCCGCGAGTCGCTCGCGCAGTTGTTGACCGAGGAGGGCTTCCAGGTGGTCCAGGCGTCCAACGGCAAGGCGGGACACGAAGCCGCTATCGCCGAAGCGTTCGACCTCGTCCTGACCGACATACGCATGCCCGAGATGGACGGCCTGACGCTCCTCAAGAACCTTCAGCACGTCATCCCGCAGACCCCCGTGATCGTGATCACCGGCTTCGGAACCGTCGACAGCGCGGTCACCGCGATGCGGGCCGGCGCCGCCGATTATGTGCTGAAACCGGTCCAGTTCGACGACGTGCTCATCCGCGTCAAGCGCGCCCTCGAGTTTGGCGAGATGCGCCGCAACCGGAGCATCCTGACCGAACAACTCGCGTCTCAGAGCACGTTTCACGACCTCGTCGGCGAATCGAGCGCCATGACCAGCCTCCTCGGACTTGTCAAGAAACTCTCCGGCGTCACCAGCAGCGTGCTGATCGTCGGCGAATCCGGGACGGGGAAGGAACTCTTCGCACGCGCCATCCATTACAACGGCATCACGCGCGAAAAGCCCTTCATCGCCGTGAACTGCGGCGCCATCGCCGAGTCGCTGATCGAATCCGAACTCTTCGGCCACCGAAAGGGCTCGTTCACCGGCGCGATCAAGGACCGCATCGGATACTTCGAGGCCGCCAACGGGGGCACGCTCTTCCTTGACGAAATTTCGACGCTCCCCATCCAGGTCCAGAGTTCGCTCCTCCGCGTCCTCGAAGAGCGGGTCGTCACGCCGGTGGGCGACACCCGGCCGCGCCCGGTCGATGTGCGCATCATCGCCGCGTCGAATCAGGACCTTCAGCAATCGTGCCGGGAAGGCAAGTTCCGCGAGGACCTGCTCTATCGGCTCGACGTGGTGCGCCTCCAACTCCCACCCCTCAGGCAGCGCCGGCAGGACATCCCCCTGCTCGCCCAGCACTTCCTCAGCAAGTACACGACGAAGATGAACAAGCGCGTCACGGGGATCAGCAACGCCGCGATGCGCGCCATGCTGAACCACGAGTGGCGCGGGAATGTGCGCGAACTTGAGAACGTCATCGAGCGCGCCGTCATTTTTGCTGAGGACCGCGATATCGAACTCGAAGACCTCCCCTTCCAGCACGCGGGAGACTCCGGGGACACCGGCGAAGACCTGAAGCAGGCAATCATGCAGTTCGAACGCCAGCACATCCTCTCCAGCCTGAAACGGCACAACTACGACAAGACCGAAACCGCCGAGTGCCTCGGCATCGGCATCTCCAGCCTCTACCGCAAACTCGATGAACTCCGAATTCCCAAGGACCCGGACAGCCGCGAGCGCGACGCCGCGGTCGGTTGAACACGCCCGGCGGCAGACTCATGCGCCCGCAAAGGGCGCCAGACAGATCGTTCGCATCGCATCGACATGCTCCATCGCAAACTCCTCATCCGCATCGGCCTGCTCGTCGCCTGCTTCGTCGCGGGCGCGGCCGTCGCGGTCTACCTCTTGCAGAGCGCCATCCCGCAGATCGATCAGATCCACCGAGACGATGTCACCCTGATCGACGGCATGCACACCGTCAGCGAATGCTTCTCGCAACTCGAGGATGCCCGCAACGGCATCGCCGCCGCGTCCGCAACGGGCTGCGAAGCCCGCCTCGAAACCGCGCTCGACGAGATCGGGAAGCACCCGGCGGTCTGGATCGCGGATTCGCCCCAAGCCAGGACCTACGCCAGGCTCCGCGCCTGCATGCACGACTTCCTGCACCCCGAGTCGCTGACCCCCGACGAGGTTCAGGCCAACCGCGCCGACGTTCGTTCGGCCGTGCGCGATCTCACGCGCGAACTCCGCGCCTACACCTCCGACGAGCAGGCCTGGTTCAGCCGCTATTTCAGGGGACTCGTGCTCGGCCTGACTCTCGCCGCCCTGCTCATGATGAACGTCGCCGTCTTTGTCCTTGTCCGCACGGCGCAGATGGTCCTCAAGCCCGTGGGAGAACTGGTTCAAGGCAGCCGGGAACTCGCGGCCGAGCACTTCGATCACCGCGTCCGGGTCACGCAGCAGGACGAGTTCGGCGAACTCGCCCACGCCTACAACCGCCTCGCCGAGCAGCTGCAATCGAACGAGGAACGAAAGGCCGAGGCCATCCGCCAGTTGGCGGTCACGCTCAACCACGACCTGAACAACGCGATGGCCACCATGGAGATGCAGTTGAGCCTGCTCGACCGTCAATCGGGCAACCACTCGAGTCTCGCCAAGTACATCCGTGAAATCCAGTCTTCCCTCGCTCGCATGGCGAACACCGTCGCTTCGCTGAAACACGTTCGCCGAGTCGTGCTCGCGGACTATCTGGACGGCCAGAAAATGGTGGACCTGGAGCAATCCGTCAAGCCGTTGCCGGTGGCCGCACCGACGCCCGCGGGCGAGCCGGTGTCGGGCAGGCGACTGGGAACACCCTCGCGCATCAAAGCGGGATCGGAGCCTTCATGAAGCCATCGCACGTCACCACTCGCACGCCACTCGGCGCCTTTGTCATCTGGCTCGGCAGCGTTCGCTTCGCGGTGCCCGTGCTCGTGCTCGTGGCGATCGCCCTCGGCATCGGCACCTACCTCGAATCAACGCAGAACGTCCGGGTCGCAAGGCAATATGTCTATGGCGCGTGGTGGTTCGCCGCCGTCATGGCCCTGGTCTGCGTCAGCCTGATCTTCGCCGTCATCTCGAGATTCCCATGGAAGCGCAAGCACATCGGCTTCATCACCGTCCATGCGGCGCTCGTCGCGCTCATCCTCGGCGGGTTCTGGTCGATGTACGGCCGCGTCGAGGGCCACCTCGCCCTGCGCGAGGGAACCCTCAGCAACATCATCGAAACACCCGACGAGCAACTCGAGGTCCTCGACCACGACGACGGCCAGTTCAACAGCCTGGATTCGGCGCCCGCCCCGACGGGACCGGCCGCGCTCATGCTCTCCGGCCTGAGAGTCCAGGTCCTGGAACGATGGGAAAACTCGCGGGACGAGTCGACCATCGCGGACGACAGCCCTGAGCCGCTCCGCGCCATCGAGATCGCACCCGTCGGCGGTCCGCAGACCGCCTGGGTCGGCGAAGAGAGCAAGGCCGGCCCGGCGCCGATCTTGATGGGGCTGAAAGTCCTCGTGCTCCCGGAAGGAGCAAACTGGACGCCCCCGGAGACTGATTCCACTCAAATGGACTACGTGTTCGTCGTCGGCACATCGAGATTCCCGCTGAAGGACGTGGGGCAGGAAGTCTTCCCGGGGTGGACCATCACCGAACTCACACGATTCGAACGCGCGGTCGTCGCGGGGGATGGGATCACGGAGGGCGCCGCGAACGCGCCGCGCAATCCCGCCGTCCGAGTGAAGATCTCGGACGGCCGAGGCACGACCGAACAGCACACCTGCTTTGAAGCCTTCCCGGACATGGTCATGGGCAAGCCGCTGGAGGGCGCCGGCAACTCCGCCTCGCGCCTCATCTCGGGAAGCCCCAAGGGCGAACCGGAAACACTCGTCATCTTCGGGACGCTCGCCGCGACGAAGATCGGGTACATCGGCCTGGACGGAAAGAGCACAGTCGTCGAGCCGGAGCCGAAATACCCGCTCTCGCTGAGTTTCGGAACTCGGGACGTCACCATCCACCAGCAACTCGCGCGCGCTCACCAGACGACGCGCACCGTCAAGGTGCCGATGGCCACCGACAATCGCCCCACGCTCCTGCTCCGCGTCGGCGACGCGGTCGAGCTCCAGACGCTGACTTGGAAGGGAATGGCGCACGTCACCACCGCCGACCAGCGCACAATGGTCCTGCACTTCGGCCCGCGAAGGGTGCAACTCCCGTTCGCCATCCGGCTCGATCGCTTCCACAAGACCGACTACCCCGGCACGGAGATGGCCATGGCCTACCAGTCCGACGTCGGAGTCGTGATCGAGGGCGAGCCGGAAAGAAACTACGAGATCTACATGAATCACCCCTTCGCCTACGGCCCGTGGAAGGTCTACCAGTCGGGCTTCATGGGCGCCGACACCTCGATCTTCAGTGTCATGCGCGACCCGGGGCTGGTCCTGACCTATGTCGCCTCCGCGGCGTTGTGCGTCGGAGTCATCATCACGTTTTACAGCCGTTCAATGAGTTGGGGCCATCCCGGCATCCCCATCCGCCCGGAAGAACTGGAGTCGAATCATGCTTCGCAGACTGATCTGCACCGTGTTGTGGTCGCTGACACTCGCCCCGAGCCTGTGGGCAGCAGCGCCGGCTGACGCTCCCGCGGGACTTGACCGGCTCGGCGCCCTGCCGCTTCAGGACGGCGGCCGCGTCATGCCGCTCGAAACCTACGCAAGGAGACTCGCGGTCGAGATCACCGGCCGCACGCGCTGGTCTTCGAACGGGCCAGAATCCTTCACCGGGCGCGCCCCGATGGAACTGCTTCTCGACGTGATGTTCAAAGGACGCGAGATGCTCACCAGCAGGGTCGTCACCATCGACGACAAGCCGCTGAAGCGCTCGATCGGACTGGACCCCGAGCGCCGGTTCTTCAGCCCCGCCGAACTCGCCACCACCCCGGGACTCAACGAACTGCTCATGAGTTTCGAGCGTGCCCGCGCCCAGGACCCGCAGGCCAAGCCCGACCGAACACAGCGCAAGGCGCTCGACATCCGCGCCGCCGCCAACCGCATCGCGGACCTCGCAGGGGGCGAACCGCTCGCCGTGGTGCCCTCACCCGACGGCGCGGCGTTCCGCCGTGCCGGACCGCAGGTCGCCGACCCCGGCGCGGAAAAGGTGCAGGAAGCCTGGAAGGCTCTGGGCGAGGCGTACATCGCCGGCCGAACCATTGAACCGGAAGTGGACCAACTGGAACGAGCCATCGCTTCGCTCGGCGTCCTCACGCCGATCGAGTCGCGCGCCGTCGCGCTCGAGGTCTTCTATGTCCATCATGATCCGTGGACCAAGACCGCCGTGTTCTACGGCTTGGCGATCGTCGCGTTCGGGCTTTCGCGGCTCATGCTCCAGCGCCCGCTCAACATCGTGGCGATGATCTGCACGGGGCTGGGCGTCGCCGAGCACGTCATGGGCGTCGGGCTGCGCATCATCATCCTGAACCGAGCACCCGTCAGCAACACCTTCGAAGCCCTGCTCTGGATGGGCCTCGTCGCGATCGCCCTCGGATTGGTCGCGCAACTCCTCAACAGGAGAAAGGGCTGGTACGCATTCGCCGGCGTCTGCGCCGCCTTCGTCTCGGTGCTCTTCGCGGGGTTGGTCCCGCTGACCGATGGCACCAACTCCCTCCCCGCCGTGCTCCGCAGCAACTTCTGGCTGACGGTGCACGTGCTCACGATCGTCGCCAGTTACGGCGTGCTGACCGTCTCCGCCGTGCTCGGGCACGCATACCTCATCAAGAACGTGCTGCTGCGCAGCCGGGAGAATCACTCCGCGCTGGTCGTCCAGACCTATCGCACCATCCAGGTCGGCCTCTTCCTTCTCACCGCCGGCACCATCCTCGGGGGCGTGTGGGCCGCCGAATCCTGGGGACGATTCTGGGGATGGGACCCGAAGGAAACCTGGGCGCTCATCAGCATCCTCGTGTACTTCGCGGTCCTGCACGCACGCTACGTCGGGTGGCTCAAGGACTTCGGCCTCGCCGCGGCGGCCGTCCTCGGACTGGTCGTCATCGTCTGGACGTTCTACGGCGTCAACTACGTCATGGCCTCCGGGCTGCACAGCTACGGATTCGGCTCGGGAGGAGAATCCTGGGTCGCGCTCTGGGCCGTTGCCGAGTTTGGATTCATCGCCCTCTGCTGGCTGCGCCGCCGACCGCAGGAGTCGCCCGCCGGCCCATCGAGAGTGCCGGCGCCCTCGCCGCGCGCCTCCTGAATCGCACCGCTAACCGATCGAGTCCGCCAGCGCGCACAACTTCTCGTAGTACGTCTCCACATCCAGGCCCAGCATCGCCGCGCCGAACGCCTCGCAGTCTTCCGGCTCGACGATGTCGCCGTAGTTCATGGGCGGGATGTGATACGCGATGATCAACGCCCACGAATCTCGCCGCGCCTCGAACGAGGGATGAATGAGCAGGCTGAAGCCGTCCTTCGGATGCTCGCCCAGCGCCGCCGCGTGCGCCATCTCCCCGGGTTCAAGCCCCTCCGCCGCGAACCGGACCACCACGGGATAACGAACAATCGCCCGGTCATCCAGCGCCCGGAGCATCGCCTCCGCGTCAATGACAGGTCCATATCTGGAACGAGCAAGATGGGCGCGCTCCAGCACATGATCGCGCAACGCTCGGCGTCCATCGGCTTCCGTCGGTCGATCGTCCAATCCGCATGCTCCGAGTGACGCTCGATCCTACTCCTTCGCGCCCGGATTCGCCCCAGGCTCGGGACGGTCCTTGCTCACCGGCGCGGCCGGGGAGGCCTCGTACCGCGCCCGGAACTCCTCGAGCGCCGCTTGCCGCTTCTCCGCTTCGGCGGGATCCGTCTTCCCGAGGAACCACTTGTGATCGTCGGAGTTCAACACCTCATCCAGCCTGGACCTCAGCGCCTCCGCCGCCGCGGCGCGCGCCGGGTCGCCGCTTCCCACGTTCTGCTCGATCAGGTGCTGGAGCGACGGGACCATCTCCGTGTAGAAACGCTTGGCCACCTCGTACATCCCGTGCCAATGGCTGTAATCCGGCGCCATCATGGACGTGCCATGCCGCGCGCGACGTCCTTCGTGGTGCCAGAGTTCGTACCACGTGAAATCCAGCTCATTCGAGAACTGCACGGGATTCATCAGGGGCTGCGCCAACGCGTACAGGTCCTTCCCCGGCCCGCCGAACTTCGTGTTGTACAACTCGATGAAAGCGTCGTATTGCGTGTAGAAGTTGCCGACCCACTGCGTGTCGTGGCAGTTGATGCACACCTCGGTCATGTTCTTCCGCCGTGTCTGCCAGGGAATCTGCGCCCCCGGAAGTCCCAGTTTCGCGTCGGCCGCTTCGGGACGGATCGAGACCTCCGGCCGGTTGTTCCACGAAATCCGCAGCCCCACGTCGTGCGTCACGCTCTGCTTCCGAGTGGCCGACATGTGGCACGTCGCGCACGTCGGCGCGCTGAAGTAGTCCTCCCCGACGACCCACTTCGGGTTCTCGAGGTTCATCCGATCGATGTTCGCGAAGAAACTCGCGCCGTGCTTGGAGGACTCGTAGATCTCCTTCTGCGGGTGATCCGGGCCGAGGTGGCACTTGCCGCATGTGTCGGGGTACCGCGCCTGCGCGGCGCTGAACGCGTGCGAAGTATGGCACGCGTTGCACGAGCCTTCAGAGCCGTCCGGATTGATCCGCCCGATCCCGCTGTTGGGCCAGGTCGTCGGGTCGATCTTCCCCCCCGGCAGCAGCTTCACCTCCGCCCCGTGGCACTGCCAGCAACCGCTGACCACCGACGCGGACACCCCGCCCGGCATTCCCGTGGTCTTGAACCCGTGATTGCCCTCGACAACCTCCGCGAGCGTGTTGTCCAGCGAGCCGAGGATCCGCCCCGCCTTGGAATGCCGCGACGCGGTGAACTCTTCAACCTCCTTCGAGTGGCATCGGGCGCAATCCTTGGGCGTCACGAGGACCGCGATGGTCTGACCGTTGTGCTCGTAGGCATCCGGGTCGCCCGCGTTCGCGGAGTGGCACTCGAAGCACGCGACGTTCGCCCGGAAATGCTTGCTCGCGCCCCATTGCTGATACAACGCCGGGCTGTGCTGCTTGTGGCAGGCGATGCACTGCTTGCTCTGCTCCGAGACCTCGCGCGGGCCGAACGCCTGCCCGGACGCCGCGGCAACGGGCAGCGCCGAGATGAGTGCCGCGATTCGGTGGATCCCTGTCGTCATGATGAAGTCTCCTCACAAGTATCGTGTGCCGATCAGTGAACGCCCGTCGCGGACGAAGGTGACACAGGCGCGCCAAGGCTATCGGAGTTTCGGTTCGGGGTGTACGGCCGATCAAAGGTCAACTCGCCCAGCAGCACGGGGATCGTGACGCGAACGAGGATGGTAAAGACCAGCAGCCCGAACGCGATGATCCCCGCCGTCACCAGCGATTCATTCAGCGTCGGCCGGTACTCGACGATCTCGCCCAGCGGCGTCGGCACGAACGCCGGGATCACCAGCCCCATCCCCTTCTCGATCCACACCCCGACGATGATCATCGAACACGCCGCGAGCATCGGCCCGCGCAGACGAGAGATCGGCAGGATCAGCAGCACGAGCCCCGTCAGGTTCAGCCCGATCGCCGTCCAGATCCAGGGCACCAGCCCGTAGCGCCCTTCAAGCCCGAAGAAGAGGTACCGCGCGCTCGCCACGTGCGCCGAATCGGTGTAGAACTCGGTGAACGCCTCGGAAATAAGCAGGAACATGCTGCACGACATCGCCACGCGGATGATGTTCCGCAGCGTGCGGAACGCCTTCTCCGGCACGCGGTACGTCGTGTTCAGCGCGATCACCTGCAACGCGATGATCAGGATCGAAGGCCCCGCGGCGAACGCGGACGCAACCAGCCGCGGCGCGATCACCGCCGAGTTCCAGAACGGCCGTCCCCCAAGCCCGCAATACAGGAACGCCTCAACCAGCTGCGTGCTGAACGCCCAGACGATCGCCACGAACACGAACGGAATGTAGAACAGCCGGCTCGGTTCGCGCCGACGATACGAGCAGTAGATCAGGTATCCGCAGATGTGCAGGTTGAGGAACAAATAGCCGTTCAGCGAGATCACGTCCCACGTCAGCATCGACTGGGGGAAGTTGAACCGCAGCATCATGTGGTGGAAGCGGTCGGGTCGCCCGAGGTCAACCACGACGAACAGCAACGCCATGATGATCGCCGCGACCGCGAACAGTTCAGCAAAGATCACCAGATCATGCAGCTCGCGGTTGCGATAGATGTACACCGGGATCACCATCGTCGCCGCCGCCGCCGCCATCCCGACCATGAACGCGAAGTTCGCGATGTAAAGGCCCCAGGAAACCTGGTCGGTCATCCCCGTGACCCCCATCCCGTGCACGAACTGCTTGCAGTACGCGTTCAGCCCGAAGAGCGCCACCGCCGACAACGCGAACATCCACGCGTAGTAGCCCGCCGTGCCCACGAAACTCAGGCGGAAGCACCGGTAGAGGAACGTGACATATTGCCTCATGCCGGCACCCCCTCGCCCGGTCGCGGCTCGATCCCCATCGAGCGTGCGATGGCCGCGGCTTCAGGGTCGATCGACTGCGGGTAACGCTCATCGAAGTAGTAGAAGAACCGGGGCAGCGTCCCGACCTCCTCCTTCAGCACGAACACACGCTTGGTCTTCAGGATCTGCGACACCTCGCTCGTCGGATCAAGCACGTTCCCGAACTTCCGCGCGCCCGTCGGGCACACCTCAAGGCAGGCGGGGAGCTTCCCTTCCCGCGTGCGGTGCAGGCAGAAGTGGCACTTCTCGACGACCCCCTTGGGCCGCGGCCGGTTGGAGAGATAGCCCATGTCGGGGTTCAGCGCCTCCTTGGGCACGCTCGGCTCCGTGAAGTTGAAACGACGCGCCCAGTAGGGACACGCCGCCTCGCAATACCGGCAGCCGATGCACCAGTCGTAATCGATCACCGTGATCCCGTCCGCGTCCTGCCACGTCGCCTCGACCGGGCACACCTTGACGCAAGGCGGGTTCGCGCACTGGTGGCATTGCACCGGCATGTAGAAGTGATTGGCGTCCGGCACCGTCGGCCGCTCGTAGTGATGATTCCCCTGCTCCATGTCCAGCGTGCCCCGAGGCATCTCGATCACACGGATGTACTGCACCTCCGGCGAACGGCTCTGGTTGTTCTCCGCCACGCAGGCATGAACGCACTTTCGGCAGCCGATGCACCGGCTCAGGTTCAGCGCATACACGAACTCCACACCCGTCTTTGCGCGCACATCGCGGATATCCGGGCGGACCTGGTACCGCTTCTCAACCTCGCGCCGGATCCGGTCGAGCGCAACCTCCATGTCCTCCGGCGTCATCTCCTTGTAGTGCTTCTGGAGGAACTTCTGAATCGTGAACTCGTCTTCATCCGTCAGCTCGCGCAGCGGGCTGAGCGCCGCCGCCATCGCCGCAAGCCCGCCGGTCAACGCCACGCTCGAACGGAGAAAACTCCGCCTCGACACCTGCGGAGACTTCGGAGCGCCGGCCGACCGACCTTCCCAGATGCGGATGTTCACGGCTCATCCTCCTTGTCCTCGTCGCTTGTGCCCGAAGGATCGGCGTCGCCGTGCGCGGGCGAGCCGTGCGACCACTGACGCAGCGGGCTTCGCCGGCCGGCGTGCGACTCATGCGGCGTCTGATCGCCCATCCGCAGCGTCCCCGGCCCGGCCAGCGGGGCCATCGGGCGGTACGCGGGGGAGTGCGGATCATGGCACTCGTTGCACGCGAGCCGACGCTGGGCTCCGCTTGCGGCGTCCCAGGAACCCATGGTCTTGCCGTGCACCCCGTGCTGCCAGTCGCGGAACACCGTCCCGTGGCACTGGGAGCAGAGCAACGGCGCCTGATCAAACCCGACCAGCGCCCCGTTGTGGAGTACGAGCTTGTCGCGGTCCGCGCCGTCGTGGCAGTTCAAGCACCGCGCGTTGATCCCGTGGCGCAGCACGATCTCCTTGTGCTGCATCAGCGTCCGATTCTCGGCCTGCGAAGGCGCAAACAGCCGGTGACACTCGCTGCAAGGCCGCTTGATCCCGTCCACAATCGACTCGCGCGCATCCATCAACGGCGTCCGCCACGCGCCGCGAAGGATGTCGGAGTGCGCAACGGGACGAGAAACGCCCAGGGGGATCTCGGCCTTCGGCGAAAAAAAGAAGAGCCACACCGCAACAAGCGCGAACAGCGGCCCGATCGCCCACAGCACCGTCTCGGTTCGCAGCCGACTCGGCATCATGGCTTCACCCCCGGTACCGGCGGAGCCGGACTGGCGGACACTCCCGGCCCCGTCGTTGGAGAAGCCGCCGCGCCGGGCGGAGCACCCATCGTCTCTTTCGGCGCGGGAAGAACCGCCTTCGGCCGTGCGTACTTCTTCGGCGCGTGGCAGCCCGGAGCGCAACTGCCGCCCTCCTCCGTCGCCTGGTAGTTGATCTCCAGCAGCCAGTTCGACGTCCCGAACGGAACGGATTCCCGGATGTGCGACGGCCGTTGCGACGCATGAACCTCGTGACACGCCCGGCACGTCCGACCCTTCTCCTGGTTGACATGGAGCGCATGAAGATTGCGAGCACCATCTCGGAACTGCGTCACGCCCGCGCCGTTCGTCTTGGTGACCAGGTCGGACGTGTGGCACCGGAAGCACAGCGCGTAAAGATCAAGCGAAAACGGCGCATAAAACTGCGCCGGGTACTCCGCGGGGAGAAGCCGGAAGGTCTTCCCCGCGTGCGGATCATGGCACACCGTGCAGTGCCCCGCGCGGATCGGACCATGCTTGTTCGGATTCGTCGCCAGCAACTTCGCCATGTTGGTCAGGGGCTTGCCCCTGTCGTCCTTGATCGGCTGGTCGTGGCACTTCAGGCACGAATCAGGCTGACCGGCCCGCTGCAGCCCGGCGAGTTTCGATGAGTGAGGCTCGTGACACGTCGTGCAGCCGCCCGGCTCCGTCACCGCGCCATGCACCACCGGCGCGCCGACCGTCATCCGGTCAAACTGCTCCTTGTGGCACGACAGGCAAAGTTCAGGCGCCACCGAGCGCAACTGAAAGTTGTGATCCGACGAGTGCGCATCGTGGCAACTGACGCACCCCTGGTCCATCGCCTTGTGAACATGCATCCCGTCCGCCGGCTTGCCGGTCTCGGCGTGGCACGTCGCGCACAGCGTGTTCGCGTCGCTGATCAGCAACCGGGGCAGCGCCGATGAGTGCGCCGTGTGACACGTCGCGCACGCGCCCACCGCCACCGGGCCGTGCACGAACGCCTTCTTCATGAACTGCTCGTTGTGACACTTCAGGCACAGGTCGCGGTTCGGGTCGCCCACCAGCTGCGCGCGGTGCTCCGATCCGTGCGGATCGTGGCACTCCAGGCACTTCCCCTCCGCGACCGGCACATGGGAATGCTTCTCGGCCGGCAACTGGTGGCAGCGAACGCACAAATCCTCTTTCGCCACCGGCAACGCGAACTTGTGCAGGCTCGCATCCCCGACCGGCACGTGACACGCCGAACAATCCGCCGCCGCGGGATCATGCCGGACCGTGTGATTCACGATCGGCTGGTGGCACTCCGCGATGCAGGAGGGCTGCGGCGTGGCCGGCAACGCGGGCTTCGGCGCGCCCGCAACCTGCCCCAACACCGCCCCCCCCGCCACCAGAAGCACACAGGCCGAGGCCAATCCCCACCGAGCCAGCCCGTACCGAAATCCTTGGCGGAGTTGCCCCATGAGCAACCTCCTGCACGTGCCATGCCATC
Organism: Phycisphaerae bacterium; assembly: GCA_016795005.1. Taxonomy (GTDB): domain Bacteria; phylum Planctomycetota; class Phycisphaerae; order Phycisphaerales; family UBA1924; genus JAEUIV01. The sequence continues at coordinate 23,190 of JAEUIV010000190.1, forward strand.
CGCAACCACTGTCTGGAGCCTCGAAAACACCGGGCTTTCTCATTTGAGAGACGAGCCGACGCCACCAACTCTCAAAGTCGAGAATCCGCGTCCGGCTCACTCAAAGACCGATCCCGACCCCGGCAAGCCCCCTCCACGGCGTTTGGAAGACCTGGCCCCATCTTCCTCTCCAAGGAGCGCTTCCTCCAAGGAGCGCAATCGTTCGAGCAATGACCTCAAGCCTTGGAACGAGAAGGGTCCGCCGCGAGGTGGCCGCGGGCGTTTCGGAAGAATCGAATAGAGCGAGAGGAGGGGTGTGACGGCGCGCTTCCCACGACTTGCTTCGCGGAGCACCGGAGACACGCCCGTTGGTTTCAGTTTCCCGGCAGTCGCGAGGTCGAAGCTGCGATCGCCTGCGCCACGAAACGCGCTTCCGATCCGGCGCACACGGCCGCGTAAAATGCCCAGACCCGTTATGCCCCGCCTGTCCTCCAAGATTGCGATAATCACCGGTGCGGCCCGCGGCATCGGCCTTGCGTGTACGAGGATGTTCGCACATGAAGGTGCCGTCGTGATCGCCACGGACATCGATCTCGCCGGCGTTGAAGCCGCGGTCTCGACGATGGGGCCGAACGCGATCGCTCGTCAACTCGATGTGCGCTTGGAGAGTGACTGGCAGCGAGTTGTTGCCGAGGTCGTGAGAATCTACGGCCGATTCGACGTTCTCGTGAACAACGCCGGCATCACCGGCTTTGTGCCCGACATGGGACCCCATGATCCCGAGCACGCCTCGCTCGAGGCATGGCGTGCGGTCCACGCCACAAACCTCGACGGCGTCTTTCTCGGCTGCAAGCACGCGATCGCGGCGATGAAGCCGCCGCGAGGCCGCGCCGGCTCGATCGTCAACATATCATCCAGATCCGGCCAAGTGGGGGTGAGCCGTGCTGCGGCGTACGCGTCCAGCAAGGCGGGCGTGCGCAACCACACCAAGTCCGTCGCGCTCTACTGTGCCGAGATGGGCTACCCGATTCGTTGCAACTCGATCCATCCGGGCGCGATCCTGACGCCGATGTGGGAACCGATGCTGGGCGACACCCCCGAGTCACGCGCCGCGGCGATCGCTGCGCTCTCTGCGGAGGTGCCGCTCGGTCGGATGGGCACTCCCGACGATGTCGCGCACATGGCGGTCTACCTGGCGAGCGACGAATCTGCATACGTCACCGGCGCCGAGTTCGTCATCGACGGCGGCATCCTCGCCGGATCGCCCCCAACGCCGCGGCGGGACTGAACCAGCCCGGTGTCCGTCCTCCTGAGCAACGACCTCAAAGCCGAACCCTTCCCCCGGTTGACGTACCAGCGTCAATGCGAGTTTGCCGGTGGATGCACCCAGCGCCGGAGACGATGACGCCGGGGCTGCGGGCCGCGATCGCAGAGCCGGGCTCCGCTCCGCCCGGCTCTGCGGCACACCCAGAACACCGGTACGCTAACTCTTGGAGTGGTATGAAACCTGGGGGCAGGTCACGAATAGCGCGGTCGGCGCGGAAATCGCGTTCGTGCAGATGAAATTGGTAACGCCCACAAGTCTTGGAACGACAAAGGCCTGCGGCGAGTGTGCCGCAGGCCTTTCGGAAAAATCGAATAGCGGGGGCATCCTGCGAGGTTCAGGAGAGGAAGTGGGGGGCGAATGGTTGGCAGAAGTGTCATGTTTTGACGGGTGCCAAATCGCGTAACTGTTTGACCATGCGAGAGTTACGGGTGTCACCCCCCTCGACCCCTGACAGGCCTTCGGGGCACGTGTTCTGGCGCGGGCCAGCGCGAACGCGGACGCCTCGGGCGTTGCGCTCCGCCCGCCCGCCCGCCCGAGGCGCGTCGATCGCGGCGAAATGGCCGTTAGGCGCGCGTTGGGCTAGTCGACGCCTCACGGGCGCACATTCATCGAAAGGCCTGGAAAACATGCTGCAATCGCCTTGATTGATCCGCCGGTTCATGCCCTTGTGTGTCCAACGCGAGCGGCCCCCCGGATGGGGAACCCGCCCGCCACGGAGACCACGAACATGAACACGAAGAAGCAAGCGAACACGAACAAGGCCGCCCGGATGGCGGCGGCGGCGGAAGCGGTCCGCGAGCGCCTCGGGCTGGCAACCCTTGAGGACCGCAAGAGCGACGCCCTCGACTTCCACGACCTCTCGGTCGCCAGCATCCGCGACGCCATCGCCATCGCCTTCGAGGCCGGGTTTGCGGCCGGGGTCGGCGCTGCGGCCCCCTTCAAATTCGACCCGGCCGATCCGGGGGCGATGCTCGACACGCTGGAGATCACCAAGCGCACCGGAAGGTCCACGGGCGGAAAGTGGGTGAAGGGCACGATCGCCGGGCACGACTTCGAGGCGCTGGTGTTCCCCGAGCACGCCGACGAGGCCGCGTTCGAACTCGACGACAGCCGCATCTCGAAACTCTGGTTGCGGGAGAAATCCACGCGGACCGAGGTCGCGTGCTTCGACCGGGGCTGGGACCGCGAGCCGACCACCGACGCCGCCCGCGCGATCGTCGGCCTGCTCGCCGCGGGGCTCGCCGAACACATCTTCGGGAAGTGACCCGCGCCCCGCAGGCCCACCACGCGACGACGCGGGGAACCGCGCCGAACGCGATTGGCCGCAGCAACGCGCGGCGGCGTTCCGCACCACGAGTTTGGAGTTCACCATGAGCAAGACCATCACGAAACCCGCCAAGTCCAAAGTCCTCGCCGCGAGCGCGGGCAGCGAGCGCCTGCGCAAGGAGGCGATCGCCGCCGTCGGGGCGAACATCGCGCGGCTCGAAGGGAAGTCCCCCAAGGGCAAGACCGCCCGCGACCACGAGACGCCATCGGCCAAAGAAGTCGCCAACGACGCGGCCAACGCGGTGTTCGCCCGGAGCGCCGCAGGGGCCAACCCTCCGGCCAATTCCGCCCCAAAGGGCAAGGGCGGGAAGAAGTCGGCCCACCGGCCAACGTCGGCGGCGACGCGGGTAGCCAAGGGCAAGGCGAAGCCCGCCCGCGCCAAGAAGATGAGCGGCCTCGACGCGGCCGCGAAGGTCCTCGCGGACGCGCGAAATCCCATGAACTGCAAGGACATCGTTGACGCGGCGCGCGCGAAGGGGCTCTGGTCCTCGGGGGGCAAGACCCCGGCCGCGACCATCTACGCCGCAATCATTCGCGAGATCGCCGCCAAGAAAAAGGAGGCGCGGTTCAAGAAGACCGAACGGGGGATGTTCATCGCGGCCCCCGCCCCCGCCCCCGGACGCGGGAAGGGAGCGTGACCCGTGCGAGCCACTCGCTCCCAACTTGAGGCGGTGTTGAACGCCGCTGAACGTCTCCTCGCCGCTCGCGAGGCCCAGATGGTGACCACGGAGGAATGGGACACCATCGGGCACGCGGTCGCCGCGTGCAGGGAGCCCGCCGCGAGCGAGCGTTCCGAAACATTCGCCGTCGATGACGCCCGCGATCTTGTCCGCAGCGTCGTCCCGGCGAGGGGAGAGCCCTACCAGCACCGGTGCCCCGGCGATGCTTTCGAAGCGGTGGCGCACGCGATCGCCGACGCCGAGGGGCGGTTCAACCTCGAAGACCTCCAGCGCGCGGCGAAGATCCCGTGGACCCAGGCAGCGGTCGCCTTCGCGTTTCTCAAGGAGCGCTGCGTGGTCGTCCCCGCGGGCGGGCGCAACCACGCGGCCGCGAGTGGAGTCCCCTTCGAGGACGCCATGATCGAGTACCACGCGCTGCGGGAGAAGGGCTCCGAGGCCTGACGCTTACGGCAAACCCGATCCCCTCTCACCCCGGCAGGTGCCGGGGTTTTCTTCGGCGTTGGAAGGGTGGTGGGGTGCGAGCGCCATCGGGGGGCGGCCGCCAGATCGGCCTACACGGCTAGACCGTGCGGGCGGTCGCCCGCAGTAAAGAATCATCCCGCGCTCGGGCGGGTCGCGCCCTTCGCGCGGGAATGATTCCTCATGAGTTAACTCGCTGGCACTGACTCAGCCGCTGGGCCCGGATTCCTTCGGATTCCCGTGCGCCGGGCACACGACCGGCCGGTGAGTATCGGTTGCCATCTCCACGCGGGGATGATGAATGCCCTGCTCGGCGAGCGAATAGGCCTGATGGACCCGACTGACGACGGCTCCTCGCAACCGAGGCTTCTGGGCGAGCCGCGAGCGAAGATCGTTGCTGTACGCGCGAACCCGCGCTTCATCCGCCAGGTGAAACGCGCAGACCACGATCATCGCAGTCGATTCCAGGTACGTGGCCTCGTCGGCACCCTTGAGTGACTGCTCGAAGGGCGTGAGGGCGTCCTCAAACCGTCCGCACGATGCGTACAAGCAGCCAATCGTGTTCAGCACGCGCGACACGCGGGCCGGGGGCACGTTGCCGGACTCCAGCATCGTGGTGAGCCGCTCGCGCAGGGAGTTGCAGATGATCGGATAGGGTGCCTGGGCCTGCGCGAGCATGTAGCCAAAGTTGTTGACCACGGCCGGGCTGCTCGCCATCCGGTCAATGATCGCCAAGGCCATGTTGATCGCCTCGTTGCCGAGGGAATCGCGCATCATGTAGTAATACTTCTGCTTGATCTCGTCGAACGAGGCGATATACCTCATGTCGTTCAGGACCTGAGCGGCCACGTTCTGGGCAAAGGACGAGTCGAGTTGCACCATCTCGACGGGCGTAACGTGGACGAGCTGCGGATATCCGGGGATGCCCCGTCCAACAACGGCCATGGGCACCGGAGTTGAGCGCACAAACGGGTCTGTCCTCATCTCCTCCTCGGCCGACAGGCCGAAACCGGCGCGGGCGGTCGGCACCCCCTGCGGGGCTTCGAACGTCACGTTGATCCAGAATCCTTCGAGTTCTCTCACGGAGGGCGTCCGGAACCACGTCACGATCTCGCTCGCCGCGGGCTCCCCGATCGGCGGGATGACCACGTCAACTGCC
>JAEUIV010000218.1 GCA_016795005.1 Phycisphaerae bacterium
GTTGGCGGCGGGCGCGGGCGTGGCGGCAGCGGCCTGCGGCGGCACGGCGGCGGCCGTGGTCGGCGCCGAGGCGGTGGCGGCGGCGGCGGTGGTGGCGGCGGCGGCGGCGGTGGCGGCGGCGGCGGTGGTGGTGGCGGCGGCGGCGGCGGCGGTGGTGGCGGCGGGCCGTCGGAGCTGGGGACATGTCCGCCCGCTCCGCCCGTATCGATGATGAGATTGCCCGATTCGTCCATGCTCACGATGGCGCTGTCGGGCGGGCCGGAGCCGATTCCTGACATGAACTGAGTCTTATCCGAGCCGCCGGTCGAGCGCCTGGAGATGTTTCGTTCATCGGCTTCCCGAGAACTCGGGTCGCCGGTATCGATCTCCGCGTCAGCGGACGCCTGGTCCGCGGGATCGGGATGCTCCGATGAAGAGTGCTCGTCCTCCTTGACGGAAGCGAGCGATTCTCCGCCGTAGTCCATCGTGAAGACGCCGTCGTTGGTCTCGGTGCCGAAGCCGATGATCGGGAACCCCGGCGTGTTGTCGATGCCCCCCTCGGTCCCCTTGACCGCGAGCGTGGTGTCGGCGGTCTCAATCTTGAGATCATTCGCGAACTGAGTTGAGTTGACCTTGAACACCACTCGCCCGTACTCCAGGCCGAGGCGCGTGTGATCGGTGTTGTTGAGATTGACTAGGTCCTCAAAGGTCAGCAGACCGAGCCGGTCGATCGTGATGGTCTGGTTCTCGCCGATACGGATCTGCGCCGCGCTGCGCAGACTCGTCCGGAGCGCCCCGCCCTTTCCAATGGTCATGCCGGGCGCGGCCTTGATCCAGGCCGATCCTTCGGCGCTTTGAACCTGCACATTGCCTTCCACGGCCAGGATCACCGCCGACGTGGCGCGAGGCGGCTGCGAGGTCTGCGAGACCGGCGATGTCGCGGCCCCAGCCGAAACGACGATCACGGCCGGCGACAAGATGACGCCCGCGTACACAACCAGCAGGGAGTGTCCGTCACGGACCCTCAAAATCTTTCTCCCAAATGGATCATCCAGCCTCGCCTGTGCAAAAGCAGGCGCTCTCGCACCCAACTCTCCAATAAGGATACCCCAAACATCCCCCTTGTCCACAAAAATAGCGCAAATGCCCTTAGACTTGATGGGGATTCCGTAATGACCCTGTTTGGGTCGGGCGCGCAAAACTCCCGCGACCTGCCCCGTGCCGGGCTTCAGCGAATCGATGGAACGAGTTCAATCCGCGATTGTCACGCGCTGCCGGCGCCCTGTCTTTCCACCTGCCTGAGAATGCCGTCCAGGATGTGAATCGCCACTCGAGACTCGCCCGCCAGCGCGACGTTTGCAGTCTTGGAGTGAGCCGCGAGGTACATCTCGGTCGCGATCACGCCAAACTCTCGTCCTTCGACCTGCTGCTTGGCGAGGATCTCCGAGGTGTGAAAGACTCCGTAATGGATCAGGTTCAGCAGCCCGACGGTCTGCGCCGTCTGCTCGCAATGCCCGACGTATGTGTAGCCGTTCACCGTGTCCACCGCGTAGAAATGGTCCATCCTGCTGCCGTGTGTGATTGGTGCGCCGGGTTGCATGCCGTTTCTCCGCGTGTTGACTCTGCTCGCCTGGTGCGGTCACCCGCTCCCCTTTCAGTCTACTAACCGGGCAACGACGGCAAATCCGGCTGACTCCCGAGGTCGTTGGAGCGGCGCACAACTCGCCGCCTCGGTTATCACACCACGAAACTCGCTTTTTTCTGTCTAAGCAAAGTGATTTTTGGCCGCATCTCCCTCTCCCAACTGGGGGGGCTTCCTGCACCAAATGGGTCATGAGATTCTCCCGGCGGCGGCGTATCGTGCGCTTTGACAGGAACCTCCTGCGAACAGCGTGCAAACCGACGAATGAGGCATTGGACGATCAACGCAACGCTCGCGCTTCAGGCACCCTGAAATCAGCGCCGATGTCCCCATTCGGGACGAGAAGAGATGGAAAGGAGCGTCACCCATGACGCATCGTCCGATTGATCGTGTCGGCGCCTTTGCTCTGGGAATCGTGCTCTCCGTGGGCGGGGCCGCCGCGTTCGCCAACTCATGGCACAACACGCCCGGTTACGAATGGGGTCGGAGCAACTGCGGCCCGGCGACGGGCAATCGCCGCTCGTACGCCTCGTGCGTCTCGTGCTGCATGCGCGGGGCGCAGCAGGAGTCGTACCCCGCGGAAGAAAGCGCCGGATGCCACCACTTCTGCCGTCGCGTCCCGTGGCCGATCTGGCTCAGCACCTGAACGGAGCACGTCATGCTCACATTCAGCCGCCAGGGAGGGTGGCCGATGATCGCCGCCGGGATCGCCTGCGGGACGGTCTCGCTGGGCACGGCGCTCTGGATGTTCGGCGCCCCCTCGGAGCCGGAATGGAAGCAGAGGCTTGACCGAGACGTCCCGCCTCTGCTCATGTCCTCTGCGTCGTCGGTGAGCGAGGAGAGCCTGCGGTTGCAGCAACGAATCCTGAACGACGTGCTGCGTCGCCCGATGTGGACCGCCGACGAGGCGCGGGAACTGTGTGATCTCCTGCGCGCGGGGTACCCCAGGCCGCTGACCGAGCGGAACCAACTAAGCCGCGAGGAGCTGGGGGCGGCGATGACCCACGGCGCCGCGTCGGTCGCGGTGCTCGCACGGCTGGAACTCGGCGCACCGATGACCCCGGATGCGCGACGGATCATCCTCCACGCCCTGGAGGAGGAACTCGCCGCCGACTTCCCCGAGCGCCGGTGCAGCGCCGCGATGGCGCTGATCGTCTCCCGCTCCATCGAGGACCGTTTCATCCGCGCACAGGTGGAACAACTGACCGAGGACGCGGACCACGAGACCGCCGAGATCATCGCGATGCAACTTTCGCATTATGACGACCAGCGGTCGCGCGCGCTCGCGATGGGGCAACGTCTCGAAGGGGAATAGGCGGCCGCAGGCTTCAGTCATCCATACGCATGCGAGTCATCAGCCGCCACGCCCCCGTCCCGACATCGGGCGCGGCGGAATGCAACACCGCGGCTTCGCCCGTGCGCATGGCGCAGTCATCGTCCCCCGTCAGCAGTTCGAGCATCACCTCGAGCGTGGGATTGTGCCCCACGATCATCGCCTGCTCCGCGCGACCGATGATGTCACGAACCACGCCGATGCTCGCGTCGAGTGCGGCCCCCAGCCGGAGCGCCTCCTCGAAACGAAGATCGACCTGCAACTGTCGCTGGAGGATCTGCGCGGTCGCACTGGCGCGCGCCGCGGGGCTTGCGTGGATGACCGTCGGCCGATCCGCCCTTGGCAACTGCGCGATCGCCCGGCCGAGCCACACCGCCTGGCGCTCCCCTCGTTCCGCGAGCGGTCGATCCTCGTCACGCCCGCTCGGCGCGTCTCGCTCGGCCTTGCCGTGTCGGACGAGATAGAGTCGCAAGGGTTGAGTCATGAAAAACACACCGAGCGGCTACGCACCCATGGCGTTCGCCTTGCGCGGGTCGGTCTTGGAGATGATCTCGGAGACCCCCTGCTGGTTGAATCCCTTGAATCCATCGTTGCGTTCGAGGTTCTCAAGGTGCGATCCGATGGCGCCGTCCTGGCGGAAAATGCCGGCCATCTCCTGCGAGATGAGCTTCTGCGCCAGCAGGCGCTCGATCCGCGCCGGTTCCACCGGCCAACGCTCGCCCTCGGTGAACGCCTGCCGAAGATAGGGGAAGGTCGTGAACGGATTCATCGTCTTGATCCCCCCGGCGGACATCTGGTCGCGGAGTGAATACCAGTCGAAGACGCATTCGAGGTGGTGCATGCCGGCCTGGAACATCGCCTCGCCGTGGAGCGCGCACCAAAGGCCGATGGTCCCGAGATTGGCTCGCGGCGCCAGCACGTCTTCGTGGGCGAAGTCGCCGATGATCTCGTCGGACGAAAGATCGACGTCCGCAAAGACCACGTATCCCGCGTTGCTCTGCTCGAGAACCTGCGCCCCCCAGCCGGCCTCGACGCCCGCGTAGAACCGCTCGCGGCAATGAAACCCGAACTTCTCCAGCACCGCGATCATCTGCGTGAAGCAGTGGCGGCTCGAACGGTACGTGTGGTGGTCGTGGTTCGCCCAGCCGATGCCGAGGCGGTCCTGGCGTGCCTTCTGGAACTGCGCCGCGCGGTTCCGCCGTTGCCAGAACTCGCGCTCGGTCTCGAAGAAGAGATCGCACGCAAAGTCGGCCCCGAGGTCCTTCACCGCGGCTTCGGCCAGTCGCATCAGGTTCTCGTAGGCGTCGGACTCATTCTCGAACTCTCGCGGGCGGCGCCGGAACGTCTCGTAGTGACGCATCGCATTGAGCGAGCGCGACGGATCAGAGGCTTCCGGCTCGTGGCCGCGATACCCGCGACGCTCGATCGCGAAGAGTTCGGCCCCCTTCCCGGCGGCAAAGAGGACACGCCGGAACCGGCTGAACGGGTCGCCTTCGATGACGTGCGTGGGGGGAAGATTGTGCGTCGCGGCAAAGTCGGCGACGGACTCAACCTTCACGCCGATCTTCATGCCGGGGCCGTCGATCAGGAGAACCTGCGGGAAGATCCCCCCCTTGTGTGTGTAGCAGTCCGGCGCGCCGGGCATCGGTTCATGGGTGAACCCGACTCCCTGGAGACGCTCGATCTGCTGCGGCGAACGCGGCACGGCGATGAAGTCCACCACGTCGATGAACCGTACACCGGCCTCGTGCTTCAGACGGTCGGCAAACTCGTCCGCGGCGGGGAGACGTGAAAGAAACTCCGCGACCATCGCGTTGATCAGCGAGTGAGCCTTGGGCTGGGGAGTCCAGTGAAACTTCGTCAGGGCGGCGGTGTCATCGAGCGGGGGCACGTGGCGGCTCCTTTCAGGGTCGAACATTGTAATGGGAAGGGCACGGAAACCGCCGCGCTGAGGGGTTTTCAAGCCCGAACAGCCGCCTCAGCCCGCCCGGACGCTCCGGCTGGCGCGATCCCGGAGCATCGGCACAAGCTCGCGGACTTCCTGCGCCATGCGCGTGTTCGGGAACTGCGACACGATCTGGTCTCCGATGATCAGGGCGTCGTCCCAGTGATGGTCCTGCACGGCGAGTTTGAACCGCACTCCGAGATTCTCTCGCATCTTGCCCATCACTCCCCGCGCGACTTCCTGGAACGGAGCCGCTTCGCCGGGACTGAGGTACATGTCCAGTTCTTTCAGCAGTTCCATCGCCTCATCCGCGCGCCCGCTGTCGGCGGTGAGGAGGAACCGGCGTTCCAGATTCTTGCGATAGTTGGCCCGCTCGTGGTCCACGCGCTGGCGAAGCCCCTCGATACGGTGCGAATCCGGGAAGAGACGCTGGATCCGTGCCGCCTCGGCGTACGCCTCCGTCCATTGCCGAGCGCGGATGTGCGACTCAAGCCCCGCCAGCGCCTCGACCACCCGGCGATCGAGCGTCTGCGCGCGGGCCCGTTCGATCCGGGCGCGAAACTCCTCCGCATCGGCTCGGTACCCGAAACGCTCGGCCAGTTCCTTCACCAGGACCATCGCGGCGTCCCAGTCCTCGTCAAAGATGTCCTGCTCGATCGCCTTTCGCAGGATATCGCGCTCGTGCTTGCGATGGATGATCCCCTTCGCCGCCTCGGAGAGGCCCGCTTCATCGGTCTGGCGTTTCACCGCGTCGATCAGTTCGCGCATCGCGTACTCCATCGACGATCCTCCCGATGCCTCTCCCGCGCGCCACGCCACGATCATGGAGATCGGAGTCATCAGCGCGATCAGACCCACCGCGGACATCGCCCAGAGCGGAGGCACGGTCTGCCGTGCCGCGACCAGCAGGGCAACGATGATGAGCGCGAGGAACCAGAGCGTCACGCCGTAGAAGAGCCGTTTGTATCGGGGGTGGTAGGGGCCGGGCATGGGGCGCTCCTTCGAGACATTCTCTCCGAACACTCAGGAACCGGGGGTGGGGTCCCCGCAGTTGCGGGTGACCGGGACAAGGCACAGGAACTGCATGCCCGAGGCGCCGGCACGGAAGTGGTGCTCATGGTTGGCGGGAACGTAGATCACGTCACCCTTCCGGATCGGGTGGAACGACCCTTCGAGCAGGACTTCGCCCGTCCCCTCCACGACAAAGACCTCGTGCTCATAGTCGTGCTGGTGGCGCGGGGAGTGCCCGCCCGGCTCCACTCGAAACGAACGAAGTGCAAAGTTCGGCGCGCCGTCGTCGCGCCCCACCATGACCGCCATGGTGACACCCTTCACCCCCTCCATCTGGACCGGCTTCCGGGAAACTTCGTCGATGTTGCGGATCAGCATGTGGTTCAACCTGGGAATCTGCGGGGTTCGGTTCCGGCACGACACACAACTTTAGCACTCGGGGCGACGCGCCGGGCGGGGCCGCGATGAGGGCTATAGTGGGCCGGAATGAGCGTGCATGTGGAATGTTTTCCGCTGGGGCCTTTCTCGACAAACTGTTATGTCGTGAGCGAGACCGGGTCGGCCGCCTGCTGGATCGTAGACGCTTCCTTCACGCCGGGATTGCTCGCGGACTACGTGCGCGAAGCGGGGCTTCGGCCGGAACTCATCGTCCTGACCCATGCACACCTGGACCACATCGCGGGGCTGGATGAGCTGCGCGAAGCGTTTCCGGGGGTGCCGGCGGTGATCCATGAGGCGGAAAAGAACTTTCTGGAGGATGCGGCGCTGAACCTGAGCGCGGGATACGGATTCCCCGTCAGTGTCCGCGCCGCCGAGCGGACGGTGAAGGGTGGTGAAACGCTGACGTTGGGCGAAAGTTCGTGGAGGGTGCTGCACACGCCGGGGCACTCGCCGGGGGGGATCACGCTGTACTGCGCCGAAGCGGGGATCGCGCTGGTGGGCGATACTCTGTTTCACGAATCGGTGGGTCGATTCGATTTTCCGACGGCAAGCGAGCGAGACTTGAAGAGGTCGATCCGGGAAGTGCTGTACCGTTTGCCGGATGAGACGCGGGTGCTTCCGGGACATGGAGCGGAAACGACGATCGGGCATGAGAAGCGCGAGAATCCGTTTGTGAGGTCGAGGTGAACGAGCGATTCGCCGCCCTCCCCGCCGCGCTCCGTGCGCAGTCGATCACGACCCGTCTGGCGGGCGTCCCGGCGCTCGTGGCACACCCGGACGCCGGTTGGGACACCGATCTCCGAACCTCGCCGAAACCGAGGCCGATCGTCATCTGGATGCACGGCCGCACCGTCAACAAGGAACTGGACCCCGGACGATACCTGCGGTGGATCCGCGCCGGAATCGCCGCGTGTGCACTGGACCTGCCGGACCATGGGGAGCGGTTTGCCGAGGGGCGGCAGGGGTCCGACGCCACGCTCGAGATTGTGAAGCAGATGGCCGAGGAACTTGATGACGTGACGGCGGCCCTCGGAGACGCTCAGTGGCGCGGCGCATTCGACGTGTCGCGCATGGCGATCGGCGGCATGTCGGCCGGCGGGATGGCGACGCTGATCCGCTTGTGCCGCCCCCACCCCTTCCGCTGCGCGTGCGTAGAGAGCACCGCGGGGGATTTTTCGATGATGTCGCGCTTCATGGAGTTCACATCCCGAGGCGGGCGCGATGCGGACGGGACGCTCGCTCGGGAGTTGAACCCCGCGACGCACCTGGACGCCTGGCGACCGATCCCGCTCCTCGCCCTGCACTCCGAGGCGGATGCCTGGGTTCCGGCGAACGCCATCCGATCATTCACGAACGCGCTCCGAGAACGCTACGCGGCGCTCGGAGCGGACCCGTCGATCGTGGAGTTGAAGACGTGGGAAACAACCGGCGCGCCCTACGAGCACGCGGGCTTCGGCCGCGTCGCGGGCGAGGCCAAGGATGCTCAGTTGAACTTCCTCAGGAAATGGCTGATCGACCGCTGAACGTCTCAGATCACCCGCGTCGGAAAGTCGATCGGGCGGCTGGCGGAGGCCCACGCACGGAATCCGCCCGTGAGCGAGAGCACATTCGTGAATCCCATCTGCTTCAATGCGTCCGCGGCCAGCAGCGAGCGGTTGCCGCCGGCGCAGTAGAGCACGATGGGCCGGGCGAGGTCGGCATCCTTCGCCAGGCCGTTGAAGACGCGACGTTCGATGTCGCGCTCCAGCACGCCGCGCCCGATATGGATCGAGCCGGGGATGAAGCCGCCCGCGAGTTCTCCGTCCTCGCGCACATCGATGACGACGAGGCCGGGTTCTTCGTTGTCCATGCGCTGGGCGAGTTCCTCGGCGTCGAGTTCGTCATTCCGCCGCCGCGAGTCCGAGACAAGATCGGAAAAAGTCTTCTTCAGGGGCATCTCGAGAGGATACACCGAGAATCTCACCCGGCGCCCACGCGACGCAACGCTCCACCATTCAATCGGGTAAACCTTCTCAACTCGTGGAGCGGGAATGGACTGGTTCATGCGACGATGGAGATTGGTTGGGGTCATCGGCATCGGCCTGGCGGCCGGGTGGTACGCCTTCGGACCCATCCCCGCGTGGATGGAGGCCGATCGCGCGGTGAACGCCGAACACGCCTTACCCGACCCCTCGCGCACGATGGAACCGAACGCGACGGGCGACAACCCTGGTTCCCTCCCCATGGACGTGCCCTTCCCGTCGGCGGCAGCGAGCATGTCCCCCGATGGTCCGGACATGACCTGTGTGGACGACGAGTCGGTGCTCGCGCCGGACCGGCGTCGCGCGGATCAGGAAAAGCAATCCACGCGCATCGACCCGAAGAACGTCCGCCTCGTTCCGGCGTCGCAGGTGGCGCTCCGCCGCGGGCCGAGACTCTCCGCTGAATACGAGGCTCGGATCCAGCTGGAGTTGCGCGCGCACCAGGTCTTCGTGATCCACGAGTTGTCCTCCGGCACAAACTTCTTCGTGGACATGAGCGACTGGGCTCCCGAGGGTGAGAACGCCGAAACATCGCTCTTCGAGGTGTACCGGCTTCGCACCGGGCACACCATCGCCATCGCGTTCGACGGCAACGGCGCGCTGCTCAGCGTCGCCTACGGCGAGCCGAACGAAGCCGCCTCGGATATCCCCCACGCAACGCCCGCGCAACTCGTGGCGCTCTTCGACAGCCCGGATGTTCCGACTCTCAACACGGTGCCGATGATGGAAGCGCCGCTCGCCTACCAGCCCAGGATCGTCTGCGGCGTCAGCGAGCGATTCCGAATCAAACGGTCGGGCGAGACCGAGGTCGCGAAGATGACGGTCGAGTGCATCGCCGGCCCGTCGGCCAATCCATCGGAGTTTTTCATCCTGCCGCTCACGCCTTGAGGATCAGCGCGCGAGCAGCGGCCTGAGGTACCGCGCCGTGTACGACCGATCGCTCTTGGCGACCTGCTCCGGCGTGCCCGACGCGACGATCCGGCCCCCGCCGTGGCCGCCCTCCGGCCCAAGGTCGATGATCCAGTCGGCCTGCTTGATCACGTCGAGGTTGTGCTCGATCACGACCAGCGTGTGCCCCGCGTCGGCAAGCCGGTGAAGCACGAGCATCAGCTTGCGGATGTCCTCGAAGTGCAGGCCCGTCGTCGGCTCGTCGAGGATGTACAGCGTGTGCCCCTGGGCGTTCTGGCCGAGTTCGGTGGCGAGCTTGACTCGCTGCGCCTCGCCCCCCGACAACTGCGTGCTCGGTTGCCCGAGGCGGATGTAGTCAAGGCCGACGTCGTGCAGGCACTTCACGAAGCGCAGGATCTTCGGATGATTCTCGAAAAATGCGACCGCCTCTTCGACCGTGAGCGCCAGCACGTCCGCGACGCTCTTCCCGCGATAATGCACCTCGAGCGTCTCCTTGCTGAAGCGCGTGCCGCGACACACCTCGCACTCGACGAACACGTCGGGCAGAAAGTGCATCTCGATCTTCTTGACCCCCTGACCCTGGCAGGGTTCGCAGCGGCCTCCCTTGACGTTGAATGAAAAGCGCCCCGGTTCGTACCCGCGAATCTTGGCTTCCTTGGTCTGCGCGAAGACCCGGCGGACATCATCGAAGAAGCCGGTGTAGGTCGCGGGATTGCTGCGCGGCGTGCGGCCGATGGGTGACTGGTCCACCTCGATGATGCGGTCGATGTGGTTCAGCCCGGTGATCTTGTCGTGCTCGCCCGGCTTCACGCGCGAACCGAGGAGGTGCTTGCGCGCCGCCTGCAGCAGGATGTCGTTGACGAGTGTCGACTTGCCCGACCCGGAGACTCCCGTGACGCAGACGATGCCCCCGAGCGGGATCACCACGTCGGCATCCTTCAGGTTGTTCTGGCGGGCCCCCTTGATGGTGACGGCCTTTTTCTCGCTCAGCGCGCGCCGCTTCGCCGGGACTTCGATGCGCTTCCGGCCTGAGAGGTAATCGCCGGTGAGCGATCTCGGATTCGCGCACACCTCCTTGACGGTGCCTTGCGCGACGACTTCCCCGCCATGCACGCCGGGGCCGGGGCCGATATCGAGCAGGTGATCGGAGGCGCGGATCATGTCTTCGTCGTGCTCGACGACGAGGACGCTGTTGCCGATGTCGGTGAGGTGCCGGAGCGTACGGATGAGCCGATCGTTGTCGCGCTGGTGCAGGCCGATGGTCGGCTCGTCGAGGACGTAGCAGGCGCCGACGAGGCCGCTCCCGACCTGCGTCGCCAGGCGGATGCGCTGGGCTTCACCACCCGAGAGCGTCGCCGTCTTGCGGTCGAGCGAAAGGTACTCAAGCCCGACCGAGGCCAGGAATCCGAGACGGGCGCGGACCTCCTTCAGGATCGGCTCCGCGATGTGCTGCTGTTCCTTGGAGAGGAGAAGGGCGTCGCTGATGCGGATCGCCTCGGCGATGTTGAGGCGCGAGAAATCCGCGATGTTGACGAGTGCGGGATCGGTGGTCAGGCCGTGGCGACGGCGGAGGTCGATGACGCCCTCCGGGAGTGCCTCGCGCGAAGGAACCATGACGCTGAGCGATTCGATCCGAAGCCGGTCTCCGAAGCACGTGTGGCACGGAGTCTGGCTCATGAAGCCGCTGAGCCATTCCTTCACCGAATCGTTCTCGGTGCTCCCCCACCACTCGGTCACGTTGGGGATGACGCCCTCAAACTTCGGCTTGCGACCGGCCGCCCGCGCGGCTTCATCGCCGTGCAGGAGCAATCGGCGCTGCTCGGGGGTGAACCGCCCGATCGGCATCTCGAACGACACCCCGAAATCCTTGCAGAATCGCTTGAGTTTGCGGTTGAACCACGCGCGCACGGGTCCGTTCTTGTTCCATGCCGCGACGGCGCCGTCGCGCAGGCTGAGGTTCTCATTGGGAAGCACGAGCGACTCGTCAAACTCCATGAGATTGCCCAGGCCGTCGCACCCCGGGCACGCGCCGAAGGGAGAGTTGAATGAAAAAATGCGCGGCTCGAGTTCGCTCAGGGCGCATTCCGGGTGAACGGCGCACGAGAACTTCTCGCTGTAAATGGTGTCGCACCACGTCGCCGAGGCGCCCTCCCCCGTCTCGACGCTGATGACCACCGCCCCGTCCGCGATACGGAGCGCGGTCTCGACGCTTTCCGCGAGGCGCTGGCGTGACTCCGGGCTGAGCGCAATCCGATCGACCACCGCTTCGACGGTGTGCTTCTCGTACCGGCCCAGGTTGAGCGGGTTGTCGTTGGCCGACTGACCCTTCAAGGCTTCGCGGAGGTCGATGACCTTGCCGTTGACCCGCGCGCGGATGAACCCCTGCTTCACGAAGGCTTCGAGGACATCCTTGTGAAAACCCTTCTTCTCGCGCACGACCGGCGCGAGCACCATGAGGCGCGTCCCCTCCGCCATCCGGCTCACGGCCTCGGTGATCTGGCTCGGATTGCTCGCCGAGATCGGCCGGCCGCAGCGCTCGACGACCGTGCCGTCTTTCTTCGCCTTCGTCGGCGCCCAGCAGGT
>JAEUIV010000219.1 GCA_016795005.1 Phycisphaerae bacterium
TGAGGGTGATGAGGCCGACGGCGATGATGAGTCCGCCGACGAGCCGGAGCGTTTGCTCTCGCGGAAGCGGGTGCTTGCGGACGTAGACGAAGGCGCCGCCGAACATGGAGGCGAAGCAGAAGGCGGCGGCGGCTTCGATGAGCGCGGCGTTCCATTCCTTGTTCGCGGCGGAGATGATTCCCATCACGACGAGCAGACTGATGCAGCACTTCAGCGCGTTCCAGCCGCCGAGGATGCCGGAGTACCACAGGAACCTCTTCTGGAGCCAACGCTCGCGCTCGACCTCGAACTCGTGTCGGAACTCGGTGGTGAAGGTGGCGGAGGTGTGCGGCACGGTTGGCTCGGCTTTTCGTGCGGGGCGTTCAGCGATTGGCGCCGGGCTTCCAGAGTACATCGCCCTCGCCCCCGGCCTCGGGTCGGTTGGCGGCGCGGGCGAGAACAAAGAGCAGGTCGCTGAGCCGGTTGAGATAGATCAGCGCCAGCGGGCTGGTCTTTTCCGGTTCGGCGAGGTGCAGCGCGGCGATGCTTCGTTCGGCGCGTCGTGTGACGGTGCGTGCGACGTGAAGATGCGAGGCGAGCAATGTGCCGCCGGGGAGGACGAAGGAGTCGAGCGGGCGGAGCGGTTCGTTGAATCGGTCGATGGCGTTTTCGAGTCGATCGACCTGGTGCTGAGTGATTCGGAGGCGGGAGGCGGGGGTTTCATGAGGCTCGATGGGGACGCAGAGGTCGGCGCCGAGGTCGAAGAGGTCGTGCTGGATGCGGAGGAGTTCCGTTTCGATGTCGGCGAGCAGGCCGGGCGTTTCCTGCTGCGGGCCGAGTCCGGCGATGACGACGCCGATGCAGGCGTTGGCCTCATCGACTTCGCCGTAGGCATTCACGCGAGCGGAGGCCTTTGAAACGCTGCTCCCGTCGCCGAGCATGGTCTGTCCGGCGTCGCCGACCCTGGTGTAGATTTTGGATAGTCGGACCATTTGAGGGTGGATGGTAGCGGGAGCGTGCGTGCGTGCGGCCGCGTGCTCACTGGATCGCTCGGCGCATGAGCGACTTCAGGCGTTCCACCTCGGCCGGGTCGATGGGTGCTCCCGGTTCTCGCGGCGTCAGCGGTTCAACGGCTCGGACGATCTGTTCGCGGTCGATGACGACGAGCAGTTGCCGCGCGGCTTCCGAGAAGCGGACGATGGAGCGGTCCGGGTCGTAGGCCCGATGGACTTCGATGGGTTCGGCTTCCTGCTTGACGCCGTCGGCGATGGCGCTCTCGTTCGGCTCGCCGACCTCGAAGATGAGGGCGATGAAGGGCTGGAAACCGGGTCGTTCGGCGGCGAGCGCGCGGGCGGCTTCGTACGCGGCACGCGGCGAGGTGCCGGGCTGCCAGTGGCGGATGAAGATGACCGCGGCGGGGCCTGCCGGCTCCTCGGTGAGGTTCTCATCATTGCGCCACACCGTAAAGCCGAACACGGGCAGGGTGTCTCCGACGAGCACCTTCGAGCCGCGCGGACGGAACGATGAGGGGTCGCTGACCCGGGTCCGGCGCGCGACATCGATCCCGAGCGGCGGGGTCTCCGCCTGTGCCAGGGGTTGCGATGTGAGTTCGATGATGGTGCGTCCCCCGTCGATGACGGTGCGCATGCCGAGGACGCGGCCGGTCGAGGCGTCCGCGGTGAGCGAGACCTCGGCGCGGTCCGAGGCGCCCTTGATGGTGGTGATCGCCGGACGAACGGCATCGTCCACCGATGCATTCGACCAATGCACGCCTCTCGTGTAGTCGGTCAGGGCGCGGTCCGGCTTGTCGGCGAAGGCGAGCGCGATCTGAGGCAGCGGAAGCGGGGGGATCGCGGCGTTCAGCGCTCCGATGAGGTCGCGTCGCTCGACCGGGTGCTCGACGTATGCCTGCTCATCCTGGCGGTCGAAGAGGCGGAGCACCGTGCCGTCCGACCAGACCGTGAGGTCGTTCAGCGTGACCTGGAGCGTATCGGGCGGTTCGATGCGGAGAAGGATCGGCTCGGCGCGCGTGGTCCCATCGCGGGTGACGCGGACCTCGATCCGTTCGTGGTGCGGCCCACGCCTGTAGTGCGCGGCGAGATCATCGAACGCGATCGCGGGATCGAGGGGGATGACCTCGGCGCGGGCGGGGAGGGCGAGGAGGAAGGTCAGGGCGAGGAATCGCAACATGCGACGATAGTAGGAGGATGAGTGCGGCGGATGTACCGAGTTTGAAGGGTGCGTTCTTGCCTGACGGTCGGGAAGAGTGTTGCCGGACGTACCTGTGGGCCGATTTCATTCAAAGCCGGCGTTCGTTCGCCGCGAACGGCGGAGAAGAGGCCGCGGTTCGCGGACTAGGCGGCTCGGTCTGTTCCGATTGCTGCGGCGTTGGAGATGATGGGGGAGATTCAAGGTCCGCGGGCCAAGCGGGAACGCCTGCCGGATTTGTGCCGATGACAGAGCGTATGATTCCCTGATCCGATTCGCGCCGGAGACCAGTCATGCAGTTGCCGCCTGATCTTCATCAACACCGAGAGAGCATCCTCCGCATCGCGCAATCGCGCGGCGCGCGGCGGATCCGTGTGTTCGGCTCGGTGGCGCGCGGCGACGCTCATCCCGGGAGTGATCTTGATCTCCTGGTCGATCTTGAGCCAGGCCGCAGCATTCTGGACCAGGTTGGGTTGCAACTCGAACTTCAGGACCTTCTCGGGCGGCGTGTTGACATCGTGGTCGAGGGAGGCCTCAGTCCGTACTTGGTCGATCGTATCGAGCGCGAGGCCCGCGCGCTGTGAAGGACGATCGGGTCTACATCGCGCATATCCACGATGCTGCTCAGCGGATACTCGCTTATACACGCGACGGATCTGATGCGTTCCATGCGGATACCCGGACGCAAGACGCGGTGATCCGCAACTTTGAGGTGATCGGCGAAGCGGCGAAGAACCTTTCGGCTGAGTTTCGCGCTGCTCATCCCGAGTTTGAGTGGCGAGAAATCGCCGGCATGCGCGACAATCTCATCCATCGTTACTTCGGGGTGAAGTTGGACCTGGTGTGGGCCGCGGTCGAGGGTCCCGTGCCGAGCCTGCTTTCGGCGTGCCGGGGGTGGCTTGCCGAGTGACGGGTGTCGGCGGCCACCACGGCGGCAACGCCACGGGCCGCGCGGCACGAGAGGCCGAATCGGCCTTCAATGCTCATCCCGAGGTCTCATGCACCGCGCAGTACCGAATCAAGCCTTTTCGCCTCAATCCCCCTTCTGATCTCCGCGTGCGAAGATGGACGCGACGTAGTTCAAGACGTCCGCCGCGGAGCGGTCGGAGTAGCCGAACTGCTCGATCATGCGTTTCTTGATGAGGTCGATCTTCTGCTGGGTCTGGTCGTCGACGACGCTTGAGACGAGGTTCTTGAGTTTGATGGTGTCGCGCTGGTCCTCGAAGAGTTTCAGTTCCAGCGCGCGGTAGAGGCGTGCGTTGGTGTTGTACTCAAACTTCTTGCCATCGAGTGAGAGGGCGCCGATGTAGTTCATGATCTCCTGGCGGAAATCGTTCTTGCGGCTGTCGGGGATGTCGATTTTCTCCTCGATGCTGCGCATGAGGCGTTCGTCCGGCTCCTCGTCCTTGCCGGTGTAGCGGTTCTTGACGCGCTCCTTCTGCGTGCAGGCGCGGACGTTGTCGATGTAGTTGGAGCAGAGGCGTCGGATGGCGTCCTCGTCGGCGGAGATGGCGCGCTGGACCTCGGCCTTGATGATGTCCTCGTACTCGCTGAGCACGACGGAGAGGAGTTCCCGGTAGCGCTTGCGGGTCTCGGGGTCGTTGATGAGGGAGTGGTGGGCCAGGCCGCTCTCGAGTTCGTTCATGAGCATGAACGGGTTGACCTGCTTCTCCTCCATTGCCTGGGGAGAAACGAGGCAGTTGGAGATCTTGTCCTGGATGTAGCGGGGGCTGATGCCGCTCATGCCTTCGCGGGCGGCCTCTTCCTTCAGTTCCTTGATGGAGTCTTCGGTGAAGCCGGGGATGCTCTTGCCGTTGTAGAGTTTGAGTTTCTGGAGGAGCGTGATCCCGGCCTTCTTGGGTTCCTGGAGGCGGGAGAGGACGGCCCACATCGCGGCGACCTCAAGGGTGTGCGGGGCGATGTGGATGCCCTTCACGCGGTCGCGGCCGAAGTCCTTCTGGTAGATCTTGATCTCGTCGTCGAGGCGGATGTTGTAGGGGACGTCAATCTTGATGGTGCGGTCGCGGAAGGCCTCCATCAGTTCGTTGGACTGGAGTTTCTTGTATTCCGGCTCGTTGGTATGGCCGAGGATGACCTCGTCGATATAGGTCTGGGCGAACTTCTTGGGCTTGATGACGCGCTCCTGCGAGGCGCCGAGCAGGTCGTAGAGGAAGGCGACGTCGAGCTTGAGGACCTCGATGAACTCGCAGATGCCGCGGTTGGCGATGCAGAGTTCGCCGTCGAAGTTGAAGGCGCGCGGATCGGAGTCGGAGCCGTAGGTGGCGATCTTGCGGTAGTTGATGTCTCCCGTGAGTTCGGTGGAGTCCTGGTTCTTCTCGTCCTTGGGCTGGAAGGTGCCGATGCCGACGCGGTCCTTCTCAGAGAGCGCGATGCGGCGGACGCGGACGTGCTTCATTACCTGCGGCCAGTCGCCGTCGTAGTGCCGCATGAGGTCGGCGAACACCTTCCGACAGAAGGGGTTGACCTCGCCATAGAGCCGGAGTTTTCCCCGGCCTCCGGCGGCGGCGAAAGCGGCGTTCAGTTTTTCGAGGAGCGGTGGGCGCGCGTCGGCGGGGATCAGGAGGAGCGGGTCCTCGTGCATCGGGCATGGGAACTCGTGCGTGCTGGCGGTCGGTCCGGCGTGCTCGTCGAGGAGCCACGAGTACGAGTAGAGGGCGCCCGCCTCGGTGCGGGAGTAGTGCTCGAGGCCCTTTTTGAGGAGGCGGACGATGGTGGACTTGGACGATCCGACCGGGCCGTGGAGGAGGAGGATGCGGCGGTCGGTGCCGTAGCCTTCCGCGGCGGAGCGGAAGACATCGACGAGCGACATCAGTTGTTCATCGAGGCCGAAGATTCCGTCGAGGCCGTGGTTGATGGGATCGGAGAAGAAGTGGTATCGGATAAGGTCTTTCTTGAAGAGCCTGTAGCGTTCGAATCCGAAGGAGAGGACCATGTCGTAGAGGCGCTGGAAGGCGTTCCGCAGGGCGTGCGGATTTCGAGCGACGATGCCGAGATACTCGTCGAAGGTTCCTTCCCAATGCTGCTCGTGGAATCGTTTGCGGTCCACGGCCCCCGAGATGATGGAGGACAGGTCGGACACCGAGACGCTCGTCGCGGGGCGGGTGTCGAAGTGCGAACCTGAACGTGAACCTGAACGCTCGAAGTCGGTCATGGTGTCCTCCTGAACGTACCGACTGACAAGGCGGCCGTCGGACCCTGGTCCCTGGTGTGCGGCCCTGGTGCGAGGCCTTCCCTTGCGGCCTCCCAATGTGATACGCAGCAAAGCGAGAAAGGGTGCGGGCTAGGATGCGAACCGTAACTCATGTGTATCGGCCGGGTTTTGCCCCGGGATGGCTCGGTCGAGGCTGATCGGCGTGTGAGGCGGTAGGGTTAGGAAGGGCAAACATGGGTCTGGATGGTTTGTACGCCCGTTCAGGGCGGTCAGGAGCGCGATGTCGTTCGGATTGAGCCGCGGGCGAGAGTTTGATGTGACGGACGTTGGGATCGAGGCGGCGGGGCTGCCGGCGCTGCCGGACGATGTTTCGGTGAATCCGTCATCGGCGTGGCTGGATCCGCGCGCGTGGTTCGAGGATGCGTCTCGGCCGTTCGAGATCGAGATCGGTTCCGGGAAGGGGACGTTCCTGGTCCAGCAATCCGAGTTGGAGCCGGGGACGAACTTTCTCGGATTTGAGTGGGCCAAGGAGTTCTGGGCCTATGCGGCGGACCGTGTGAGGCGTCGCTCGATCAAGAACGTGAAGGTGGTGCATGGGGATGCGACGGAGTTCCTGCACTGGCGGATGCCGAGTGGGATCGCGCGGGTGATCCACCTGTATTTCAGCGATCCCTGGCCGAAGGCGCGGCACCACAAGCGGCGCGTGGTGCAGGATCGGTTTCTTGAGGATGCGCACCGTGTGCTGTTGGATGGCGGCGAGCTGCGGATCGTGACCGACCACGACGACTACTGGACGTGGATGGAGGAGCACTTTTCGCGGTGGGCGCCCGCGGGGGGAACCGGGAAGTTCGTTCGCCTGGCGTTTGAGCGGCCGGCGTCGGCCTCCGAGGGGGAGGTGGTGGGAACGAACTTTGAGCGGAAGTACGCGCGTGAGGGGAGGCCGTTTCATGCGACGGTGCTCAAGAAACGGTGAGCGGGTTGGAGGCGCCCGGGACGGTATGCCACAATGCGCGTGGTGAATCCACGACTACTCCGGAGACTGTCATGTCGCTGACCCTTGTCGAGAAGATCGCTACCCGGTTTGCCGCACCCGGCAGCCTGCCGCTGAACACCCCGGCGAGACAGGGGGATTTTCTCACGATCAGGCCCAAGCACGTGATGACGCACGACAACACGGGGGCGGTGATGCCGAAGTTCAAGCAACTCGGCGCGACGAAGCTGGCGGACCCTCGGCAGCCGGTGTTTGCGATCGACCACGACATCCAGAATGTCACGCCTGAGAACCTCGGGAAGTACGCGAAGATCGAGCAGTTTGCGCGCGAGCACGGCGTGGACTTCTATCCCGCCGGGACCGGCATTTCGCACCAGGTCATGGTTGAGCAGGGGTACGTCGTCCCCGGCGCGATGGTGGTGGGGAGCGATTCGCACTCGAACCTGTATGGGGCGCTCGCGTGTCTCGGCACTCCGGTGGTGCGGACGGACGCCGCGAGCCTCTGGGCGACCGGGGTGACGTGGTGGCAGGTGCCGCCGGTGGCGCGGGTCGTGCTGAAGGGGCGCCTGCAGCGCGGTGTTGTCGGCAAGGATGTGATCGTCGCGCTGTGCGGGCTGTTCAACAAGGACGAGGTCCTGAACCACGCGGTCGAGTTCGCGGGCGACGGCGTGGCGTCGCTCTCGATGGATCAGCGGATGTCGATCTCGAACATGACGACGGAGTGGGGGGCGCTCGCCGGGGTGTTTCCGTTTGACGAATCGTGTCGTGATTACCTCTTCGCCCGCGCGGACTACTTTGCGAAGGGTCGGAGGCCGGGGACGCGACGCGAGGGATCGCTCGGGGTCTACACGCGGGGCGAAGTGGAGGAGTGGTGGAAGCGGAGGGGGGAGTGGGCCGCCGACCCCGACGCGGCGTACGCGGCGGAACTGGAGTTGGACCTCTCGTCGATCGTGCCGTACGTCTCGGGGCCGAACGATGTGAAGACGCTGCACGCGCTGCCGGAGATCGAGTCGCGGCGAGTGCCGATCAACAAGGCGTGGTTGATGTCGTGCGTGAACGCGCGGCTGGAGGACATCGCGGTCGCGGCGGAGGTGGTGAAGGGGAAGAAGGTCGCGGCGGGGGTGGAGTTTTATCTCGCGGCGGCGTCGGCGGACGTGCAGAAAGCGGCAGTGGAACGGGGGCATTGGCAATCGCTGCTCGACGCGGGGGCGATCGAGTTGCCGCCGGGGTGCGGGACGTGCATCGGTCTCGGGCGCGGGACGATCCAGGCCGGGGAAGTCGGCATCAGCGCGACCAATCGAAACTTTGAGGGGCGCATGGGCGACCGCAAGGGTGAGGTGTACCTCGGCTCGCCCGCGGTGGTCGCGGCGAGCGCGGTCGCGGGATTCATCTGTTCGCCGACGAAGTTCGTGAACACCCGCGCCGCGTTCTCGATCCTCACCCCCCGCAAGGAGCCGGCCGCGGGTTCCAAGCCTGTCGAGGTGATCGCGGGGTT
Source organism: Phycisphaerae bacterium (assembly GCA_016795005.1). Classification (GTDB taxonomy): domain Bacteria; phylum Planctomycetota; class Phycisphaerae; order Phycisphaerales; family UBA1924; genus JAEUIV01. The sequence continues at coordinate 7,846 of JAEUIV010000219.1, forward strand.
CCCGAAGTCGGTGCGCGGCCGGGGGTGGTTCATGGATCGAGACAATCTCAACACCGACGGCATCTACGCCGGCAAGCACACCTACAACGACGCGCTGACGCCGACGGAGATGGCGACGTTCATCTTCGAGAACTACGACCCGGACTTTCGCGCGAAGGCGCGTTCGGGCGATATCGTGATCGGCGGCTTGAACTTCGGCACCGGTTCGAGCCGTGAGCAGGCGGCGACGGCCCTGAAATACTTCGGGATCCCGTGTGTCATCGCGGCGTCGTTCAGCGAGACCTACAAGCGGAACGCCTTCAACAACGGCTTTGTGTGCTTCGAATGCCCGGCGCTGGTCGGGAGGCTGCGTTCGGGGGCGGCCTCGCCCGGCGGGGACAAATCCCGGCTGATCGGTGAGATCGAGATCGACTACACGAGATCAATCGTCCGTCTCGGCGGGGATTCGTTCGCGTTCTCGTCGCTCAGCCCCGTGGCGCAGGAGTTGGTGGTCGCCGGTGGGGCGGAAGAAGTGGTGAAGCGCCGCCTGTCCTCGCTGAAGTAGCGCGGAGGGGCCTGTGTTCAGGCGTCCACGCGCTCGAACCGGATGCGTCCTTCTCCGAGCCGGGCGAAGTACGCCTCGATCGTGTCAAGCCCGGTGACGCGGTGGACGAACGCGGCGGCGCGGACGAGGTCGGCGCGTTGCACGAGTTCAAGCCTCGGCTCCTTCAGTTCGAGGCGGGTGGCGTAGAAGGCGCATCCCTGGTGGGCGATGAGGATGACGCGCTTGAGTTTGTGGACCTCGACAAGGAAGTTAAGTTCGTCCATGACTCCCTTCTCTTCGAGGTGTGCCTGCGGGTGTCCGGCGATGCACGCGGGACCGCCCGGCAGGGCCACGCGGTCGTACCGAGGGAGGGAGAGGCCCGTCGTCAGGAAGTCATCGAAGTGCTCGCCGATGCGGCCGTCGGAACAGTAGATCGCCGCCGCGTGGATCCGGCGGGAGTCGTAGGGATTCCGGCTCTCGTAGTTGAACGGCGCTGTTGGGGTGCCCATGCGCGGATGATAACGCGATCATCGGGCGCCGACGGAAGCGGCCTCGTTGCTCGCGGCACGGCGGTCGTAGTCGCGCACCATGCGATGCACGGCTCGATCCGCGATGCGCGGCACGAGGCCGGAGAGCGCCATGCCGACTCGAACGAAGGTGCTCGTCCAGACCTCCGGGCGCGGGCTCCTGAGGCATTTCACGACCGCCTTCGCGACTTTCTCGGGCGATTGCGTGAAGAACGCCGGCGTGTGCTCGAGGATCGCCTGATCGCCGCTGAGTCGCTGCGCGGTCTGGAAGAACTCGGTGCTCGTGCCGATCGGGTGGACGCTGGAGACGCGGATTCCCTTGGCGCGGAGTTCGAGGTTCATGGCGCGGCTGATATGGTTCTGCGCCGCCTTGGTCGCGCTGTAGATGCTGAAATAGGGGATCGAGAACTTAGCCAGGCACGACGAGCAGACCAGGACGTGCCCCGCGCCGGCGCGGATCATGTGGGGCAGTGCGGGTCGGATGGTGTTGAGCGTGCCGAAGAAGTTGACCTCGAACATGGCGCGGACATCGGCATCGGGCATCTCGTGGACGGGCTTTTCGATGCCGTAGCCCGCGTTGGCGAAGACGGAATAGATCGAGCCGAAGGAACTCAGGCAGACATCAATCATTTTCGCCGAGGCTTCCGGGTCGGCGACATCGCAGACGATGGAGACCGCACGCCCGCCCTGCGATCGGATCCGATCGACGGCGTCGCGGAGGCGGTCCTCGCGGCGGGCGGCCAGCACGACGGGCATTCCGGCGCGTGCGCACTCGAAGGCGGTGGCGAGGCCGATGCCGCTGCTGGCGCCGGTGATGACGATGGGCTTGTCCGTGAGGGAGATCGGCACGCGCGTCGGCTCCGGCTGGTTACTGATTTTCCTGCATCTCGGTGAACGAGTCGTACATCATGGTGATCGCCGCGGCGGAGACGGCCATGACCACGAAGATGAGCAGCAGCCCGAGCGGCCCCCAGAGGGCATCGAGGAATCGGCCGCGCTTCTTCCGGGGCTTCGCCTGTGCGTGAGTGGGCTTTGACATCTTGATCTCAGACATTCGCGGGGGTGCGGAGCATTCGCCAGGTTGCTTCGAGCAGGTCGCGCAGCCCCGCGTGGCTCGCGGAGGAGATGGGGAAGAGTTCATCGCGCGGGCCGAGCCGAAGCGATCTCCGCAGGGACTTCACCGCTTGCTGGACTTCCGCCTCGGACCCCAGGAGGTCCGTCTTGCTGAACGCGATGATCTCCGGCTTCTCGGCCAGGAGGACGCTGTACTCCTCGAGTTCCTTGCGGATCATGCGGTAGTTCTCGGCGGGGTCGGATCCGTCGGCGGGCTTCGAGTCGAGAACGTGAATGATGACGCGCGTCCGCTCGATGTGCTTCAGGAAGTCGTGGCCCAGCCCCGCGCCCTCGGCCGCGCCCTCGATCAGTCCCGGAAGGTCCGCGAGGATGATCCGTCGCTCGGGATCGAGTTCCGCGATGCCCAGTTGCGGAGCGAGGGTGGTGAAGGGGTAGTCGGCGATCTTCGGCGTGGCGCGGGTCGTCGCGGCGAGCAGCGTGGACTTCCCGGCATTCGGCAGCCCGACCAGCCCGACATCGGCGATGAGTTTCAACTCGAGGCGAAGGGTCTTTTCTTCGCCGGGGACTCCGGGTTCGGCCTCGCGCGGCGCCTGGTGAGTGGGGGACTTGAACGCCTCGTTGCCGCGACCTCCCCGGCCTCCCTTGGCGATCACGACGCGCTCGTTCTCCTTGAGGTCGGCGATCAGGACTTCGCCCTCCGGCCGGGCCTCGTAGATCAGGGTTCCCGGCGGCATGTTGATGGTCAGGTCATTCTGCGAGGCGCCGTACTGCTGCTTGCCCCGGCCGTGCTCCCCGGACTGGGCCTTCCAGAGGCGCTTGTGGCGAAAATCGAGGAGGGTGTTCGTGTTGGGATCGCCGACGGCGATGACGGACCCGCCGTCGCCCCCTTCGCCCCCGTCGGGGCCTCCCTTCGGCTCGTATTTGAGGCGCCGGAAGGAGACTCGGCCGTCCCCGCCGTCGCCGGCCTTGACCTGGATGGTGGCGCTATCGATGAACACGGGGAGATGGTAGGGGAAGGAAGGCGGACGGGAACAGGGAGCAAGGGATTGGGAGCGGCCCAGGCCGGGCGTCCCCCTTAAATTGGCGTGCGAGGGGGGTTGGAAGTTGAGAAAGTGGGGATAGACTTGGATGGAAGGCTTTCCGCCGGAGGTGACTCGGTGAGAGCAGGGCGAAAGAGCACAGCGATGGGGAACTTGCGGTTCGCCGGGGAGCCGTTTCGCCGTCGCGGATTCACGATGATCGAGTTGCTCGTGGTGGTGGCGATCATCGCGGTGCTGATCGGCATCTTGCTCCCGGCGCTGCGCGGTGCGCGGGAATCGTCGCGCTTGGCCCAGTGCATGAACAATGTGCGGCAGATCAGCGTCGGCGCCATGCTGTACGCGGACGATCAGCGGGACGGGATGTGGCCGGTGATTCCGACATGGGAGATTCCCAACGGCGATACCGAGTTCGATTCGTGGAAGTATGGCGGCAAGACCGCCGACAACTACTGGATCACGGCGTACGGCGGGCGGCTGCGTCATCCGATCAACATCCGCAAGCTCAATCCCTACGTGGAACCCGACGCCACCCTCCGCGATAACAGCCAGAACAAACGATCAGAACTTCCCGTCTTTGCATGCCCTTCCGACAACGGCACATACCAGCGGCAGAACTGGTTTCCCCCGCGACCGGGGTTTGGCAAGGACCCGCGCATCTCCTGCTATGACGATGTCGGCACCAGCTATCACATGAACACCAAGTGGTTCCGAGAGGCGATCAACGAGAGCAACCGATATCCGGGAACGAGTGGCGGCCGCTCGAAGCAGGCGGTCTGGCTTGCGACCAAGTTCCAGTTCAAGCAGGCATCGATGACCGCTCCATCTAGATTTATCTGGCTCCATGATCAGACGATGGATGTCGCCGCGATCGCGTCGCTGAAGGTGAAGGGTGATCACGGGGAGTGGTCCCGATCCAGCGCCGCATTTCAGGATGGTCACGTCGAGTACATCGAGGCAATTCCCGGGGCGTATGAGACCGGTCGGTACGCGCTAAAACTGGGTAGAATATTTGCGCCTGCGAACTAGTTTCTGACAAACGCTATCGAACTAGGAGAAGAAGTATGACTGGTATGTCTTTCGTCGTCATGGCGTGTGTTGGAGCCCTTGGTGCCCAAGATGCTCTGTTCGATGGTTTTTTTTACCGGATTTTCGGCAGCCACTCTGTGGAGCTGTACTTTGACAGTTCAACGGGAGTGGAGGGTTCCGAGCCCGTTGCTTTTGTTTTTGCCTACTCTAACGCGAAAACTCATCGCGACGATTATCGCAACAAAGATTGCGCACCACTGATGGGCAGTGACCTGCAAGCAGATGCGGCGCTGACATTCGGTTCGTTGGATGTGTCCACTTCCATCGAAGTGCCTGATCCGAACGATGCGGATTGCGCGAACCCGAGCAGTCCAGACTGTCAAAAGATCCCACTTGAGGGCGGAGGCGCACATGCTGAGGTGGCTGTGATCGCTAAGCCCGTATCGTCAAACCGGACATACTCGCTCGTGGAGTTGACAACCCAAAATGCTGTGGCATATGACCCCGGGTGCGGATTGAGTCGTCAGACTCCGCCTGGCACATTTGAGCCGTCGTTTACGGGCGGAGCTTTCGGGGGGGTTTCCGCAACTTACGAACTGTCTCAGCCTCGTACGCTTACAGTGAAGATCACGGTGCAAACGGGAGCAATCGTGCTCGGATGTGAAGGGGTGATTGGTTGCATGACTTCCGTTTCATCTTCTGCAGATCCCCCGCTCGACCAAATTTCAACAGCAACGATTTGTACGCCGACAGACACCAGACTGGTTTGGATCGAGAACCGATTGGACGGCTACGATCAGTCGGGAGAGTTTGATGTTACTGACGATTTGGGCGAAGGCGGTGGAGAACGAGATGCGGTTGCGGAGCTTCCGTTTGAAATCGAGACTCTGAACGAGCCGATTGCTGTGCACATTTCTGAAGAGTCTTTCTCGCGATTGCTTCTTGGAGACGGAGATCGAAATGGTTTACTCGATCGTTGCGATCTTGTTTTGCTGCGGTGCATTATTCAGCCGGGAGCACAGCCGGTTTGCGCAGCTTCATACAATGTGCGATTAGACATGGACCTTGACGGCGACATCGACTCGACCGACGAGTCATCTTTGATCGCGTTCCTTCCTCCGGTTCCAGGCGATGCAACGGGCGATTGGAAGGTGACGTTCGCGGATGTCACATTGATCCTGACGAATTGGAGTCAGACGGGCGTGGGACAGTTCGGAGGAGACGTGAATCTTGATGGAGTCGTGAATATGGGTGACCTCACAACCGTCTACGCCAATTACAGCAAAGGGGTTCCGAACGCAGATCCTGTTTGCGCTGCTTGTCCATAGGCGCTGAACTCGGGGTCATTGAAGATTCCTGCGCGGACGTAGTATGGGCGTTCCAAGCGGTTCCACTGCCCGATAGCTACTGCTAGGAAATTGGTGTAAATTCCTGTTACAACGGTAGCGAAATATGTTCTGCAGATTGTCAGTATGCCAAAGGTCGCGGTCATCCTTTCCGGTTGTGGCGTCTTCGACGGCACCGAGATCCACGAAGCCGTCAGCCTGCTGATCCACCTCAGCCGCGCGGGAGCCGTGTACGAGTGCTTCGCGCCCGACGTAATGCAGGCCCACGTCGTCAACCACCTGACGCACAAGCCCGCCGAGACTGAACGGCGCAACGTCCTCGTCGAATCGGCACGGATCGCGCGCGGCGCGATCAAGCCCCTGGATCAACTTGAAGTCACGAAGTTCGACGCGGCTTTCTTCCCCGGCGGGTTCGGCGCGGCCAAGAACCTGTGCGACTTTGCCTTCAAGGGGGCGGAGTGCGGCGTCGAGCCGAACGTTGATCGCATCGTCCGCGCGTTCCACGCGGCGGGCAAGCCCGTCGGGCTGTGTTGCATCGCGCCGGTCATCGCCGCCCGGGTGCTCGGCACCGGGAAGGGCGGGCCGGGTGTCACTGTCACCATCGGCAACGACGCGGGGACCGCCGAGGCGATCAGGGCGATGGGGTCGAAGCACCAGGAACGCGCCGTCACGCAGGCGTGCGTGGACCCGGCGCAGCGAATCGTCACCGCCCCGGCGTACATGTACGACGCGCCGGTCCACGCGGTCTACGAGGGGATCGGGGCGATGGTCGAGAGCGTCCTCGGGATGATCGGGAAGCGATGACCAGCGGACCGGGCGCCGCGACGGGCGCCCCCCGGAACCCTCGGGCGGACGCCGCGTCGAAATGCGGTAGGCTTGACGGGTCAAACCGGGGAAAAGGGGCCGGCCGCGTGAGAAATGGATTGGGAGTCTGGTTGAGTGTGCTGTGCCTGTCGGCGATGGTGGCTCTGCCGGCCGGCTGCGACTCCGGGCCGAAGCAGAAGCCCCGCAAGCCGAACACCGTGATCGTGAAGGACACCCCCGCGGTGCTGCGGGACTGCATCCTGGCGCAGGCCACGCTCCGGGGCACGGAGCCGATCCTTGTCTCGGGGTACGGGCTGGTGGTGGGGCTGAACAACACCGGGGGGGGCGACGCTCCGGGGGCCATCCGGGCCGTCATGGAGCGCGAGATGCTCGTCATGGGCGTCGGCAAGGAGATCGGCCCGTTCAAGAACATGTCGCCCAACGACATCCTGAACGACAAGCGGACGGCGGTGGTCATCGTGTCGGCGGCCATTCCTCCGGGCGCGCCGGTCGGCACGCGGTTCGATGTGCGGGTCGAGGCGCTCCCCGGCACCGCGACGACGAGCCTCGAGGGCGGCCGCCTGTACACCACGCGGCTCTTCCGCGGGCTTGTCCGCCCGGCGATGCCCGCGACTGAACCCATGGCCAACGCCAAGGGCGACCTCTTCATCAACCCCTTTGCCGACCCGGCCAAGGCCGGGAAAGACACGGTTTACCGCACGGTCGGAAGGATCATGAACGGCGGGGTGGTCAATAAGCCCCTCCCGGTCACGCTGACGCTCGATACGCCTTCACACGCGCGGACGCGGGCGATCATGGACTCGATCAACAGCCGTTTTCCTCGTGCGACGGGGGAGGGGGCCGTGGCGCGGGGGCTGAACGAGGAAACGCTCGAGATCAACGTGCCGCGCGCGTATCGGAGCGATTCGGGCGAGTTCTTCAGCCTGCTCCAGCACGTGCGCGTGGACCGGACGTTCCCGGAAGAGGCGGCGATCCAGTATGCCAAGGCGCTGAAAGAACAGCCGGAAATCGCCGAGAGCCTGAGTTGGGCGCTCCAGGCGCTCGGGCCGATCGCCCTGCCCCAGACCAAGGGGCTGTATGACTACCCGGAGATCCGTCCCCGCATGGCGGCGATCACCGCCGGGGCCAAGCTGGGCGATATCACCACGCGCCCGCACCTGGAGGAAGTCGCGCTCCGAGGCCCGCCGGGGCTTCGGCCCGGGGCGATACGCCTGCTCGGAATCCTTCCCTCCGACCCGAAGGTCAACGAGTTTCTCCGCGACCAGTTGAACTCCCGTGAACTCGATCTTCGGATCGCGGCCTACGAGGCGCTCGCCCGACGGGCCGACCCGTGGATCGAGCGCACCCGTGTCGATGACAAGTTCGTGATCGACGTGGTGCCCTCGGCCGAGCCGATGGTCTATGCGACGCTCCAGAATGAGCCTCGAATCGTGGTGTTCGGCGAGGGTCTGAAGGTGCGTCGTCCGGTGTTTGTGAGTGTGTGGGAGGATCGGCTGATGGTGTCCGCCCAGTCCGAGTCGGACCCGCTGAAGGTGTTCTACAAGGACTTCCGAACCGGCCGGAGCGTGCAGGTCGAGACTCCCGCGTTCATGACGAATCTCGTCGAATACCTGGCTCACCAGTCCACTCCCGAAGCGCCCGCACCGGGGCTGAACCTCTCGTATTCGGAGGTGGTGGGGGCCTTGGCGACGATGCTCAGCAAGGGAATCGCCGCGGCCCCGTTTGTCCCCGAAACCGACCGCCTGGAACTGGAACTGATCCGCGCCCGGCAGACGGAGAGCGGGAGCGACCGTCCCGAAGTCGGCGACGAGACCTCGGTGGCGACGAGCGAACCCGACACGGCGGGAGGGGTGGCGGGAGCCGATCGCCCCGAATCGTCCGAAGCGGCATCGGCGGAGGTCCCGGAGACGGCGCCGACACAGCCGCCGGCGGGCCTCAAGAAGTCGTACGTGGTCCCCCTTCCCCAGGCGCCGCAGAAGCCGAAGGACTCCCGCACCCCGCGTTGATCGGAGGCGTCGGCCGAGCCGGCGTCGTGTCGGATTTTGCCTGAGGATCGAGGCGCACGGTTGCCGGGGGCGTCCGCGAATGTCATACTACGATCATGGTCTACTTGTGTGGCCGGTGAGACCGATATGAATGGTGCATCCGCCGCATCGTCGCGCCGCCGCGACGTTGCGGAACAATCGAAGACCATGGAAGGTCGCTCGCTCGCGCGAGATTGGCAAGGAGGTCGGCGCCCATGATGCGGCTCGCAAAGCTCACGTTGTCCGGCTTCAAGTCCTTCGCCGATCGGACGGAGTTCACGTTTGACGCGCCGATCACCGGCATCGTCGGCCCCAACGGGTGCGGAAAATCAAACGTCGTGGACGCGATCAAGTGGGTGCTCGGCGAGCGCTCCGCCAAGAGCCTGCGCGGGAAGGAGATGATCGACGTGATCTTCTCCGGCAGCGCCGGCCGGCAGCCCATGGGCGCCGCGAGCGTGGTGCTCAGTTTCGACAACCCGGAACTCACGTCGGACGAGTTGGCCGCGATGGAGGCGCTCCGGGGTTCGAGCGCGGACACGGGCGGCGTCACGTCGCCGATGGACGGGGCTGAAGGCGCGGAGGGCGAAGAGGAAGCCGCCGAGGCCGCGATGCTCTTTGATCGCTCCGGGGACCGTCGCCGGGCGCTCCCGATCGACACGGAGCGGGTCGATGTCGAGCGGCGTCTCTATCGCGACGGCACGTCTCACTACCTCATCAACGGGAAGAAGGCGAGGCTGCGGGACATCCGCGACCTCTTCCTCGATACGGGGGTCGGCGCGGATGCGTACTCGATCATCGAGCAGGGCAAGGTTGACGCGCTGCTGCTCGCCAGCCCCTACGAGCGGCGCACGTTTTTCGAGGAAGCCGCGGGGGTCGCGCGGTTCAAGGTCCGGCGTGTTGAAGCGCAACGGAAACTGGAGCGCACCGAGGTCAATCTCGTCCGCGTGCGCGAGCAACTTGATTCAACCGAGCGCCGGCTCCGTCTGGTCAAGGGGCAGGCCGCCAAGGCGCGAAGGTGGCAGCAACTGGATTGCGAGTTCCGGGCGCTGCGCATGGCCGTCGCGTTCGAGCAGTACGACGATCTCCAGCAGCGTCTCGCGGGGCTGACCTCTCGTCTTCAGGACCTCGAGGGCAAGCGGAACGAGGCGATCTCCGAACTCGCGGCGATCGAGGACGCGAAGCAGGAAGCGGAACTCCGGCGGCACGAGACGACCGAAGCGCACCGCGCCGCGGAGCGTGAAAAAGCGGCGGCGGAGCACCGCCTGCACTCAGCGCAGCAGCGGCGTGGGATGACCGAGCGCAACGCGGCGGAGGCACGCTCGCACCTCGCGGAGGAGGCCCACCGGCTGGCGGCCGTGGAGGCCCAGATCGGCTCGCTGGACAGGGACAGCGCCCAGCACGCCGCGGCGGTGGACGATCTGGCCGGGATGGTTGAGAAAGCGGAAGAGGCGCTTCGTCAGCACGCCGCCGCAAGAGAAACGGCGCAGAGCGGCCTCGCCGACATGCGGTTCCGGCTCGCGGAACGCCGCGCCGCGGGACAGAACATCGACCGGGAACTCACCGGCCTC
>JAEUIV010000051.1 GCA_016795005.1 Phycisphaerae bacterium
GTGCTCAGCCCCGAAAGGTGGTCGTAGGCATCGAGGATCAGGTGTCCAGCGCCGCCCAATTGCCATTTTTGGTCGGGTGACTGGCGCTCCTGTTCTTTCAGGTGTCCGGTGTTGGTGAAGGTGGAGAGGATGTATTCCACGTCCGCCCGCTCGATCCCGTAGAGGATGAAGTAGGCGGCGTCGAGTTCGGCGCGGAGTTCCTGCCGCTCCTGCTCCTTCCAGATGTGGACGCCGTCGCCGCGTGATCCCTTGAAGTTGCACGCCTTCGCCAACGGGATCATGTCCTCGGCGGTGCAGGAGAGTTTCAGCACCCGCTCGCTGACCCAGTGTTCGAGCGTCTCCCGCTTGGACCAAGGGCACTTGTCAGCGTACGTGTCAGGGGGAAGGGTGGGGAGTTGCTCGACGATGAAGAAGTTCAGATGAACGCTGCCGACTTTCTGGCGAGCGATGAAGTCGTACGCATATACGTTCAGGTTCGCAAGCAAGCAGCACTCGCGCCAAGGCTCGACTTCTTCGCCGACGAACATGAGTGGCGCGGAGTTGACGACCGCGACCCAAGGAAGAAACGCCGCGATCATCGTCCGCTCGTTTGTCGCGCTCGTGACGTCCTTGTATGCGAGCAGCCAGTCTCGCTTCTTGCTTTCGGAAACAGCATCAATCACGACTTCATCCACCCACCACCTCGGAAGCACCGCAAACTCAGGGTTCAGGTGATGAACATGTTCCGTCTTGGTTTTCTGCCCCTGCCTGACCCAGTTGTCATCTTCGACCATCACGCTCGCGGCCCGGTGATCGAATGCCTGGACCATCTTCGCCTCGTACAGCGGCAGCGCCCGCTTCTTGCCGCTCACGAAGACGTTGCCCTCGAGTTTGTATTTCTTCCTCTCCCAGACCTTGCGCTCGACGAAGTGCTCGGCGTCGTTGGTCTGGTCGAACATGCGTAGGAACTTGATCCCCCACGGGTTCCCCCCGGACTTGCGGTTCTCGTCGATCAGGATGGGGACGCGCTTGTAGACGGCGCGGGTGAGGTCGGAGTCGCGGCGGGTGCGGAAGATTGGGCAGGTCTTCGTGTTCGGATTGAACAGCGCCATGTCGGCCGCGGTGAGGGGGATGTGGCGCTGCTTGTTGTGAGGGGCGGTGTCTTCGACGCCGCGCGCGAAGAAGACGAAGTCGGCCTTTTCGGTCTTGCGTGCCGCGCCGCCGAAGACGAGGGCGGAGAACTTGAAGCGTCCGTCCACGTCCTCGAAGATTTTGTTGCGGTTCTCGAAGTCGTAGAGGGAGATGAGCCGCTTGTCGTCCATGAGGCCGGTGAAGAAGTCCTTGGTGGTGTCGTCGGTGGCGATGCCCGAGGGGACGAGGAGGCCGACGATGCCGGCGGGGGCGACGAGGGATCGCGCGAGTTCCGCGAAGAGCATATAGAGGTTGACGTCGCCCTTGCCCGTGAGCGGGTAGCGGCGCGAGCCGCGGGCGTAGTCGAGCATCTTCTGGGCGTTGTCGCGGGCCGCGAGATATGAGGCGTGGAGTTCCGGGTTGGCTTCGGGCATGGCGGCGATGCGCTTCTTGCGGTCGCTGGCGTTCACGGCCTCGGCGGTGATCGGGTCGGTGAGGGAGAAGAACTCGCGGTCCTGGACCTTCACCCGTTCCCACGGCGGGTTGCCGATGACGCAGGAGAAGCCGCGTGCCACCGACTCCGCCTGCTTTGAGGTGGAATCGGTGTCGGCATGGGGGGGACACCGATCACCGCGGACGGTGATCGGTGGCACGGGAAAGACAGTCGGAAACGCCTTGTGCCAGTCGAGTGCGTGCGGATCGACCGACTTGTCGGCGACGAGGCTGTTGCCGTGGAGGATGTTTTTCGAGAGATCGGCGAGGGTCTTGCCCCGGCGCGCGGAGCGGATCCAGAGGGCCAGTTGCGTGATCTCGACCGCTTCGCGCGAGAGGTCCACGCCGAAGAGGTTGTGCCCGAGGATGAGGTCGGGGATGGAGTCCTCGATCTCCTTCAGGCGGGCGGGCTGAAAGCCCGCCCCACCGGGGGAAGCAGCGGCGGACTGAAAGCCTGCCCCACCGGAAGAGGCCCCACCCAGGCCGTGGACGACCGCCTTGTAGTGGGCGTCGAGCGCTTCGTAGGCGCGGATGAGGAAGGCGCCCGAGCCGCAGGCGGGGTCGCAGACCGTGATGGTCTTGAGTTCTTCGAGGCACGCGGACCAGTAGCCGAGGAGTTTCTTGGGATCCTGATCCTCGCGCGCCTCGGGGTCCACGCCGTGCTTCCTGGCGAGGGCCGCGAAGCGCTCGCGGACGAGGGCATCGACCGTCCGCTCGACGATGAGTCCGGTGAAGGCGGGGGGCGTGTAGTAGATGCCGAAGCGCTTGCGCTCGGCGCTCTTGGGCATTTTCGAGAAGGACGATTCTTCCCCTCCTTCTCCCGTCTTATTCTTCCCCCTTGCTTGCCGCGGCTCCGGAATCGCCGGCTCATCCTCGATCCCGGCCTTCAGTGCGTACAGCCCGCCGATGCGGAGTTTCTCCAGTTCGGTGATTGATCTCTCGAAGAGGTGGCCGAGGACTTCAACGTTGACTTCTTCCGAGAAATCGAAGGAGCCGAAGCCGCTGAACCCGGTCGTCCACGGGATGTCTTCCAACTGCAGTTCGTCCACTTCCGGGTCGTGCGCGAAGAGTCCGCCGTTGAAGGCGGGGATTTCCCGCTCGCCGTTGTCGGCTGTTCCCTTGTCCATGGCCTCGAAGAGGCGGAGGAAGTTCTGCCAGCGCGGGTTAGTCGCGCGCGTGAAGGCGGGCAGGTTTTTCGAGGCATCCTCGAGGGCGTTGGAGCGCATCAGCCCGCGGTCCTCGCAGAAGGCGATGAAGATGACGCGGTCGAGCAGTTTCTGTGCCGCGGCGATGGCTGAGTTGAGCGGTTTGTCGTGGCGCTCCATCAGGTGGGCGATCAGGCGCGTCCGTTGCGACTGGTACGACTTGTAGAGTTCATCGCCCACTTCCTTCTGTCGGTTCTCGGTCTTCGCGAGGAGCGCCGCGGCCCTGGGCGGCTGGCGCAACCGCGACTGGAGCAGCCCGCCGCGCTCGAAGAGGGCGTAGAACTCGTTGAATCGTTCGCGGCTTCGGAGTTCCTGCAGGGTGAACTCCTCGTAGGCGTAGATTCCCTTTGTGCGGTGGTAGAGTCGGATGGTGGAGAAGTTGGAGACGATGCCCCAGGGACATTCCGGGAGCGCGTTGAGGTAATCCCAGCACTGCTGCACGGCGGTGCGGCCGTTGGATCGATCGCGGTCGAGGTCTGTGCGTGAATCTTTCAGTTCGATGACGACGCGCGGAGCGGCGGCGTTCGGGAAGTCGCCGAAGGCTCCGTCGGCGGTGCCGACGCCGGGGACGGTGAACTTGTGTTCGAGTTGCCAGGCGTCTGGGCTGGTGGTTTTGTTTGTATATCCCAGCCCTTCACCGAAGAGTTGGTCGAGGAACTGCGTGTCGATCGAGGTTTCCTTGTGCGAGGCGAGCCGCCCGGTGGTTTCGAGGTCGGCCCAGCGGAGGGCGATGGCGTACGCGCTGTCCTGTGCGGCTCCGGTGAGTTGCTGGTTTCTGGCGATTTCTTCGACGTATCGCGGGATGAAGAGTGCCCGCTGGCGGCGGAGGCGGCGCGAGTGCTCCTGCTCCTGATGCTCGAAGAGGCGACCTTCACGTGGTGCTGTTGGTTGCTTTCTTGCCATTCGGGTGCGCGCGGAGGAGTTTACAAAGATGACCGCGGCGCGGCCACGGGATCTGGCGACTCGTGCCGAGCGTGATGGGGCGGGCTAGGTTGTGGCGGGTGGGAGCGGGGAGAGTTCGAGTTTCGGGTTGCGCTGGGTGAAGTGGCGCATGGCCCATTCGTCGGCGAAGAGGACGACGGGGCGTTCGTCGGAATCAAAGGCGAGGGTGGCGTCGGCGGGGAGGTCGGGCGGCTGCGTGTTCGCGGCGGTTGGCGCGGGGAGCCAGCGGACGATGGTCCAGCGGGAGGGTTCGAGCCGTGATTCGGCGCCGTACTCGGACTTGAGGCGGTACTGGAAGACTTCGAACTGGAGCGGGCCGACGGCGGCGAGGAGCGGGATCTTGACCTGTCCTGTGCCGACGTGGAGGACCTGGACGACTCCTTCCTGGAGGAGTTGCTCGTAGCCGAGGCGGAACTTCTTGGAGTTTCCGGGTTGCGGGTTGTGGAGGTAGGCGAAGGTTTCGGGGGTAAAGCGCGGGATCTCGTTGTAGACGATGGTTCGGTCCTCGGTGAGCGTGTCGCCGATGCGGAGGATGTCGTGTCCGACGATGCCGACGACGTCGCCCGCGCGGCCTTCGTCGACGGTTTCGCGGTCTCGGCCGAAGAGTTTCTGTGCGTTGGAGAGTCGGATTTTCTTGCCCGACTGCGCGTGGATGACGGTCATTTCTCGTGTGAAGCAGCCCGAGACGACGCGGATGAAGGCGATGCGGTCGCGGTGTTTCGGGTCCATGTTGGCCTGGATCTTGAAGACGAAGCCCGAGAAGGTGGGTTCGTCGGGCTGGATGAGTCGATCGCCGGCGCGTCGCGGGGCGGGCGGGCTTGAGTGTGCGAGAAAGCCGTCGAGGAGGAGTTGGACGCCGAAGTTGTTCATGGCGGAGCCGAAGTAGACGGGGGTGACCTCGCCGGCGAGGACGCGTGGCATGTCGTAGGCCTCTCCCGCGCCGCTGAGCATCTCGATTTCCTCGCGTGCCTGGGTGTAGGTGTCCGGGTCGAGGGCGTCGCGGATGGCGGGGTCTTCGATTCCGAGGACGTTGACTGGGGCGGCGTGTTCGCCTCGGCGTGTTCGTTCGAAGAGGTGGACGTGGTGGGCGAGGCGGTCGTAGACGCCCTTGAAGGTCGGGCCGTTGCCGAGGGGCCAGTTGACGGGGAAGGCGCCGATGCCGAGGACCTGTTCGAGTTCATCGAGGAGCTCGAGCGGGTCGCGTGTCGGTCGGTCGCACTTGTTCATGAAGGTAAAGATGGGGACGCCCCGTCGTCTGCAGACCTCGAAGAGTTTTCGTGTCTGCGGCTCGATGCCCTTTCCGGCGTCGATGACCATGACGGCGGCGTCGACGGCGGTGAGGACGCGGTAGGTGTCTTCGGAGAAGTCCTTGTGTCCCGGCGTGTCGAGGAGGTTGATGCGGTAGTTGTTGTAATCGAACTGGAGGACGGTCGAGGAGATGGAGATGCCTCGCTGTCGTTCGAGTTCCATCCAGTCGGAGGTTGTGGCGCGTTGGTCCTTCCGGGCGGTGACGGAGCCGGCGAGGTCGACCGCGCCGCCGTAGAGGAGGAGTTTTTCGGTGAGCGTGGTCTTGCCCGCGTCGGGGTGCGAGATGATGGCGAAGGTTCGGCGTGGGAGGTGTGCGGCGGTCATGGGTGGTTCATGGTCGTGGGGCGTGGCCGCCGAGGAGTGCGTGTTGGCGGTGGATGATTCTGGCTGCGGCTGGTTCGGGGCGGAGTATAGGTGCGGCGTGACGGCGCTCCGGGCGAAGAGATGCGTGGAGTGCGCGGTGGGTCGTCGCGTTGCGGTCGATGATGAGTGGATCACTGGCCCGCGACGCGGCGCCAGATGTCGGTCCAGCCGATGCCTTCGAGTTGCGCGTCGACGCCGGCGAGTTCCTCGGTGTAGGTTCGGAGCGGCGGCGCGTTGACGAGGTTGGCGGGTTCCTGCGATTCGTTGCGTGTGAGGTTGAGGGCGCCGTTGCCCGTGACGTTGATGGTCCATCGGCCTTCGGCGAGGGTTCGGTAGACGGCCTTGCCGTGGGAGGCTTCGGGGCTGTTCCAGTTGACGGCGGCGAGTTCGCCGTCGATGAGGAGGGCCTGATCGGGCGGTGTGCGCGCGTCGAAGACGCGGCGGATGAGCAGGCGGCCGTTGACGACGGCGTAGTCCACGTAGATCTCGCGCGATGGGTCGAGGGGTGTTTCGATGGACTTGATGAGTCCTTCGCGGTTGCGTATCTCGACGGAGAGGCGGTTGTTCCTGACGACGAGTTCGGTGACGGCGGATTGCTTGACGGCGTCGTTGTAGCGGCCTCGGAGGGATTCGTAGTCCCTG